>JACQHH010000163.1 GCA_016199125.1 Candidatus Lambdaproteobacteria bacterium
ATCACGCCCTACGGGATCAACTACACGCAATTGGCAATTTTCTGCCTGATCTGGGGCTTCGGCGGCGCCTTCATCTCCCTGGCCCTCTCGCGCATCATGGCCAAGTGGATGATGGGCGTGAAGGTGATCGATCCCAACACGCGGGACAACACCGAACGCTGGCTGCTGGAGACCGTGCAGCGCCTGGCCCGCAAGGCCGAGCTGCCCGCCATGCCGCAAGTAGGCTATTACAATTCGCCCGACGCCAACGCCTTCGCCACCGGGCCCTCGGCGAGCCGGGCGCTGGTGGCCGTCTCCAGCGGACTGGTGACGCGCATGTCGCGGGGACAGGTGGAGGGTGTGCTGGCACACGAGGTGAGCCACGTCGCCAACGGCGACATGGTGACCATGACCCTGGTGCAGGGCGTGGTCAACGCCTTCGTCATGTTCATTGCCCGCGTGATCGCCTACGCCGTGAGCAGCAATGTGCGCGACGAGATGCGCTTCATGGTGCAGTTCGCGACGACCATCGTGCTGGAGATCGCCCTGAGCTTCCTGGGGCTGATCGTGGTGGCCTGGTTTTCGCGCCTGCGGGAATTCCGCGCGGATGCGGGCGGCGCGCGGCTGGCTGGCCGGGAGAACATGATCGGCGCCCTGCAAGCCCTGCAGAGCACCGTGGCGCTGGCCCAGCGCGAAGAGCACGCCAGCATCGCCGCGTTCAAGATCTCCGGCAAGGCCGGCGGCTTTGCGCGGCTGTTCGCCACGCACCCGCCGCTGGCTGAGCGCATCAGGCGCCTGCAGTCGGCCTCCCGCTAGTCCTGGCCCAAGGCGGGGCGCGTCCGGGCACCCCACCGCGACCCGCATCCTCTCGCGTCGCATAGTCGAGCGGCCGCCCTCCGCACCGGAGGGCACCGCCCCGCCTCGTCTCAGGTGCCGGCCTGGGGCGCCGGCCGCGCATGTTCCAAGGCGGTGACGCCGCGATTTCGCGGATGCAGCAGCAGCACCAGTCCCAGCAACGGACCGGGCGCGAGCAGCCAGGTCACGTAGGGCCCCCACACGGCCCACAGCCGCGTGGTCAACTCGATGGATGCGATGGTGATGGCGAAGCCGATGCAGTTCTGGATGGTGAGCGCCGTGGCGACGAAATCCGGCGGGCAGGCCCGCGAGGACATGGCCGAGAACTGCGGCGAATCGGACACCACCAGCGCGCCCCACACCATCAACGCCCCCAACAGCAGCCAGGGGCT
Source organism: Candidatus Lambdaproteobacteria bacterium (assembly GCA_016199125.1). Taxonomy (GTDB): domain Bacteria; phylum SAR324; class SAR324; order SAR324; family JACQKK01; genus JACQHH01. The sequence goes on from JACQHH010000163.1 coordinate 1,227, forward strand.
CAGCCACAGCAGCAGCGGCCCCAGCACACAGAGGCTGCCGGAGACCGCCAGCGACCAGGCCGCCACGCGGCGGCTGCCCCGGTGCAGGCTGATCGTCCCGCCCAGCACGCAGCCCAGCGCGCCCGCGAGGAAGATGCCGAAGGCGCCCAAGTTGACCCACCCCGCTTGATGCAGGCCCAGGGGCGTCAGCGCGGCGGCCATCAGCAGCGGCGCCAGCACCCAGAAGGCATACAGCTCCCACATGTGCCCGAAGTAGCCCAGCGCCGCCCCGCGGTAATCGGCGATGGAAAACACCCGCAGCATCATGCGCAGGTCCATGCGCCGCGCCGGCAGCAGGTGCGGGCCGCTGCCGATGGCCAGCACGGCCAGTCCGGAGATCACCGCCGCGCCGGAGGCCGAGGCCAGCACGAGCTGCCAGGGCCATTCCGCGCCGACAAAGGCCGTCAGGAACGGGAGGCCCGTGCCCAGCGTGAGAGCCCCCACCAGCCAGCCCAGCGAACGTCCCACGGTCTGCGGCGACCAACTCACCACGATCTTCATGCCCACCGGATAGATGCCGGCCAGCGCCACGCCTGTGACAAAGCGGCTAACCAGAGCCGAGCCCAGCCCCACGGCCCCGTAGGCAAACACCAGGTTCGCCCCGGCGCCCACCAGCGCCGACGCACAGAATACGCGGCCGGCCGCAAAGCGGTCGGCCAGGTTCGTCAGGGCGAAGGTGAACGTGCCCACGATGAAGCCCGCCTGCACTGACGAGACCAGCAGGCCGATGTCCTGGGGCGAGAGCGACCAGGCACGCATCAACGACGGCAGGGCCGCGCTGCTGCTGAACCACAATGCCGCCCCCAGCAACTGGGCGATCACCAGCCCGGGCAGGACATGCACGGGAATCCGCTCATGGGTGCTCATGGGACTCCGCGAGCTGAGTGAAGGCGGGACAGGCCCCCGGGGCCACGGCTGCGGCGCCGCGCCCGCCGGGCGGTCACCTGCTCAGGCGCGCCGGGGCGCGTCGGTATCGTCCCTGAAGAAATCGCCCACGCCCGGCGGCAGGTCGGTCGTGTCCACCTGGAACAGCTCCAGCAGCACGTTGTCCGGGGCCATGCACATCAGGTACTTCCACGCACCGAAATCGCGCAACTGCCCGCTCACGGGAACCCCGTTGGCGCGCAGACGCTCCCCCAACGCGCTCAGGTCATCGGTGCGGATGCCCACGTGGTGCACGGCACCGCCGGGCGTGCCCCGCGGAGGCTGATCGTACAGATGCAACCGCCCGCGGCCAATGCGCAGGAACACGTTGCGTGCCCCGCCGAATTCGCCGTCGTAACAGATCTCGGCCCCCAGGTTCTCGCGGTACCAGGCGCAGGCGGCCTGCACGTCGCTGCAGAACAGGTGCACATGGTGCAGATGTTCGCTCATCTCTCCCCTCCCGTGACGGCGTTTTTTGCGGGCGGCGGCCGCGCATGCGTCGCCGTGGGTGACACGGCCTGCACGTCGCTGCGCCCCTAGCCCACCACGCCTTGGGCACGCAGCGCGGCGATCTCCTCCCGCGTCAGCCCCAGCTCGGCCAGCACTTCGTCCGTGTGCTGCCCCAGGCTCGGCGCCGGGCGGAAGGCATAGCCGCCGGCGCCGCTGAGCTGAAAAGGCAGCTTGACCATCTCGGCCGTGCCCACACCGGGCTGCTCGATGCGCACAAACATGTCGTTCGCATTGGGCTGTTCCGAGTCGAACACCTCGTTCTGCCCCATGATGGGCATGATGGGGATGTCCTGCTCGAGGGCGATGCGCCCCCACTCCGCGGCGGTCTTCTGCTTGAACGCCCCGGCAATCAGGGCGTGGAGCGCCGCGTTGTTGGCCAGGCGCGCATCGACCGTGGAGAAACGCGGGTCGTCGGCGATGGGCCCGATGCCCAGCGCCTCGCAGAACAGGTGCCACTCCTTGTCGCTGATCACCACGCACTGCACGAATTTGCCATCGGCGCAGGGATAGGGCCGCAACACGGCCTGCAGGGCCGGATCGACCCCGGCGATCACATCCTTGTGACCGCGCAGGCGGATCATGTCCACCACCTGCAGGGCCAGTGCGGTCTGCAGCAGGGAGCCGGAGATGCGCTGGCCCTCCCCCGTGCGGGCGCGCTGCAGCAGCGCCAGCGTGACGGCATAGGCCACCAGCATGGAGGCGCTGAGATCGGTGAACCACACGCCGGAGGCGATGGGCGTGCCGTCCTGCTCCTTGCGCAGCCCCAGCACGCCCGCGGCCGCCTGGATCAGCATGTCGTAGCCGCGGGCCTGCGCCAGCGGCCCCCGGTCGCCATAGGCCGTGAAGCCCACGTAGATGATGCGCGGGTTGATCTTGCGCACGGCCTCGTAGTCGATGCCCATGCGCTTGTCGGCGCCCAGGCGCAGGTTGTGGATCAGCACATCCGCCTCCCGCGCCAGCCGGAGCAGGATCTCGCGGCCCCGGTCGCTTTTCAGGTCCAGGGCAATGCCGCGCTTGTTGCGGTTGAGCATCCAGTGGGCGCGACTCTCGTTGTTGATCGCGGGCTTGGTCAGCAGGCGGCGCACCTCGTCGCCCTGCAGGGTTTCCACCTTGATCACGTCCGCGCCCTGATCCGCCAGGTAGCGCGCGGCGCCGGGCATGGCCCAGATCTGCGCCACATCCAGCACCTTGATTCCTTCCAGCGGCAATGCCATGTGCTTCGCTCCCTGATGTGTGGTGACGCCGCGAGCGCGCGCCTTGGTCGGCCCCCGCACGCCGGATCAAGCATGGGGTTTACCATATCGGCGCGGCCTTGCCACGGGGGGCGACCGATGCCCGGGCACCAGCCCCGGGTGTGGTCCCAGTCGCGGCGATTGGCCAGGCCGGCGGGATTGAAGCGCCGGGGCCGAAGGGGCTATGCTGCCCGTAGCGTCCTGCCCGGCCGGGCGACCGCTGGGCGACTCCCCAGGAGACAGATCATGGCCGAATCCGCAACCCTTGCGGCCCTGCCCAGCCGGCGGCTGCTGGCGCTGCCGCTGCAGCGGGCGTGGCGGCGCTTCTGCAAGCTGGTGGTGCTGGTGCACTACCGGCGCTGCGAGATCGACGGCCTGGAGCACGTGCCGCGCAGCGGTGCCGTGGTGCTGTGCGCCAACCATCCCAGCGCATTGATCGACGCGCTGATCGTACAGGCCGCACTGCCGCGCATCGTGCATCCCCTGGCGCGCAGCGGGCTGTTCCGCAATCCGCTGCTGTGGCCGATCCTGGCCACCATCCGCGCCGTACCCGTCTACCGCCGGCAGGACGCGGGGGCGGACATGGCCCGCAACCGGGACATGTTCGACAAATGCTACGAGATGCTGGCTGCCGGGGGCGTGATCCTCATCTTTCCGGAGGGAGTGAGCCACAACGACCCCAAGATGCGCACGGTGAAGACCGGCGCCGCGCGCCTGATATTGGGCGCGCTGGCCCGCGGGGTGACGCCGCTGACGGTGCTGCCCGTGGGCCTGAACTTCAGCGACATCGGGCGCTTCCGCAACAACGTGTTCATCCGCATTGGCGCGCCCCTGGCGGTGGAGCCGGCGCCGGCCACGCGCGGCGTGCGACAGGAAGAACCCGTGCTGGCGCTGACCGGGCGCATCGGGGAGGCCCTGCGCCAAGCCACCCTGAATTTCGAGACCTGGTCGGATCAGGACATGCTGCGGCGGCTGGAGCGCTTCTTCACCCTGCGCCGGGGCAAGTACCAGAAGCGCAATCTGAGTCAGCGCTTCCGGGCCCTGCAGACCTTCGGGTCGCGGCTGAACCAGTTGCGGGCCCAGCATCCCGAGCGGGTGGCCTGGGCCGACCGCAGCCTGCGACAGTTTGAGCGGCTCTGCCGGCGCTTCGGCGTGCGCGACTACCAGCTGGGCATGGCCACCGACCCGGTGACCATCGCCCGCTTCGTGGCGCGCAGCCTGCTGATGCTGCTGGTGGGCTTTCCCCTGGGCGTCTGGGGGGCGCTGAATTCCGCGGTTCCCTACGCGCTGACCGGGCTGCTGGCCGTGCGCTTCTCCAAGGACCGCTACCAGTACGATACGGCCAAGATATCGCTGGGCATGCTGTTCTTCGGGCTGTTCTGGGGCGGGCAGACCCTGTGTGTGTGGTCCGCCTGGGGGCCCCGGGCGGGACTGTTCTACCTGCTCAGCCTGCCGCCCACCGCCGGTGTGGCGCTGTTCATGCGCCGCGAGCGGGCGCGCATCGTGGACAACACCCGCGTGTTCTTCCTGTTCGTGCGCAAGAAGAAGGTCAAGGACATCCTGCGCGGCAAGCGCACGGAGCTGGAGCGCAACCTGGCCGGGCTGGCCAAGCTGGCCAAGCCCCATCCCCGGCGGGGACACGCCGCGGACAACCCCTGACCGGCGCAGGCTATTCCGCGGCGCCCGCCGCGGGGGCGGCCCCGGGTCGTGCCGGCAGGCTGATGCGGATGCGCAGGCCGCGCCCCTGCTCCCCCTGCTCGGCCCACACACGCCCACCGTGGGCTTCCACGGCCCGGCGCACGATGGCCAGCCCCAGACCCACACCGCCCGTGTCGCGCTGGCGCGCGGCGTCGGTGCGCACGAAGGGGCGGAAGATCGCCTCGCGCTGCCCGGCCGCGACGCCGGGGCCCTCGTCGGCGATGGAGAGCTCGACGCCCTCCGCGACAGCGCGGCCCTGCACGGTGATGTGGCTCTGGGCCGGGGCATGGGCCAGGGCGTTGCGCAGCACATTGGCCAACGCACGGCCCAGCAGCGTGCGGTCGCCCGAGATCGTGAGGGGCGGCTCCGGCCAGCGCTGGGTCACGTCCACCCGGCGTGCGGCCAGTTCCGGCGCCAGCGGCTCCAGCGCTTCTTGAACGAGCGTTTGCAGCGCCACGGGCTGCGGCTGGAGGGTGTAGGGCGCCAGCTCCAGCCGGGAGTAGGTGAGCAACTCGCCGATCAGTGCGTCAATCTCCTCGGCCTGACGCGTGGCGCGGCGCAGGTAGCCCGCCGTGGCGGTGCCCGGCTCGCCGCCACTGGTGTCAACCTCACCGGCCTTGGCGCCCGGCAACTCCGCCTGGGCCAGTGCCAGCGCCACCTGCAGACGCGCCAGGGGCGAGCGCAGCTCGTGGGAAATGTCGGCCAGCAGGCGCTTGTGGCCCTCCACCAGTTGCTGCAGGTTTTCCGCCATGCGGTTCAGGCTGGCCGCAAGCTGACCCAGCTCGTCGCGGCGCCGCAGGCGGATGCGCGCACTCAGGTCGCCCCGCCCCAGGGCGTCGGCGGTGGCGGCCATGCTGCGCATGGGCCGCGTCAGATGCCGCGCCAGCGGCCAGGAGAGCACCAGCCCCACCAGCAGCACCATGGCCAGCCCCGCCAGCAGCGGCAGCGGCGGTCCCCGGCGCGCCCAGCCCGGGCGGTGCATCTGCACATAGAGCACGCCGCGCTGCCCGTCCTGCAGGCGGATGGGCAGGCCCGCGGCCATGTTGCGCCGCAGGTGGAACTCCTGCAGCCGGCCCTCGGCCGCGATGCGCTGGCGCTGGGCAAGACCGGGCATCACGCCGCTTTCCGGCGGCGCCCCTGGCGGGCGCAGCACCAGCAGCGCCCGGCCGGACTCGTCGACAATGGCCAGCGACACGTTGAGTTCGGCCAGCAGGGGCTCCAGCCGCGCGCGCACCTGGGGCGTGGGCATGCCGGCGTCCCACAGCGTCTGCACGTGGTCGCGCAGCAGGGTCACCTCGGCCGTGGCCCAGGCGTGCATGCGCTCGCCCCAGCGGTGGTCCTCCAGCAGCGACACCACGGCGGCCGCCGCCACGATGGTCAGCGTGAGCGCCAGCAGGAACCACAGGTAGAATTTGACGATCAGCAGGCGTGGCATGGCATGGCTCGATGCGTGAGGCGCGGGGCCGTCCGCCCAGGGGATCAGCGTTCCGGCTCGCCCAGGAACATGTACCCCACCGAGCGCACGGTCTTGATGAAGCGCGGCGCCCGCGCGTCGTCGCCCAGCTTCTGGCGCAGGTGGGAGATGTGTACGTCGATGCTGCGGTCGAACAGCTCCAGCTCCCGCCCCTGCACGCGATCCAGCAGCGCCTCACGGCTCAGCACGCGGCCCTGGGCCTCGGCCAGCGCGCGCAGCAGGGCGAATTCGATGCTGGTCAGTTCCAGCGCGCGGCCCCGCAGGCGCGCCCGGTAGCCCTCGGGATCGATGGAAAGCTCGCCGAATTCCAGCGGTGCGGCGGCACCCGGCGGCGTGGCCGGCGGGTCCTGCTCCCGCGTCGCCGCGCCCGCCTCCGCCCGGCGCAGCACCGCTTTGATGCGCGCCGCCAGCTCGCGCGGATTGAAGGGCTTGGGCAGGTAGTCGTCGGCGCCCAGCTCCAGCCCCACCACGCGGTCGATGTCCTCGCCGCGCGCGGTGAGCATGATCACCGGCAGGTCGGTCGATTTGCGCAGCGCGCGCAGCACCTCCAGCCCGTCCAGGTCGGGCAGCATGATGTCCAGCAGCACCAGGTTGCAACCCAGCGTCCGGGCCGCTTCCAGCCCCGCCCGGCCGTTGCCGCGCACTTCCACCCGGTAGCCCTCGCGTTGCAGGTAGTCGGTGAGCAGTTCGGCCAGTTCCCGGTCGTCATCGACCAGCAACAGCGTCTTGTGGGCCGTGGCGGGCATGGGCGTACCGAAACCGAGTTTTGCCATGGACTGCCCCCATGTTTGCACGTGCGCGTTAACGCGGTGTGTCGCCGTCGGGCTGAATTGTAAAGGAATTGTAATGTGCCTGCCCAGGAATTTACCCGACGCTTACCCGCGCAAAAAACCGGCGCAACATGGCGGCGCTACGCTGGATTCAACGCCCGCGGCAGAGGACGGCCGCAGGGCACGGGACGCCCCGCTGCCGGGGCCCCGCATCGTCACCACCACTTGAGGAGGAACCCATGAACCAACGACTGTCCCGCCTGCTGCGCCGCGTGGCGTTGCCCGTGCTGCTCATCGGCGGACTGGGCCTGGGCCTGCAAAGCTGCTATCGCGGCTACGGCTGGGGCCACGGCCCCAGATTCAGCGGGGAATATATGGAACAGCGCATGGACTGGATTCAGCAGGATCTGGCCGAGGACCTGCGCCTGCGCGACGATCAGCGGCCGGCGTATGACGCCCTGCTGGCGGACGTGAAAGCGTTTGCCCGCAAGCGCGTCGAGCTGCACCGCGCAGGCATGGACCAACTGCGCACGGAATTCGACAAGGCGCAGCCGGACGTGGAGAACGTGAAGGCCATCGCCAAGCAGCACATCACCCAGCGGGCCTCCGACGAGGAGCTGAATGTGCTGGTGGACAAGGTTGCGGCCTTCTACGCCACGCTCGATGCCGAACAGCAGGCCGAAGTGAACCGTCACATCCGGCGCCACCTGAACCGCTCGTGGGGTCCGGGGCGCTGGTAATGCGCATTGCCCCACCCGGCCGGGCTCGCCAACCCCCGCGGCGCCCCCCGGTCGGGGCGGAGCCTCCCACGCTCCGCTTCAACGCAGCTTGTCGAAGTGACGCTCCACGCGTACCCGCCCCTCAAGCTCCCGCAGGTAGTCCCGCAACAGCGCCTGTTCCTGGAGCCGTTCCAGGTAGGGGCGCACGAGCGCCTGCACCTGGGCCGGGCTGGGCGGGTCGGGCGCCTGAATCTCCGTCACGCGCACCACATGGCAGCCGCGGGACGATTCGAATACCCCCAGCTCTCCCACGCCCAGCTTGAACAGCTCCGGCTCGAAGCCCAACGCGCCAGGCTCCGCCATGACGTAGCCCAGGTCCCCGCCACGCGGCACCGATGCGCCGTCCAGGGACTGCGCGGCAACCAGCCGCGCAAAGTCCTGCGCCGAGTGAATCTGCGCCAGCAGGCGCTCGCACTCCTCCCGGCGGCCGCGCAGGATGTGGCTGATGCGCACGTGGCGGCCTTCCACCAGGTCCCGGTTGGCGCGATGGAACGCCGCCACCTCTTCCGCGCTGACCTGGATGCGGGCACGGATACGCGTCTCGATGAGCCGTTGGGTCACCAGGGACTTGACCTCGTCCCGCAGCCCGAGCACGTCTGCGAAGTCATTGGCCAGGGCGCCCTGGAACAGCATCTCCTCGGTGATCAGCGATTCGGCGAAACGCTCGATGCCCTCCCGCAACTCGATCTGTTCGCCCAGGGGCAGCGCCTCGATCACGGCGTACACGGCGGAGAGGCGCAGCTCGCGCCCGTTGATGCGCGCGACGACGGGGTCTGCCGTGGGGGCCGCTGGTGCGGCAGGTGACACGCCAGGCGGCGGGGCGGATGACGCGGCAGGCGTGGAAGGCAAGGCCGCGCCCGGCGGCGCATCGGCGCTCGTCTGCGAAACCGCGCACAGTGCCAGCGCGAGCTGCAATGCCAGCGCCGCAGGCCAGGCAGCCAACGTGGCGCGCCGGTTCCGCGGCGCGGTGCCGTGCGTTTGGCGGCTCGGCGTAAGCGTGGGCGGCGTCATGGGGTGATCCGTGCGTTACGGCCATGCCGTGGCCGATGCTCGCCGCATTCCCGGTCGCCGAGGCGGTGGGCAGCGGCCGGGTCGGCCCTGTCGCTGGCCATCAGGAGCCGCCGGCGGCCAGCAGCTCCTCCACATAAGAGCGCGCCTGGGGCGAGAACCAGTCGCGCCCGCCCTTGGCCGCAGCCACCACCCGGCCCTGGCGGTCGATGAGAAACGTCGAGGGCAGGTCGGCGGCGCCGTACAGGGCGCCCACCCGGCCCTCCGGGTCCAGCGCCACGGGAAAGGTGAGCGCCAGCCGCTGCACAAACGGCAGCACCGTGACCGCGCCTTCCCGGTCCAACGATACCGCCAGCACCACCAGGCCGCGCCCCTGCAACGACTGGTGCAACCGTTCCAGGGACGGCATTTCCCGGATGCAGGGCGGGCACCAAGTGGCCCAGAAACTGAGCAGCACCACCCGCCCCCGATAGTCCGCCAAGCGTAGCAGCGCACCGTTCGGCGTCGCCACGTCGAAGGTTGGCGCAGGCATGGGGCGCCGGAAGGCGGTCAGCGCAAGCTGGTGAAACTCCGGGGGATAGGCGCGGACGCTTGCGGGCAGCGCCGCCAAGGTCAACACGCACAGGATTGGCATGCAGAATGCCAACGCGGCATGCGTCCGCCGTCCCCGCGGCAGGTTCCGCCCCGCCCGGGCGGGCGCGGCGCGGCAATCGGGTTTGCTCAACGGCGGAGGGTGCATGGCGGGAATCGCTCGGGCGGGATGGTGCTGGCGCTGTTGCGCTCCACCGCCGCCCTGATCGCTGTGTAGGAGTTGCATGTGCTGCCACTACTGGTGCGCCGCTAGACCAGCGGCGATGCAGGAAGAATATTTCTGCCCGCACAGTCAGTCGTAGCAGGTCTGCTTGTCCGGCGCCGCGGCATAGGTGAAGTCCTGCCCGTGCCCGCAATAGCGCAGCACCGTCTTGGCGCCCGGGAGCGCACCGAACAGGTAGAAGGCCGGCTTGAGCGCGGGTTGCATCTTGCTGCCGGAGGGCTCGCTGGGCGTCTGCTTGACCCCCTGGCCGTCGATGAACTCGGTCGTCTCGGCGCTGAAGGCCAGAATTTCAAAGGTGCCGAAACTCCCGCCGCGGAATTCCGCGGGCACCTTGACCACGAAGCGGCCCTTGTTTTTGCCTCCGGTGTCCGTCTTGAGCAGGCCCACCGGGCCCACGTATCTGGTGCGCTGGTTGACCGTGTCGTGCAGCCAGGCGAACACCGCGCGGCGGCCGGGCGGCATCTGCAGGCCCGTGTAGGAGCCGTGGAATTCGCCCTTGTCCTTGTTGAAGGCCAGGCTGCCCTTGGGGCCCCGGTCCTTGGCAAAGTCGTAGCCCTCGATCAGCGTGCCGCCGAACATGGGAGTCACCTGCCCCCAGGCCGCTCCGGTCCAGAGCATGCAGCCCAGGGCGCCCATCAGCAGGGCCGGCCGGACGAGATTGATGCCTTGTGTCATGTGCCTCCTTCCCCGTGGATAACCGCTGGCAGCGCCGCGACTTGGCGCGATGAAACGTGCCGCGGCGCCCGGCCCGCCGGACGTGCCGCTTCCGCTGCATCGTCGCGGCACCCCCGGCCAGGCGCACCGGCTCTATGCATCGCACAAATTGTCCCCGGGCGCGAACGGGGATGACAAAAACCCCGCGCAACTTGCTAAGGTGAATCCGGGCCGGGTGGCTGACGGGAGGAGCGGGCACCGCGCGCAAGCGGTGCAGAGCGTGGAGCGATTACAAGTGGCAGGCCGACATGAATCTGGAACGCATGTTTGAGAACAATCCGCTGTGCCGCATGCTGGGCATCCGCTATCCCATCCTGCAGGCGGGCATGTATCAGGTGGCCTACGGGCGACTGGCGGCAGCGGTTTCCGCGGCGGGCGGGCTGGGCATGATCGGCTCGGCCTACATGGAGCCGGAGCAGTTGCGCCAGGAAATCCGCCACGTGCGGCAGCACACCGACCGCCCCTTCGGCGTGGACATCCTCTTCGCCCGGGTGGAGGGCACGGACCAACTGACCGCCGGCTACACCGAGCAGGTGCAGGCGCACATCGAGGTGACCTTCGAGGAGCGCGTGCCCGTGCTGGTCTCCGGGCTGGGCAACCCCAAGGACATCGTGCCGCGCGCCCACGACGCGGGCATGACCGTGATGTCGGTGGTGGGCAACGTCAAGCAGGCCGTGCGCCTGTCCAGCGACGGCGTCGACGCCATCATCGCCTCGGGCTGCGACGGCGGGGGCCATGTGGGACGCGTGGGCACCGTGGCGCTGGTGCCGGCTGTAGTGGATGCCGTCAAGGTGCCCGTGGTGGCGGCCGGCGGTCTGGTCGACGGGCGGGGCCTGGTGGCCGCGCTGGCCTTTGGCGCCTGCGGCGTGTGGATGGGCACGCGCTTCATCACCACGGTGGAGGCCCGCGGGCACGACAACTACAAGAACAAGATCGTGGAGATCGACGAGGAGGGCACCGTGATTTCGCGGGCCCATTCGGGCAAGACCAACCGCATGATCCGCAACAAGTTCACGGCCTCCTGGGAGGGACGCGAGAGCGAAATCCTGCCCTATCCCCACCAGTTGCGCAAAGTGGGCGAGCCGGCCTCCTATCGCGGGCGCATCGAAGGGGACGTGGAAAACGGGGTGCTGCCCTCCGGTCAGGGCGCGGCGCTGATTCACGAGATCAAACGCGCCGGCGACGTGGTCAGCGACATCATGCAGCAGGCCTATGAGATCATCGGCCGCTGGGATGCTCCCCTGCAGGCCGTTCGCGCATAACGCCCGTGGCCGGCGCTGCGGGGTAGCGCGATCGACGCCAAGCAGCGGCCCTGCCCTGGCGGCGGCCAAGGTTGCCGGACCCCCGAGTGTGACGTCGCGCACGCCAACCATCGATGCAGGAGCCCATGGCACGCATTTTCGAGCTGGCCGAGCTGGTGCACCTGCCCTTCGAGGGCGACGGCAACTTGGAGGTGACCCGCGTCTGCGGCCTGGACACTGCACGCGCCGGGGATCTCAGCTTCGTGGCCACAGCACGCCACGCCGCCGCGGCGCTGGCCTCGCCCGTGCCGGCGCTGGTGGCGCCGGAAGGCGTGGCGCTGCCGGGCAAGGCGGTGATCCGCTCGGCGTTTCCCCAGCTCACGCTGGTGCAGCTCACGCCCCACGTGCAGCCCCCCCGCCCGCGCAAGCCGGGCATCGACCCGCGCGCGGTGATCGGCGCGCGTTGTACGATTGCCTCCACCGCCACCATCCATCCCCTGGTCGTTCTGGGCGACGGAACGCACGTGGGCGAGCGCTCGGAGCTGCATCCCGGCGTGGTGCTGGGCGACGGCGCGGCGGTGGGGGCCGACTGCGTGATTCACCCCAACGTCAGCATCGGCTGGGGTTGCCGGGTGGGGGATCGGGTCATCATCCACGCCGGCACGGTGATCGGTTCCGACGGCTATGGCTTCCTGCAGCACGAAGATCGCCACGTGAAGATTCCCCAGCTTGGCAACGTGGTCATCGGGGACGACGTGGAGATCGGCGCGTGCAACACCATCGACCGCGCCACCTACGAGAGCACGACCATCGGCGGCGGCACCAAGACCGACAACCTGGTGCACATCGCGCACAACGTGCAGATCGGCGAGCATTCGCTGCTGCTGGGGCAGGTGGGCTTTGCCGGCAGCACGCGCGTGGGGCACCACTTCGCCATTTCCGGCCAGTCGGGCGTGGTGGGGCACCTGGACGTGCCGCCGCGCGTGACCGTGGGGCCCAAGTCGCTGCTCACCAGGGCCGGCAAGAGCGGCGAGGTCTACTACGGCTATCCCTCGCGGCCCATGCGCGAGTGGCGGCGCACCGTGGCGCACATCAATGCCCTGGACCGTCTGGTGGGGCGTCTCAACCGCCTGCTGGGCCGTGACGACGACGACGCGCCGACACAGGACGACGAGCATTAGCCTGCATCAGGCTCAACCGTGGCGATGCGCGTGGGCTCCCTCGTGGGGATCGGAGTGCATAGCCTGGAAGAGCTGGTGTGAGTAGACCTGCAGCCCCAGCATCGATTCCACGTAGGCGCGGGCGCCCGCCACGTCATCCCCCGCATGCCCGCGCAAATGCTGGAGATGGGCGAAGCGCTGCGAGATTTCGTGGCGCAGCGTATCGCTGAGCAGGTGGATCAGGTGGTCCGGCGAGCCGCTCTCGATGGCTTCCTCGGCAACCGGAATCACGGGTCCCGTGTCCAGGCCGGCGGGCTTGAGCCCGGTAAAGGGCGCGCCTTCGCCGGCGCGGTGAATGCGCACGACCGTCTCGAAGAAATACCGCTCCGCCACGTCGCGGGCGGCAGTGCCGTCGCGCCGTGCACGCTGCACCTGCTCGAACACCGCCCGCACTTCGGCCTCGCCGCTCTGCGGCACGTAGGGCAGGATCAGCTCGACGTCATCGGCGTCCAACGCCTTGCGGGCCGCGGTCACCACCGGCCCGTCCAGCGAATCGCAATGGGGGGGCATAGCGTCTCTCCTCGGCAGGGGGTCATGCGCAGCCGATCCCAGGCGCGATGCCTTGCGCTCTACAAAGCGAGCACCGGTCGGCCGGCGTCGATGCGCCCATGGGCCATGTAGCTGTTCTGGTGCGATTCGAACTTCAGCGGGTCGTAGAGATAGTTCACCATGATGCCCGCCGACTGCCGCAGTCCACGGGGCGACACATCGCCCAGCCAGTTGATGCGCTGCAGGACGGCGCCATTGGCCGCGTGGAAGTGCGCTACGGGACAGGCCGCCCGCCCGCCGATCACGGTGCGCTGGCCGCCCTGCCCATTGTGCGGCTGGACATTCAGCAGATAGGCGCGCGCCGCGCGCAGCAGCCCATCGCGCAGCGCCTCCCGGACCTCCCGATCCTCCGGCCAGGCGGGTCGCTCCAGCAGAGCCCACACGGCCCGCCCCAGTGTCTCCTCGCCGGCCAGGGCGCACACCCGCTGTGCCTGCTGCTCGTCGAAGAACGCTTCGAGACCGCCGTTCTCCAGGGCCGGGTTCAGGAAGTCCTGGCGGAAGCGCGGCAGGGGCGACAGCGTGACAAAAGTGTCCAGCTTGGGCCACTGCGCGCGCAGGCGCTGGGTGACGTGCTTGATGAGCAGATTGCCCAACGGAATGCCGTGCAGGCCGGCCTGCGCATTGGTGATCCCATAGAACACAGCCGTATCCGCCTCCTCCGGGCGGAGGTCCGGCCCCGACGTGTCCAGCAGGCGCTGGATGTTGTCGGGCATGCCTCGCACCAGCGCCACCTCCACGAAAATCAGCGGCTCACCCGGCATGGCCGGATGGATGTAGGCAAAACAGGCCCGGTCGGAAATCAGCCGGTGCTTCAGATCGCCCCAGTTGCTGATCTCGTTGACCGCCTCGTAGGCAATGAGCTTTTCCAGCAGGCCGGCCGGGCTGTCCCAGGTGATGCGCTCCAGATGCAGGAAACCCAGGTTGAACCAGGATTCCAGCAGATGCCGGAGCTCGAACTCCATGGGCCGCAGGCCGGGATCGCCCTTGAGCCGGCGCAGCAGCTCGGCGCGCAGATCCACCAGGAACTTGATCCCGGCCGGGATGGTGTTGAACAGGCGGAACAGTTGCAGGCGCGGGCTTTCCAGGGCTTTGGTGAGGCGAATCAACGCCGCGCCGGGCTCGTCGGCCCCGTCGCGGTAGGCGTCATAGGCCCCGTGCACTTCGGCCGGATTGACGCCGAACTCGTCGCGCAGCAGGTTGAAGAAGACGCCGCGCTCAGCCGGCGACATGGCCGCATACTGGTCCGCCACATGGGCGATGGCCACCAGTCCACCAATCTTGTTGGGCTTGGCCAGGGCCTCGTTGCAGGTGCGCCGCAGGCGGTCGATGTGCCGCGCGGAGGCCATGTCCGGCTGGCCCGGCAGCAGCGCCAAGCGTTGCGCCAGGCGTTTGACGAAGCCGGGCATGGGCACGTCGCGCAACGTGCGGCCCGTGCCTGCGGGCGGAAGGGGAGGCGTCCGGGGTGCGTTGTCTTGCAGGTCGATCGTCATGACCCTCGGTCGCGCCGCCGTCCAGGCGCGGGCTCAGATTGGAAATCGCGCACAATCGGCCCCCGCCCCCGGCGCATACTTCAGCCACCGATCCTTGTATCAATTGTCCCCTGGACCACGGGGTTCGGCAAGCGGGCCGCGGGCGCGTCTTCGCGTGCCGCAGACTGTGCACGTGTGGCGGCGATTGCGTTGGAGGGCACCGGGGCGCTATAGCGTGAAGGTCAATTCATGCACATGGCGGCGGTCCACCCCCAACACCTGTGCCGCGCGGCTTAGGCCCGGCGGCACGTGCGGAGAGAACATCATGGCCATCAAGCCGGCGAAAAACTGCGTCGATATCGGCATCATCGTGAAGGACATCCAGCAAAGCCTGGCCTTCTACAACGGCGTGCTGGGCCTGGAAAAACTGGAGGAGGTGCCCCTGTGGTTCGGCACCATGCATCGCCTGCACTTTGGGGACAGCTTCGTCAAGCTGATCGCCCCCAAGAAAGTGCCGGCGGCCGGTACGTTGGGGCTCGAGCATGAGCTGGGCTTCCGCTACCTCACGTTCAATGTCACCAACCTCGACGAGATCTGCGCCGACTGCGAGGCCCAGGGCTATCACTTCGAGTTTCCCAAGAAATCGCTGCGTCCTGGCGTGACCATCGCCATGGTGCGCGATCCCGACGGCAACGTGGTGGAATTCGTGCAGCGCGGCTGAGCGCCGTCGCGGCACGGGCCGGCCGCACAGGCCATCCTTCAACCGATTCAGGAGCGACCAGGACATGCCGACCTTCGATGTGATTTCCGAAGTCAATCAGCAGGAAGTGACCAATGCCGTGGATCAGGCCAACCGGGAGGTGGGCACGCGCTTCGACTTCAAGGAGGCCGGGGCGCGCTACGAGCTGGATAAGGGCGTGGTGACCATGCGCGCCGCGGGGGAATTCCACCTCAAGGCCATGCTGGACGTGCTGCAGTCCAAGCTGGTCAAGCGTGGCGTGGACCTGAAATGCCTCTCCATCGCGGCGCCGGCCGTGACGGGCAAGGAGGCGCGTCAGGCGATCACCTTGCGCCAGGGCATCGATGCGCCTCTGGCCCGGCAACTCGTGAAGATGGTCAAGGACAGCAAGTTGAAGGTGCAGGCATCGATCCAGGAGAACAAGCTGCGCATCAGCGGCAAGAAGCGGGACGACCTGCAAGCCGTGATCGCCCTGCTGCGCGAAGCCAAGGTGGACATGCCCCTGCAGTTCGACAACATGCGCGACTGAGCGCCGCGCCTGGGGCCGCCGCTCCGCGTCTCGCCGGCACCCGCGAGCGGGGGCACTCCCACCCCCGCGGGGCTAGCGGTTCATGGCGTGGTATTCGGCGTTGGGAATCATCTCCAGCCCGTAGGCCATGCGATTGCTCATGTTGAAGAAGCCGATCGTCTCCGTGATGTCGAAGATGTCCTCGTTGCTGAAGCCCACGTCGCGCAGGGCCTTGCGGTCGGCCTCGCTGACTTCGAAGGGGGTCGCGGTGAGCCGCCACGCATAGTCCAGCATGGCGCGCTGCCGCGCCGACAGCTTGGCCACGCGATAATTCATCACCAGCATTTCGCCGAGCTGCGGATCCTCCGAATACTGGCGCACGGCCTGCCCGTGGGCCACCAGGCAGTAGTAGCAGCGGTTGGCACTGGAGACCACCACGGCGATCATCTCCCGCTCCAGCTTGCTCAGCCCCGAATCCTTGCCGAGCATCAGCTCGTTGTACATGGTCATGAAATTGCGCAGCCGCTCCTGGCGCAGCGTGTAGGCCTTGAGCACGTTGGGCACCAGGCCCAGCTTTTCCTGGGCCTTGGCGAAGTATTTCTTCAGGTCTTCGCCCAGCGCATCCTCGGCGGCAATGGGCAGGGCCGAAATCTTGTCGGGTTGGGGCATGAGCACTCCTCGCGGTGAAGGAATTGGCGGGGCCGGCGTGCGACCGCCCGGCGTCGCACCATCATGTTCCACTCTACCGTCAGGGCTCGCCGCGGGGCAATGTGCGCCCCCGCGCAACGCGCCGACGGGTGCGTTCCAAGGGGTTTCCGCCGCGGGCCGGATGGCCGGGACACATGGCGCTTGATCTTGATCCCGGAATTGCCTTGAATGGGTCAGGTCATGGCAGGGCCATGTCCGGCGGGGGGACGAAGACCTGTAACGAATGAACCGACTATCCACGAGGATCGTATGGGGAACGCTGCACAGCCCGGCCGGATCGGCTTGGCCGACGATCTGGCCATGCAGGCCGGATCGCTGACTGTAGGACATCTGCTGGTCCAGCAGGTGCGCATGAAGCCCGCTGCCATCGCGGTGGTGGACGGCGAGCGGCGCTACACCTTTGCCGAGTTCAATGCCCGCGTCAACCGGCTGGCACACGTGCTGACGGCGCTGGGCATCACGCGTGGGGAGCGCGTCGCCATCTTCTCCGAGAACCGCAGCGAATACCTGGAAACCGCCTTCGCGGCGGCCAAGCTGGGGGTCATCCTCTGTGCGCTCAACTGGCGTCTGGCCGACAACGAGATGCTGCATTGCATCACGTTGACGACGCCCAGTGCCGTGGTGGTTTCGCCGCGCTACCGGCCGGCCCTGTCCCGCATCAAGCATGGGGTGGCGCACATGATCGAGCTGGGCGACGACTACGAGGCGCGTCTGGTCGGCGCCGACAGCGCGGACGTACCCGTCGCCGCGCAGCCCGACGACGGCTTGGCGATCCTTTACACCAGCGGCACCACGGGCCTGCCCAAGGGGGCCCTGATCTCCCACCGCGCCGAGATGGCCCGCATGCAACTGATGTGCATCGACATGAACCTCCGGCCCGGGCTCACCGGCGCCATGTGGAGCCCGCTGTTCCACATGGCCGCGCTGGAGCCCTCCATCCATCTGCTGTGCACCGGCGGCAAGGTGTTCATCATCGACGGGCTCAACCTGGAGCGCCTGGTGGACATCGTGGAAACCGAGCAATTGTGGTGGCTGCTGCTCATGCCCGGCATGGTGGACCAAGTCATCGAGGCGATGAAGCAGCGCAAGGCCAAGCCCAAGGGCATTCAGCTCATCGGCGCCATGGCGGACCTGGTGCCGCTGCACCAGATTGCCGAGGTCACCCAACTGTTGCAGGCCCCCTACGTCAACACTTTCGGCGCCACGGAAACCGGCCTGGCTCCGGCCAGCCGTAATTTCATCCCCATCGGGGTGGTGGCCAAGTCCCTTTCCAAGATGCAGAACTCCATGTGCGAATTCCGCCTGGTGGATGCCCTCGACGAGGACGTGGAGGACGGCATGCCGGGCGAGCTGGCATTCCGAGGACCCACCTGCTTCAGCGGCTACTGGAACGCCCTGGAGACCAATCGCAAGGACTTCCGCGGCGGCTATTTCCACATGGGAGACATGTTCATCCGCAATCCGGACGGCACGTTGGATTTCGTGGATCGCGTGAAATACATGATCAAGTCCGGCGG
>JACQHH010000164.1 GCA_016199125.1 Candidatus Lambdaproteobacteria bacterium
CAGCAGGAAGCTGATGCCCTTCTGCTTGGGGGCGTTCTGGTCGGTGCGCACCAGCAGGAAGATCCACTGGGCCATGTTGGCCGCCGAGGTCCAGATCTTCTGGCCGTTGACGATGAAGTTCCGGCCCGCATCGTCCAGCACGGCGCGGGTCTGCAGCGACGCCAGGTCGGAGCCGGCGTTGGGCTCCGAATAGCCCTGGCACCAGATCTCCTCGTGCCGGCCGATGGGCGGCAGGAAGCGCCGCTTCTGCGCGTCGGTGCCGAACTGCATCAGCGGCGGGGCCAGCAGCGACAGCCCGAAACTGTAGGGCAGCGGCACGTGCATGCGCCGGAACTCGTCCTCGAAGACGAGCTGCTGGGCCTTGGAATAGCCGGGGCCCCCGTACTCCTTGGGCCAGTTGTAGGCCAGGAAGCCCTCGCGCCCCAGCAGCTTGAACCACTCGTGGCTGAAGAGGGCCCCGTCCAGGCCCCGGTAATCGTAGGGGTCGCTGCTGAGTTTCGACGGGGCGTGCTTTTCCAGCCAGGCGCGGATGGTCATGCGGAATTCGGTCAATTCCGGGCTTTCGCGAGTGTCCATGGGGGCGTAGATCCTTCTGCTGCGGTTGGGGGGTCGCCCGGACGCGCCGGGCCTGCTGCCTTCTCATAGCACAAGCCGGCGCACGCGTCACAGGGTGCGGACGTTGCGCCCGCTGCGGCGCCAACCGGGTCCTCTCGCCGGCGCGTGGGCCGTGCAAGCGGGGAGCGGGTTATGTTACGAAATGAACATCGGCGGCACACCGCGCGGCCCGGCTCCCGAATCCGCCGCGGAAAGCGCCGCCCGCTGCCGTCCGCCGGCACACCGCCAGGCGCGGCGCTCCGCGCCCGTGGGCTCTGCCACCCCGGGGGCCATCGCACAACGGAGTGCGCATGTTCAAGAAGATCGTCTTTCCCACCGACATCACGCCCTTCTCCGAAAGCGCGTTCGGCACCGCGGCAGAGCTGGCCCGCAGCCACGGGGCCTCGCTGCACATCCTGTACGTGCTGCCCGACCTGGGCTACGGCATGGTCTCGCAGTATGTTCCTGAGGACATCGCCGAGAAGATCGAGCGCGATGCGCGGGCGCAGCTCCATGCGTACATCGCCGCCCACGACATGCGGGGCCTGACGTACGAGGTGGCGCTGCGCACGGGGATCATCTACGAGCAGATCGTGGACTATGCCCAGCAGCTCGGCGCGGACCTGATCGTGCTGGCCGGGCACAACCGCTCCACCCTGGGACGCTTCGTGCTGGGCTCCAATGCCGAGCGCGTGGTGCGCCACGCCCATTGCGCCGTGATGGTGCTGCGCCCCGTGACGCTGTGACGCCGGGCCGGCTCGCCCGCGGAACCGGCGGCGGGCGCGCTTCCTGCACCGGGCGTGTGTGCGTGTTGCTTGATCCGGGCGCGCACTCGGGCCAAGTCCCCGACTCCTGACCGAACACTACAGGTCATCCCGCGCAAGGCGCGTCGACCGTCCTCGAAAGGCGCCGGCCATCATCTGGCGAAGGGAGAAAGCATGAAGCACCTCGTTGCGGCAGGCCTGGCCCTGGCGTTGGCGTTGGGTCTGGCGCAAAGCGGCCAGGCGGCCCAGTTCATTACCATCGGCACGGGCGGCGTCACGGGCGTGTACTATCCCACCGGCGGGGCCATCTGCCGCCTGGTCAACAAGGGCCGCGCCCAGCACGGCATCCGCTGCTCGGCGGAATCCACGGGCGGCTCGGTGCACAACGTGCAGAATGTCATCGCCCGCGAGCTGGACTTCGGCATCGCCCAATCCGACGTGCACTGGAAGGCCTGGAACGGCACTGAGCCCTTCGCCGCCAGGCAGGCCACGCTGCGCTCGGTGTTCTCCATCCATCCGGAAACGGCCATCCTGGTCGTGCGCGCCGACGCGGGCATCAGGCAGCTCACGGACATCCGCGGCAAGCGCATCAACATGGGCAATCCGGGCTCGGGCACCTTGCCCACGGCCCAGGACGTGCTGAGCGCGATCGACCTGACGCCGGACGACCTGGCCCTGGCCGGCGGCCTGAAATCGGCGGAGCAGGGCGACGCCCTGCGGGACAACAAGCACGATGGCTTCTTCTTCCTGGTGGGGCATCCCAACGGCGGCATCAAGGACATCTTCTTCTCCGTGGATGCGCGCCTGATTCCGCTGGTAGGCCCGGGCATCGACAACCTGGTGGCCAGGTATCCATACTACGTGCACGCCAAGACGCCCGGCGGACTGTATCGCGGCGTCGATCGGGATGTGGCCACCATTGCCGTCAAGGCCACCCTGGTCACCTCCTCCGAGGTGGACGAGGCTGTGGTCTACGCCCTGGTCAAGGCGGTGTTCAGCGACCTGGAAGAGTTCAAGGCGCTGCACCCGGCCTTTCGCGACCTGACCGCCAAGGACATGCTGCAAGGGCTTACGGCCCCGCTGCACAAGGGCGCCGTCAGATATTTCAGGGAAGCCGGGCTGATGTAGGCGCCCGCGCCGACGGGCCGTCCGCCGCCGGCCGGGACCCCTTGGCCCACGGCTCAGCGC
>JACQHH010000165.1 GCA_016199125.1 Candidatus Lambdaproteobacteria bacterium
ATGTGCACCTTGGTGACCAGAGGGCAGGTGGCGTCGATGATGCTCAGCTCGCGCGACTGGCCCTGCGCGTGGGCAGACGGCGCAACGCCATGCGCGGAAAAGACCACGCGCGCTCCCCGCGGCACCTCGTGCAGCTCCTCCACGAACACCGCGCCCAGTGTCTCCAGGCGCTGCACCACGTGGCGGTTGTGCACGATGGCGTGCTTGACGTAGACCGGCGGGCCGAATTTCTGCAGCGCCTTTTCCACGATGGCGATGGCGCGGTCTACCCCGGCGCAAAAGCCCCGCGGCCGCACCAGAATCACTTCCTTGACGTGCTCGGTGCCGGGCGGAGTGGCGGACATGGACGGGTCTTCGGCGGAACGATCGCCTGCGGCGCGGAGGATTGGTGCGGTCCCGGGGTCGGTGCGCGCGGGGCAAAGCCACATGGCGCGCACCCTGCTTGAGGATGCCTGCATTTGCGCGGACGCGCAACACGCGCCATCCGCGGCGCCTGACCGCATGGGCCCGCGCGGCATGGCGGGCCGCGCGGGACGCGTCGCTGTCCTGCGGGGTGGTCGGCGCGGTGCGGGCATCCGATCCAGGCGGGTGGGATGCGCAGGCTAAGGACGGGCGGCGGCGCGCCGTCGCAGATCGTCACCGACGGTGCGCAGCACGGCCGTCAGGGCGTCCAGTGTGGGCGGATCGGGCAGGCGTCCGGCGATGCCCCATTTCACGGCGGCCACGCGCGATTCCGGCGGCTGACCTTCGTCCAGCAGGACCACCGGCACGCGCCCATTGCGGCCTCGCCCGCGCAGCGTGCGCAGCAGCGGCAGGCCCTGGGCATCGGGCAGTTTCCAGCGCGTGAGCACCAGGTCCACCAGCTCTTCCGCCAGCGTGATGCTGGCGCCCTGGGCCGACGCGGCGGCGAGCACGCGGGCAATGCCGGCGCGGTGCAGGATTTGCCGCAACCGTTCCTGCGAGAGGGGGTCGGGTTCGACGACCAGCGCCGTGTGCGGGGGAAATTGCGGCAACAAGGTTCCTTCAGCGAAAAATGAGGCGCGGAAGTGCCGGGGCACTTGAGAGGGACGCTGCCACGCTGCCCCTGCCCCGCGACCCGGCCTGGGCTACGGCGACGTCTGGCCGCGCGCCGCCCGGCCCGGCTCGGCAAGGGCCTCGGAAACTTCCGCATCACGCGCGGCCCCGATGCGCGGAGCGTCCGCGGCCGCCTGCGCGGCCGGGGACCAATCCACGCGGATGCGCTCCCAGTTGGACACGATGATCTCGCGCAAATCTTCCATGAGCCGCTTGCGCGCCAGGGACGAGGCGCCCACGGGCGCCATGAGCGGGGCCACGCGGACGCGGATCACGCGGTCGCCCGGCCGCGAGCGGTGCAGCGCCTCGCTGCCGTTCAGCAGCCGCGTGCCATCGATGCTCAGCGGCAGAATGGGGATGTCGTGCTCGGTGGCCAGGCGCACGGCCCCCTGGCGAAACGGCCCGATACGTCCCAGCGGATCGCGCGTGCGCGTGCCTTCGGGAAACAGCACGTAGCAGCGCCCCTCGCGGCGGATGCGTGCGCCCAACTGATCGAACAGCTCACGGCCGGCCCGAGGGTCCTTGCGGTCCAGGCTCACCGAGCCGATGGCGCGCATCCAGTAGGACAGGGCCGGGATACGAAACAGCTCCTGCTTGGCCACAAAGCCCGGCGCGCGGCCCAGGTAGCCCATCAATAGCGGAATGTCGTACATGCTCTGGTGGTTGCACATCACCACCAGCGGTCCTTGAAGCGGCACCAGCTCCGCCCCCTCGATCTCCACGCGGCACCCAAACGACTCGAACAGGTGGTGGCTCCAGTCGCGGATGATGCGCGCGGTGATGCGCTCAATCTCGTCGTGGCGGCCCTGCCGGCGGTACCACCAGAATCTGGGCGCAATTCCGGTGTGAAAAACGATGCTCAGATAGGAGCGGATGAGTCGGTAAACGATGTACAAGCGCGTGGCCAGCATGGGTCGGCATGAAGGGCCCGGTCGGGTCCGCGGGGATCGTCCGCCCGGGGGCCGGGACGGTGGCCGCAACGGCCTGCCCTGCGGCGTCGCGGGGCAGGCGGCTCACTGGTAACATCCTGATCTGACGCGCAAAATCATCTGCGCACACCGCGCGTCCGCGGGGCAGCGCGCCCCAAGCCCGGCGCCCGGCGGGTACCGCGCAGTGTCCGGCAGAATTCTTGCACTTTATCAGGTGGATGCAAGGGCCGCCATGAAAATTGAGCGGACCCGGTCGAATGCATGGGACTTGCATCGACAAATCCATCATGGCGCAGGGTCCCGCCGTGCGCCACGCCACAAGCGGACCAATTCGCAAGCGGAAACCATGGCTATGTTCTCCAAACTGCTGGTGCTGACCATGGCGGCTCTGCTGCTGCTGGGCACCAACCCGGTGGTGCACGCCCAGGGCCTGTTCGACGACCTGGAGCAGGACGACTTTCTGGAAGGCGATGACCTGTTCCTGGATCAGACGGGCGACGAGGCGGTGCTGGGGACATCGGAGGAAGACCTGACAGAGGGCGGCAACTTCATCGACGATTCCCCGCTGACCGCGGAGGAAGGCGGCGTGACCGAGGCCGCCCGGCGGACTCAGTTGCGCGCGCTCACCGACCGCGAAATGCTGCCCGTCAACGCCGCCTGGGGTGCGGGCACCGGCCTGCTCATCGGCGGCTGGCTGGCCTTCATCAACAACGGCACGAGCCGGGAGACCCAACGCTCCATCGGTCTGGGCATCGTGATCGGCTCCCTGATCGGCCTCACCGTAGGGCTGAAAACCGTCATTGCCCCCCAGGCTCCCTCGGCCCTGGGGCTGCGCAGCGACCCCTTTGACGATTCCGCGGGACGACCCCTGGCCGCTGCGGGCATCAACGGCTCGCCCTTCAAGGTGGGCTTCGCCTTCAGATTCTGAGCCCCGCCGCGTGACGCGGCGCGGGACCGAATTCCGGCGCCTGTTTCCTCCCGCGGCACACCGCGACCCCGCACAAGACCTGCTTCCGCCCGCAGCCCAGCGCAACGTCGCGCAGGCCTGCTTGCGCGCTTCTCGCCGCAAAGTCTTCCGTCCGCACCGGCCCACGAACGCAAAAAACCACCCCACGCCGGTCCCGGAGCAGGGTGGTCTCTCATACGGCGCAAATTGCCGCGACGCTTACGGCTGCGGCGCCTCGATTTCCGCCAGGCTTTCCTCCAGCACCTTGTAGTTCACGCCCTTGAAGTCGGCGAAGCCGGTGCCCGAGGGAATCAGGCGCCCGAGGATCACGTTCTCCTTCAGCCCGCGGAAGGTGTCGATCTTGCCGTTGATGGCGGCTTCCGTAAGCACCTTGGTGGTCTCCTGGAAGGACGCGGCGGAGATGAACGACTCCGTGCTCAGGGCGGCCTTGGTGATGCCCTGCAACACGGGCTTGGCCGTGGCCATGGGCAACGAATTTTCCATGGCCTCCTGGTTGCTGCGCTCGAACTGGTGGCGCGAGACGTTCTCGTTGATCAGCAAGGTCGTGCCGCCCGGGTCGGTCACTTTGACCTGCTTGAGCATCTGCCGCACGATCACTTCCACGTGCTTGTCGTTGATGCCCACGCCCTGCAGGCGATAGACCTCCTGCACCTCGTCCACCAGGTACTTCTGCAGCTCCTTGGTGCCCAGCACGGCCAGGATGTCGTGCGGGTTGGCCGGGCCGTCCACGATGGGCTCGCCCGCGCGCACATACTCGCCCTCGTGCACGATGATGTGCTTGCCGCGGGGGATGAGATATTCCTTGGACTCCCCATGCTCCGGCGTGACGATCACCTTCTGCTTGCGCTTGACGTCCTTGCCGAAGGACACGACCCCGTCGATCTCCGAAATGATGGAGGGTTCCTTGGGGATGCGCGCCTCGAACAGTTCCGCCACGCGCGGCAGACCGCCCGTGATGTCCTTGTTCTTCAGGGTTTCCCGCGGAATGCGGGCCAGGGTATCGCCCGCCTTCACCTCGTGGCCGTCCTCGACCATCAGCTCGGCCTTGGCCGGCAGGAAGAAGCGCGCCGGCTGGCCCGTTTCCATGTTCTTGATGGTGCGGCCGTGGGCATCGCGGATGGAGATTTCCGGACGGCTGTCCGAATCCGGATGCTCCATGATCACGCGCCGCGACAGACCGGATTCCTTGTCGATTTGCTCGTGCATGGTCGTGCCCTCGATGATGTCCACGAACTTCACGCCGCCGGACACGTCCGAGAGGATGGGCACGGCAAAAGGATCCCACTCGGCGATCTCTTCACCCTGCTTCACCGCGGTGCCCGATTCCTTCATCAACAGCGAGCCCACCGGCAGCGTGCGCGATTCCAGCTCGCGCCCGTCCGGATCGAGGATGCGGGCCTCGGTCTTGCGGTTCATGATGATGTTGCGCCCATCGCTGTTGCGCACCACGCGCGCCGCGGCATAGTCCAGGGTGCCGGTGAACTTGGATTCCCACTTGCTCACCTCGGCCCGCTGCGACGCCGCGCCGCCGATGTGGAAGGTGCGCATGGTGAGCTGGGTGCC
>JACQHH010000166.1 GCA_016199125.1 Candidatus Lambdaproteobacteria bacterium
GCCAGCGTCGGCGTGAGTGAGTACCCGGCAGGTTTCCGTCATGGCGCAGGCCGTCCCCGCTTACGAGCGGAGCCGCTGCCGCGGTGGCCCAGCGCCGGAGTGCACGCTCCCCTGGGTCCGCCGTTGACGCACCCCCGCCAACGCCTTAGACTTTTTTGTCATGGGGCATGCCCGTGCCCCGCGTGCGGCAGCCTGCCTGAGCGGAATATTGTGCTGTACCGCAACGGATCGGATGGCGGTCGGCGTGCGGCCGCGGCCCGTGGCGCGCATCCTGCGCGGCACGGTGTGCCATGGCAATCGTGGCCCTTTGGAGAACATCGCCAGACATCATGAAGAACGCAGACCAGGAATCCTTGCTGTATCGCATCCGCCATTCGCTGGCTCACGTGCTGGCCCAGGCCGTGCTGGAGCTGCGGCCCAATGCCAAGCTGGGTTACGGACCGCCCACCGAGAACGGTTTCTTCTACGATTTCGACCTGGACCCGCCGCTCTCCACGGACGACCTGCCGGAGCTGGAAAAGCGCATGCGGCGCATCATCAAGGGCAACCAGCCTTTCCAGCGGGAGGACTTTCCCGCCGACGCCCTGATTCAGCGCATGCGCGCGGACGGCTGGCAGTACAAGGTGGAGATGGCCGAAGAGTTCAAGGCCCAGGGCGAGAACCAGCTCAGCGTGTATCGCTCCGGGGACTTCCTGGACATGTGCGAGGGGCCCCACGTGGCGACGACCGGCGAGCTGCCGGCCGACGGCTTTGCCCTGGATACGCTGGCCGGCGCGTACTGGAAAGGCAACGAGGCCAACAAGATGATGCAGCGCATCTACGGGCTGGCCTTCCTGGACAAGCAGGGGCTGCGGGCCTTCCGGGAGCGGCGCGAGCTGGCCCGGCAGCGCGACCACCGCAAGCTGGGCGCGGAGATGGCCCTCTTCACCATCTCCGAGGAAGTGGGCAAGGGCCTGCCGCTGTTCATGCCGCGTGGCGAGGCCATTCGCGGAGAGCTGGAAAAGCTGGCCGTGGAGACGGAGTTCCGCGCGGGCTACCAGCGTGTGTCCACGCCGCACATCACCCGCGAGGGGCTCTACCACACCTCCGGGCACCTGCCGTACTACGCGGCGGACATGTTTCCGCCCATGCAGGGCGAGGACGGGGCGTTCTACCTGAAGCCCATGAACTGCCCCCATCACCACATGATCTACAAGGCCCTGCCGCGCAGCTATCGCGAGCTGCCGCTGCGCCTGAGCGAATACGGCATGTGCTACCGCTACGAGCAGTCGGGCGAGCTGTCCGGGCTGCTACGGGTGCGCGCGCTGTGCATCAACGACGCCCACATCTATTGCACCCCGGAGCAGAGCAAGCAGGAGTTCATCGACGTGATGAACATGCACGCCAAGTACTATGCCCTGTTCGGCATTACCGACTACTGGGTGCGCCTGTCCCTGCCGGACCTGGAAAACTCGGACAAGTACGTGGACAATCCGGCGCAGTGGCAGCAGGCGGAGCGCATCATCAGCGAGGCCATGCAGGAGCTGGACTTCCCCTTCGAATCGGTGCGCGGCGAAGCGGCCTTCTATGGCCCCAAGATCGACATGCAGATCAAGAACGTCATCGGCCGCGAGGAGACCGCCTCCACCAACCAGCTCGACCTGATCATGGCCGAGCGCTTCGACCTCACCTACGTGGGGGCGGACAACCAGCGCCACCGGCCGCACATCATCCACCGCGCGCCGTTGGGCAGCCACGAGCGCTTCATCGCCTTCCTGGTGGAGCACTACGGCGGGGTGTTTCCCACTTGGCTGGCCCCCGAGCAGGTGCGCCTGATCCCCGTGGCGCCGGCCTTCGTGGACTATGCCCAGCGCCTGCAGGCGGCCCTGCGCGAGGACCTGGTGCGCGCCACCGTGGACGATTCGAGCGAATCCTTCGGCAAGAAGATCCGCAACGGCGCCACGCAGAAGGTGCCCAACCTGTTCATCGTGGGCGAGAAGGAGCAGAGCGACGGCGCGGTGAGCTGGCGCCGGCACGGCGACAAGGCCCAGCAGACCCTGGGCTTCGCGGCCGCCCGCGACCTGCTGCGACAGGAGATCGCCGGGCGCGTGGACTGGCGCGTCAAGGCGTCCTGAGCGAGGCCGGGGTGCTCAGCCTCGCCCGCGGCAAGATCAGGCGCCGTCACAGCGCGACGTGGAGGCAACCGGCCGCGCGCCAGCCTACATTCCCAACCCCTGGCCCGTTGTCTCGCACGCTCGCCATGATTCCCGGCCGGGTGGGCGTGGTGCGCTGCAACGGCAGGAGCGCCGGGGCGCCCGCGCTCAGGGCCGGGTCGCGGTGAGCAGGTAGTGGTAGGGCAGGATGGGGCTGGACTGCACGTCCTGGAAGCCGGCGGCCTCCAGTTGGTCACGCACGGTGGCCTCGGGAATGCGCACGTGCGGCGGCGGGCCCGTGGGCGATTCGCCCGGCTTCCAGTCCACGATGGCCAGGCGTCCGCCCGACCGCAGCACACGGCGGGCCTCGGCCAGGGACTGCTCGGGATGGTCGAACTCGTGGTGCAGGTTGGCCATGAACACCAGGTCGGCCTCGCCGTCGCCCACCGGCAGCGCCACCTCGTCCGACTGGCGCGCCTCCACGTTGCGCACGCCCTCGCTGGCCAGCACGCCGCGCAGGTGCTCCAGCATCTCCGCGGAAATGTCGCAGGCGATCACCTTGCCCTGGGGCATGTGCCGGCTGAAGGGGATGGCGAAGAAGCCCAGACCGGCGCCGACATCGACTACTACCCGCAGCTCGCCCCCGCCCACGATGCTCCAGATGGCTTCGGGATTCTGCGATTCCAGGCGCGCCGGGTCCTTCAGGCGCTCCAGCAGCTTGGGGTCGAACTTGTGGCCGTGAGCCATGGGCACTCCTTGCCGGTGCCGGAAAGGCAGCACCGCGATGGAACGCAATCCAGGCGGTGCGAAACCGCCGCGGTTGCGTGTGGCAATGCGCGGGACGGCCGTCGATCAGCGTTCCGCTGCGGCCGCTTGCGCCGGGCTAGAAATTGATCGAAAAGCCCTTGTCCGAGACGTCCAGCGCCGTGCTGTCGCCCGAGGCGATCACCGCGCCCAGGCTGATGGCCGTGGGCAGGATGTTGCGGGCGTAGTAGCGCGCCCCGGCGATCTTGCCCTTGTAGTAGTCCGCGTCGGACGAGTCGGCTGAGATGCCGCCCAGCGCCGACTCGGCCACCCAGGCGCCTTCCAGCAGCAGCCGCGCCACGTGGATCTTGGACATCATTTCCAGGAAGCGCGTGGCCGTGAGCGGCACCACTTCCATCTTGCCTTCCGACATGAGCTTCATGTAGGTGCCCAGCGCCGCGTTGAAGCTCTCCAGGGCCTTGCGCAGGAAGCCCGCCTCCATCTCGTAGCCCTGACGGGCCGCCATGGCCTCGATGATGGCGTTGATCTCCTGGCTGAAGCGCCCGATGACCTTGCCGCCGCCGGCCATCAGCTTGCGCCCCACCAGGTCCAGGGCCTGGATGCCGTTGGTGCCCTCGTAGATGGGGAAAATGCGGCTGTCGCGGTAGTATTGCTCGGCGGGAAAGTCGCGCAGATAGCCCGCGCCGCCATAAACCTGGATCGCCAGCGAGGTCACGTGCACCGCGCAGTCGGACACATGGGCCTTGACCAGCGGAATGTAGAGCCCCAGGTAATCCTGCAGCTCCTTGTAGCTTTCATCCCCGGCGGCACGCAGGCAAGTGACCTGATCCTGAATGCGCACGGCATGGTAGATCAGGGCGCGGCTGCCCTCCACGGTGGATTTCATTTCCATCAGCATGCGCCGCACGTCGGCGTGCTCGATGATGGGCACGGCGCCGGCGGCGGGCCGCCCACGCTGGATATGCGCGCCCTGCAGCCGGGTGCGGGCATAGTCGAGCGCGTTGAGATAGGCCGTGGAGGCCACGCCCAGCGACTGTACGCCCACGCCGATGCGCGCGCCGTTCATCATCTGGAACATGCGGCTCATGCCCGTGCCGGCGCTGTCGCCCTTGTCGCTGACGCCGCCCAGCAGGTAGCCCACGCACTGGCCCGACTCCCCGAAGCTGAGCGCCGCCGTGGCCGAGGCGTTGATGCCCAGCTTGTGCTCGATGTTGGTGCACACCACGTTGTTGAACTCGCCCAGGCTGCCGTCGGCGTTCACCTTGTACTTGGGAATGATGAACAGCGACAGCCCGCGGGTGCCCTGAGGCGCGCCTTCGATGCGGGCCAGAGCCATATGCACGATGTTGTCGGCCATGTCGTGGTCGCCGCCGGAGATGAAGATCTTGTTGCCCGTGACGGCGTAAGCATCCCCGCCCAGCGGCACGGCCTTGGCCTTGCTCAGCCCCACGTCGGAGCCGGCGTGCGGCTCGGTGAGCACCATCGTGCCGGCCCAGGCGCCGCTTTCCATGTTGGCCAGGTAGAGTTCCTTCTGCTCCGCGGAGCCGAAGGAGCGGATCAGCCCCGCGGCCCCGGCCGTGAGGCCCGGGTACATGTTGAAGGCGGTGTTGGCGCCGCTCATCATTTCGGTCACGGCCACGCCCAGCAGCATGGGTGCGCCCTGGCCTCCCGCGGCCTCCGGCAGCGTAAGC
>JACQHH010000024.1 GCA_016199125.1 Candidatus Lambdaproteobacteria bacterium
ATGGTGGAGATATTCTCGCCCCCGCTCATGATGATGTCCTTGGCCCGGTCGCGCACCTCGATGTAGCCGTCCGGGTGCAGTACGGCCAGGTCGCCGCTGTGGAACCAGTCGTTGCGGAAGGCTTGAGCCGTGGCCGCCGGGTCCTTGTAGTAGCCCTGCATGACGGTGTTGCCGCGCATGCAGATCTCGCCCATGGCGACCCCATCCGCGGGGACTGGCCGGTGTTGCTCGTCCAGGACCCGCGTCTCCCCATCCATCAGATAGACTACGCCCTGGCGCGAAATCTGCTTGGCATAGGCGGCCGCATCCAGCTCCAGCCATGCGTCTTGCACCTCGCAGAGCGTATTGGGCCCGATGGTCTCCGTGAGGCCATAAAGATGGGTCACCTGCACGTTCATGCGCGTCATGGTCTGCAACAGCGTGGGCGAGGGCGGCGCGCCGCCGGTGCTGGCCCGCACGGGCACCTTGAAGCGAAACCGCTCGGCATCGGGCAGCGAGGCCAGCGTCTGCAGCACGATGGGTGCGCCGCAGAAATGAGTCACACCCTCCTCCTGGATCAGGCGGCGCATGAGCGCCGGCTCGACGGCCCGCAGGCACACGCTGGTGGCCCCGATGGCCGGCAGCCCCCAGGTGAAGCACCAGCCGTTGCAGTGGAACATGGGCAGCGTCCACAGGTACACCGAGTGCCGGGTGAGTTCGCTCTGCATGATCACGCTGATCGTGTTCAGATAGGCGCCGCGGTGGCTGTACATGACGCCCTTGGGCCTGCCTGTGGTGCCGCTGGTATAGTCGATGGCGATGGTCTCCCACTCGTCCTGCACCGGCACCGGCAGCGGCGCGGGCGAGCCATTCTCCAGGAAAGCCTCGTAGCTGACGCTGCCCGGCGGGCGCCAGCCGTCGTCGTCCCCGGCGGCGGGGTCTTCACCCACCACCACGCGTTCCAGGCCCGGCACCTGCGCCAGAATGGGGCGCACCACGTGCAGCAGACCGCGGTCCACCAGCAGCACGCGGCTTTCCGAGTGCTCCAGGATGTAGGCCACCTCGCCGCTGCTGAGGCGGGTATTGATGGCCACGATCACGCCGCCGGCCAGCGGGATGCCGTAGTGCGCCTCCAGCACCATGGGCACGTTGGGCGCCAGGATGGCGACCTTGTCGTCCGTGCCGACGCCGGCGGCCCGCAGCGCGCTGGCCAGCCGGTTCACGCGGCCGTAATAGTCGGCGTAGCTGGTGCGCCGCTCCCCGTAGACCACCGCGGTGCGCGTGGGGAACACCTCCGCTGTGCGCTGCAACAGGGACAACGGCGTCAGGGGCACGCGATTGACGGGCATGGGGACTCCTTGGGCTGTTTCCGCATCCGAAGGCGCTGGCAGGGGCATGACCGCGGCATGGCCATCCCGCGCCCCGCGCAGGTCATTCTGCGCCGTGGGCTGGCTGAGCTGCACCGCGCGCAAGTTCGCGCGGCACTCACACGGTCTTTGCATCACGATAGAAAAATATGCGCGGGGATGCAATTGACGTCCGCCGGTGGACACGAATGAACGGGACTTGCATGAGGTCTGCAAGAGGAGCCGCGCGCAACCCGCAAGCGCCGGGGCCTGCCGGTGCGCGCCCGGAAACGCACTTGAGAATCAGGTGCTGATCCCCTACAAATCAGGAGAGGGCCGCCTGGGGACATCGTGGCGGCTGCCCTGCCGCCGGGGGAGCCGGCATCCCACGGGTCTTGACCCGATCGAGCTGAGGTGACATGGGAATGCAGCGTGCCGTGGTCAGACTGCTGCTGGTGGGCATCGCCGCCGGCACGTTATACGCCTGCGGCGCCAGCGAGCCCGAGCCACCCCCCCCGCCGCCTCCGCCCACGACCGAAGAGTTGGCCGTTCAGGCCGCCGCGCGCAGGGCGGAGGAAGAGGCCCGGCACCAGGCGGAGATCGAAGGCCGCAAGCCGCCGCAACAATTCTTCCAGGGGGTGCAGCAGGAGTACCAGGGACCCCAGGTGAAGCCGCCGCCTCCGCCGCCCCCGGAGCGCCCCTACGACGAGGCGTTTCCGCCCAAGTCGCTGCTGCCGCCGCCGGTGCGTGTGGGCGTGCTGGCGCGGCCCGAGCGCGCGACGGCGGCCCAGAACGTGGCGCTGACCCTGAGCGAGGCGGAACGCCAAGGGTTGGAGGAGCGCATCGGCGCGGAGCTGAACGTGGTGGTCGTCTCCCGCACCCTGGGCGTCCGCGTGGGCACCAGCGAGATTCATTATCGCAGCGGACATCTGCGCGCGGCCATGGAAATCGCCAGCAGCATCCCGGAGCGGCAGCACATCGAGCCCATGACGCTCGCCGAAGAAGCGCGCGAGGGCTTTGACGTGCTGATCTTCGTGGGCACGGACATCCGCTGAAGTTTCCCCCGGCGCCCCATGCCGTAAGCGGGACGCGCCGCGCCCCCCGCACCAGCCCCACTCCCGCCGTTTCCGTCGCTGGGCCCGCCGCCTATGCCCGCAAGGCGGGATTGCGGTAGAAGGGCCGCCTGACCACCTGCGCCTGGACGGCCTTGCCGCGAATTTCCACCTCCAGCGCCGTCCCGATAGACGCCACCGCGCTTTCCACGTGGGCCAGGGCCACTGGCTTCCCCGTGGTGGGGGACAGCACGCCCGAGGTGACCACGCCCACCCGATGCCCGCCCTGCAGCACGGGATACCCCTCGCGGGCGATGCCGCGCCCGGTGACCTCCAGCCCCACCAGGGCATGCGCGGAGCCGGCGGCCTTGATGGCCCGCAGCGCGGACTTGCCGCAGAAGTCCTCGGGCGCGTCCAGATCGACGGCCCAGCCGACGCCGGATTCGAAAGGATGCCATTGCTCGGACAGCTCATGACCGTAGAGGGCCATGCAGGCCTCCAGGCGCAGGCTGTCGCGGGCGGCCAGACCGATGGGCGTGGCGCCCAGGGTCCCGGTCAGGGCCTGCCACACCGCCTCGGCGGCGGCCACGGGCACGGCCAGCTCCACGCCCGGTTCGCCCGTGTAACCCGTACGGGCCATGAACACCTCGCCGCCGAACGCCTGTGCGACGGCAAAGCCGTAGTAGGGCAGCGAATCCGGGCGCGGCGTCACGTGCGTGGCCAGCGCCGCGAAGGCCCGGGGGCCCTGCACGGCGAACAGGCAGTGCCCAGCCGTGACATCCTGCAACGCCACCCCGCGCTTGCCGGCCAACCGCGCCAGCCAGGCATAATCCTTGGCCCGGTTGGACGCATTGACGATGATGCGGTAATGCGCCGGGGAGTGGCGGTAGATGATCAGATCGTCCAACACCCCGCCGTCCTCGCGGCAGAGGGGCGAATACAGCGCCTGCCCGTCGTGCATGCGCAGCACGTTGCTGGTGAGCGCGTGGTGCAGAAAGGCCTCGGCCTGTTCGCCGCGGGCCTCGAACTGGCCCATGTGCGAAATGTCGAACACGCCCAGCCGCTCGCGCACCGCGCGGTGCTCCTCCAGGGGCTTGCTGTAGTAGAGAGGCATGCGGTATCCGGCGAATTCGCCGAAAGTGGCCCCCAGGGCCTGGTGCCGGTCGTTGAGCGTAAGCAGGTGCATGGGCTTCCGTGCTTGATCGTGGGAGGCGCCGCCAGGGCGGTCCGGCGGCGGGGTGGCCCCAGGCGCCGGCGTGCCGTCAATGGTCCACCGTAGCATGGCGGACGCCCTGAGCAAGCCTTTGCGGGCATTCCGCCCGTGGGGAATGACATCCGCCGCGGAGAGGAATTTTCCACGCAACTCTGTTATCACAGGCAGGGCCCGCGCCCGCGATCATGCCACCGGGTGCGCCGGGCGTGGACGGCGCAGAGCAGCACACTTGCAGGAGCACGACATGCACGGGGCATTGCAATTGCCGCCCTTTCCCGAGGAGACCAAGCAGCGCATTTTCAACGGCGTCAACGGCCGTGTGCCGATCCTGAACCTGTTGGGCATCCGCCTGCTGGACATCGAGCCGGGCCATGCCAAGCTGTTCCTGCCCTTCCGGCCGGAGCTCACACGCGGCGACGGCGTGGTGCAGGGCGGGATCGTCACCACCCTGGCCGACACCAGCATTGCCCACGCCGCGCTGGCGGCCTTGTTTCCCGACGCCACCACCAACACCATCGAGCTGAAGATGAACTTCATGCGCCCCGGCACCACCGATCTGACCTGCGAAGCGTGGCTGATCCACAAGGGGCGCCGCACCATCGTCGGCGAATCGGCGGTCAGCGACGCCCATGGCAAGCTGGTGGCCAAGTGCCTCTCCGCCGTGATGGTCATGCCGCACCGCTCGCCGCTGGATCGCTACAGGTAGCCCCCGGCGGCCCGCGGAAGAGCCCGCCGGCCGCGTTTTCATTTCGTCCCTGCGCGGCTACAATGGTGCTCAACCCGGCCCGGACTGCTGCGCCGCCGCATTGCCGCCGGCTTCCGCCTCGCCCGAACATGGATCCATGGAAGGACTGCTTGTACTCAGCAACGGCTTGACGTTTCGCGGTCGCCTGCGTGGGGCGCGCCGGCCCACCTCCGGCGAAGTCATCTTCAACACGGCCATGACCGGCTACCAGGAGATCCTCACCGATCC
>JACQHH010000178.1 GCA_016199125.1 Candidatus Lambdaproteobacteria bacterium
CGGGACTGATGGCCGAGGCGCGCTTCCGCGCAGGCTTTGCCAAGCTGCGCACGCACGGGCTGACTTTCGACGCCTGGCTGTTTCATCCGCAGCTCCCGGAGCTCACGGCGCTGGCGCGGGCGTTTCCCGAGCAGCCCATCGTGCTCAACCACGTGGGCGGGCCGCTGGGCGTGGGCCCGCACGCCGGGCGGCGCGAGGAGATCTTTCCCGTCTGGCGCGCATCGGTCCGCGAGCTGGCGCGGTGCCCCAACGTCTACGTGAAGCTGGGCGGGCTGGGCATGCGCATTATCGGCTACGACTTCCACATCCGCCCCCGCCCGCCGGGCTCGCAGGAGTTGGCCGGCCTGTGGCGGCCGTACATCGAGACCTGCATCGAGGCGTTCACGCCGCGCCGCGCCATGTTCGAGAGCAACTTTCCCGTGGACAAGGTGTCGTACGGCTACCGGGTGTGCTGGAATGCCTTCAAGCGCCTGGCCGCCGGAGCCTCCATGCAGGACAAGGCCCTGCTGTTTCACGACACGGCAGCCGCATTTTATCGGCTGGCATAGGTCATCGCGGGGGCGCCGCACACTCGGGCCGTGCGCGGTGCGGCTGGTCCACGCCCGTTTGCCGGCGGGCGGCCTATTCATCCTGCACGTCACCTGACGCTCGTATGCCCCGCGAACCCGATCCGCTCGTTTTCAGCACCGACCGCTCGCACCTGGGGGCCTGCCCCACCTGCGGGCGGCGGCCCTGCGCCTGCCCCCGGCGCAGGACATCGCCCTTCGGAGCCCCGCTATGAATACCATCGAATCTCGCCTTGCCGCCGTAGAGCGGCAGCTACGCTTTCACCGGGCCGTCATCCTGGGTCTGGTCATCGCGCTTGCCGCGCTGGTGAGCCTGGGTGCGGGCGGGAGAAATCTGTTCGACGAGCAGCCGGATGTACTGGAAGTCGTCCGCGCCCGGCGCTTCGAGGCTATCAACAAGCAGGGCAAAATGGTGATGTTCGCAGGCGCGGCGAGTTGGGGCAACGGCCAGGTGGACATCTACGACGAAGCCGGCAATGCGCGGCTTGTGCTCTCCGGATGGGACACCGGCGGGATCGACCTGCGCAACCGCAACGGTGGCAGCAGCGTCGTCGTGGGCACCGAGGACGACGGTGCCGGGTTCGTCCGCGTCTACGACAGACGCGGCCGGACCACCACTCCGGGTGGGTAGTACGGCACGGGCGGCACGCTCAAGGACGGGCGCATCAAGATCCAGGGCGACCTGCGCGACAAGATGCAGGCCTGGCTGGAGCGGCAGGGCTTCCGCGTCAGGCGCGCAGGCGGCTGAGCGCGCCGCGCGTGGCGCCCACTGCGCGATCCCTCCGCACCGGTTTGCTTGCAGCCACGGAGCACGTCATGACATCCCGCACATTGAGACCCGTCGTCGAATGCCTGCTGGCGGCTGCCCTGTTCGGCGCCTCCACGCCGGCCGCCAAGGCGCTGCTGGCGCCCATGGGGCCGCTGACGCTGGCCGGCCTGCTGTACCTGGGCGCCGCGGCCGGCAGCGCGTTCTGGGCCCTGCGGGAGCGTGCGACCGTGCGCCGGGCGGACCGCCGCAACTGGCTGTGGCTGGGTGGGGCCATCCTGTTCGGCGGCGGCCTGGGGCCCGCGCTGCTGATGTGGGGACTGGTCACGGCCCCGGCCGCTTCGGCGGCCCTGTGGCTGAACCTGGAGTCGGTCGCCACGGCCCTGCTGGGTTGGGCGTTTTTTCGCGAGCACCTGTCCGGGCGCACGTGGCTGGCCAGTGCCCTGGTGTGTGGCGCCAGCGTGCTGCTGGCCTCGCCGTCCGCCTTCGCGCTGGCCCCCGCGGCGCTGCTCGTGCTGCTGGCCTGCATCTGCTGGGGCCTGGACAACAGCTTCACCGCGCTCATCGACCGCTTCACCCCAGCCCAAAGTACCTTTGCCAAGGGCCTCGTCGCCGGGACGGTGAATCTGCTGCTGGGTTTATGGCTGCACGGAGCGGTGCCGGAGGCTCGGGCGGTCGGGGGTGCGCTGCTGGTGGGCCTGTTCAGCTATGGGCTGTCCATGGTGCTCTACATCTCCGGCGCCCAGCAGCTCGGCGCGACGCGGGCGCAGATGGTCTTCGCCACGGCGCCCTTTTGGGGCGTGCTGATCGCCTGGGCCGCCATGGGCGAACCGCTGGCAGCGGTGCAGCTTGCGGGCGGCGGGCTCATGGCCGGGGCGCTGTGGCTCATGCAGAGCGAGCACCACGCGCATCTGCATACGCACGCGGCGACGCGGCACACCCACCTGCACCGGCACGACGACGAGCACCACACCCACGCGCATCCCGGGTTGCCGGCCGGGCGCTGGCACCGCCACGAGCACACGCATGAGCCGCTGACCCACGGCGGGCCGCACCGGCCCGATCTGCATCACCGCCACGAGCATTGAAGTCGGCCGCAAGCCCGCCGCACGCCCGCCGCACGTCCGTTCCGTGGTGCACGGGCCGCACCCCGCCCGCGGGCGCCGTCCTGTTCGGGCGCGGCAGGGCGCGCTAAAATGAAGTACGCGCCATCCGCCACAGGCATGCGGCGCCGGGGCCGGCCAGGGCACTGGCGGCGTGTCCCGCGCCGCCGCGAGCGCGCAACGCTTCCGCAATGGAACCCATCATGGAAAACACGGAACAACCCGCATCCAAGCTCCAGGCCGCCGTGGATAGCCGCTGGCAGCGCCTGCTGTTCATCGTGCTGTTCGTGATCGCATTCGAGCTGACGAAAACGCTGACGTATCTGGTGCTGGTGGTGCAATTCCTGCTGCGGCTGCTGCTCGGCGGCGTCAACGGCAACCTGCAGACCTTTGGGCGCATGCTGAGCCTCTATGCCGCGGAGATCATAGGCTTCCTCACGTACGCCAGCGACCGCCTGCCCTTCCCCTTTTCCCCCTGGCCGCGCGTGCCGGAGGAGACGGAGCCGAAAGGGTAGCGACCGCGGCCCTATCCCGACGCACGCCGGGCCGGCGGGGTGGGGTCGAAGCGCAGGGACAGCCGCGTCACGCCGCGCAGGATGAGCTGGGCGCTCCAGGGCGGATGTTCGTCGAGCAATTGCAGGTTGGGCAGGCCCTGCAGCAGGGCCTCGAAGGCCAGTCGCCCCTCCAGGCGAGCCAGCGGCGCACCCAGGCAGAAGTGCGGCCCCACGCCGAATGACAGATGGGGGTTGGGGTCGCGGGTCACGTCCAGCCGCTCCGGGTCGGTAAACACCGCCGGGTCGCGGTTGGCGGCGGAATGGAACGCCACCAGGCGCTCGCCCTGGGCAATGCGGGCCCCGCGCAGTTCCAGGTCCTGCGAGGCCACGCGCAGGCTGGAGAAGGCCGGGCTCTCATAGCGCAGGAATTCCTCCACGGCCGTCGGCACCAGCTCCGGCCGTTCCCGCAGCAGGCGATACTGCGCGGGGTTGCGCAGCAGGTGATAGATGCCGTTGCCGATGAGGTTGGTGGTGGTCTCGTGGCCGGCAAAGAGCAGATACAGCGCGTTGCAGGCCAGTTCGTCCTCGGACAGCGTGCCCTGCTCGTCCATGGCCCCCACCAGGGCGCTGACGATGTCGTCCTGCGGATGGGCGCGGCGCGCGCGGGCCATGCGGCGGAAGTAGTCGGCCATTTCCGTGATGGCCGTGTGCGCGCGCTCGTAGCGGTCGGATTCCACCGAGTGCCCGATGAACGTGCCCAGCTCCTCCGACCACACGCGCACCCGCTCCAGGTCGGCCTCGGGCACGCCCAGCATGTGCATGATCACCAGCGCCGGCAGGGGATAGGCAAAGTCGGCGATGAGGTCGGTCTCGCCCCGCGGCGCGATGCGCTCCAGCAGCAGGCGCACCATGCGCGCGATGCGCGGCTCCAGCTTCTTCATCTCGCGCGGGGTGAAGGCGCGGTTGAGCAGGCGGCGCAGGCGCATGTGGTCGGGCGGGTCGTGAAACACCACCCAGTGCCGCAACAGGCGGCCCAGCTCCGCGGCCTTGCCGCGCCCGTGGCGCTCCGAGGCCTGCACGAAGGGCGTCATGCGGTCGGCGGTGTAGAGCGGATCGTTCAGCACCTGGCGCACGTCGTCGTAGGCCGTGAGCACCCAAGCGCGCAGCGCGGGGCTCCAGTGCACCGGGTCGCGCGCGCGCAGCGCGGCGAAGGTGGGATAGGGATCGCGAATGACGTCGGGATCGGACAGGCTGAAGTCCAGCGGTTGCGCATCCATTGTTCCCCCTCCCCGCTCGTGGAGCCGCCGGCCAAACTCCGGGGACAGCCGCGCGGCCCGGCGCGCCTGTTCAGAGCAGCTTGACGAGAATGGCGATGATGGCCACGGCCGCGGTGAGCATGCCTCCGAAGCGCAACGTGAGATCGTGCTTGAGGCGCAGCTCCAGAGTCTGCACATCGTGGCGCATGCGTCCCTCGGCTTCTTCAATCTCCCGCTGCACGGCCACGCGCAACTCTTCAATGTCCCGCTGCGTGGCCACGCGCAACTCCGCCAGGTCCCGCTGCAACGCCAGGCGCAACTCTGCCAGGTCCCGCTTGGTGCCAAGCTCTTGGTCGATCAGCTCCGCCAGCGCCTCGGCATGCACCTCGGCCTGGGGCTCCGGGACGCCCGCGGCAGTGAGCTTCTTGACGTACGCATGGGTATCGAAGGGGATGGAATGCGCCATGGAGCGAGCATAGCCGATGCGCCGGGGCCCGGCAATCGACGCATGCACGATCCAGCCCGCGCGCAGTGCCGACTCGCCAGCCCCACGGCGCTGGGCGGGATGGAGCCGGGCCGCGGCGGGGTCTACACCTTGCCGCTGAGCAGCACGCCGGCCTGCGCCAGCTCCCGCACCTGCGCGGGCGAGTAGTTGAGGTAGGTGCGCAGGATGACCTCGTTGTGCTGGCCCAGCACGGGGGCCTGCAGGGCCGGCGGATCGGGCACCCCGGAGAAGCGGAAGGGCGGCGCGGGCACCTTGAATTCCCCCAGCCGCTCGTCGTGCAGGCTGTGCACCATGCGGCGGGCCTTGACGTGGGGATGCTCGGTGGCCTGGGCCATGTCCAGCACCGGGCCGCAGGGCACGCCATGCTCCTGCAGCAGCGCCACCACCTGCTCCACGCTCGTCTGCCCCTCCATCCACTGCTCCACCGCGGCCACCATGGCCTGCAGGTTGGCGATGCGCGAGGGATGGTCGGCAAAGCGCGGGTCGGCGGCCAGCTCGGGCCGGCCCATGGCCTCGCAGAGGCCCACCCACTGGGCCGGGGAGATGCTGAAGATCACCACGTCGCCCCCCGGGCCGCGAAACACCCCGGCGGGCGCCAGCAGCGCGTGGTGGCTGCCGCTGCGCGTGAGCAGTTGCCTGCCGCCGGAGGCGCTGTACATCTCCACGCCCGCATCGTTCATGTTGAAGTAGGCGTCCAGCAGCGACGTGTCGATGTACTGCCCCTCGCCGGTGCGCAGGGCGCGGTACAGCGCGCCGCCGATGGCCGCGGCGGCGTTCATGCCCGTGGCCACGTCGCCCACGGAGGCGGGGGGACTGACGGGCGGACGGTCGGGATAGCCGAACATGCCCAGCACCCCCGCGTAGCCGGCGCAGACGAAGTCGAACCCGCGCATCTGGCTCAGGGGGCCCTGCTGCCCGAAGCCGGAAATGGAGCACATCACCAGGCGCGGGTTCAGGGCGTGCACCGTCTCCCAGTCCAGCCCGTGGCGGGCGATGACGCCGGGGGAATAGTTCTCCACCAGCACGTCCACCTTGGGGATCAGCGCGCGCAGGATCTCCCGCCCGCGCGGATCGCGCACGTTGAGCCCCAGCGACTGCTTGCCGCGGTTGTGCTGCATGTAGAAGGCGCTGCGCCCGTCCTTGATCACCGGCACCAGGCGCGACATGTCGCCCACCGGCGGCAGCTCCACCTTGATCACCGTGGCCCCCATCTGCGCCAACGCCCGCGTGGAGGTGGGCCCGGCCAGGTACTGGGTGAAATCCAGAACGGTGACGCCTTCCAGTACGTGCTGATTCGTCATTGCTCGCTGCCTCTCGGGTGAATGCGTCCGCGGCATCGTGTGCCGGGGGCCGGACGCGGGCCGTCGTGCGGCGGGTGACCCTGCCCGCGGGGTGGGATGGCCGCGGCCTGACCGCGGGGCCGATCATACCCGGAACCCGCAGCAAATGGCCATGCCGCACAGGGGACCGCGGTGGCGCCTGCGGGATTCATGGACGTTGCGGGTTGCGGGCGCGTTACGGCAGGAATTTGAGGATGGCGATGGTCAATCCCAGCAGACCGACCAGCATGGTGAAGACCGAGAGCGTCTGAGTGCGAATCTCCCATACGAGGCGATCCCCCATCGCCCGCATCTCGCTCCGCAGCGTCTGCATGTCGAGCTGGACCTGGGGTTTGCTGAAGTCGGGCTGGGAGGCCAGGGCAGCCTGCTCCACGATCTCGGAAAGTCCCTGGGCCTGTTCGTGGGTAAAGCCCAGGCTTTCCAGGCGTCTGGCATTTTCCAGGGCATTCGTGATGGGCATCATGCGCTCCTCTTGAGTCACGAATACCGGCTGCGCCGATCGAACTCAAGCCAAGGCGCCCCGCCTGCCGGGCACGTTGCCGCCCGCGCCTTTTCGCGGCACCCCGATCTGGGGTAAGACTGCGGAACGCAATCATCATGTGACCAAAGGAGACTGCCATGGATCTGCCCCTCGACCCGCACCTGACCCTGGGCATCGAAGCCCTGCACCGCCCCCCGCCGCCGGGGACGAAGGTCTGGACGCCCCGCATCGCCGACCTGCGCGCCAACGTGCAGCGCATCGAGCGCTGCGGCTACGACACGGTGTGGGCGGGCGATCACTTGGCCCTGCACGTGCCCATGCTCGATCCCATGACCATGCTCGCGCAGGCCGCCGGCATGAGCAGCCGGCTGACCTTCGGCGTGGGCGTGTACCTGGTGCCGCTGCGCCACCCGGCGGCCATCGCCCGGCAGGTTTCCACGCTGGACCTGCTCACCGAGGGCCGGCTGATCTTCGGCGTGGGCGTGGGCGGCGAGTTTCCCAAGGAATACGAGCTGGCCGGCGTGCCGCTCAACGAGCGCGGCGCGCGGCTGAGCGAGGGCATCCAGGTGCTGCGCAAGCTGTGGACGGGCGAGCCGGTGTCCCACGAGGGGCGCTTCTGGCGCTTCTCCGACGTGGCGCAGATTCCGCCGCCGCGGCAGCCGGGCGGGCCGCCCATCTGGGCCGCCGGCCGCGCCGACGCCGCCCTGCGCCGCATCGGGCGCCTGGCCGACGGCTGGCACTCCTACGTGGTCACGCCGCAGATGTATGCGGACGGATTGAAGAAGATCGCCGCGGCGGCGGAGCAGGCCAAGCGCAAGCTCACGCGCTTCGGCACGGGGCACCTGATCTTCGTGTGCCTGGACGAGACCTACGAACAGGCGCTGGACGCGGCGGCCACCTGGCTCAGCGCGCGCTACAACATGGACTTCCGCCGGGCGGCGCAGCGCTACGGGGCGCTGGGTACGGCGCAGCAGGTGGCCGAAAAGCTGGTGGAGTTCTACGACGCCGGCGTGCGCCATCTGGCGCTGGCCTTCGTGGGGCCCTACGACGATTTCGACCATCAGACCGAGCGCTTCGCCGCCGAGGTGATGCCCCTGCTCAAGCACCTGCGCCGCGCCGCCTGATTCCAAAATGCGTGCAAACATGAACGAATGGCCGCGCGCCGGAGGAACCCTGCGGAGCAGGGCGTCGCGAAGCTTGCCCTGAGCGCAGTCGAAGGGGCCACGGCCCGACCCGGCGCCCTTCGAGACGCGCTGCGCGCTCCTCCGGGTCGCGGGCACTTTGCGATCGGATGAATGCAACCTGGTACGAGGCCCCATGGTCAAGTCCCCCGAGCCCCGCCCCGTGAGCAGGATGATGACCGTGCGCGAGGTGGCCGCCTACCTGAACATCAAGGAGCGCAAGGTCTACGACCTGGTGCACCGCGGGCGCATCCCCTGCACCCGCGTGGCGGGCAAGTGGCTCTTTCCCCAGCATCTCATCGACGCCTGGGTGGCCCAGGGGGTGGCGGCGGGACGCGGGGGCGCGCAGCAGGCCGCCGCCCGCCCGGCCCGCGAGCCCCCGCCCGTGGTGGCCGGCAGCCACGACCCCCTGCTGGAATGGAGCCTGCGCGCATCGGCCTGCGGGCTGGCCATGCTCCCCGGCGGCAGCCTGGACGGCCTGCGCCGCCTGGCCGCGGGCGAGGCGGCCGTGTGCGCCCTGCACCTGCTGGACCCGGACACCGGCGAGTACAATGTGCCGGCCGTGCGCGTGGCGCTGGCGGGCCTGGAAGTCGTGCTGCTGGAATGGGCCCGGCGTACCCAGGGCATCGTCACGGCGCCGGGAAATCCCCTGGGGCTGACCAAGGTCGTGCACCTGCTGCGCAAGGGTCCGCGCTTCATCGGCCGCGAGCCCGCATCGGGCACGGCCGTGCTGCTGGAGCACCTGCTGCGCCAGGACTTCATCCCGGTGGGCGCGCTGCAATACATCGACGAGACCGCGCGCAGCCAGACCGACGTGGGCATGGCCATCCTGGAGGGCCGCGCCGATGCCGGGCTGGCCGTGGAGGCCGTGGCGCGCCAGCTCCAGCTCGGCTTCGTGCCCCTGGTCGCCGAGCGCGTGGACCTGGCCCTCCTGCGTCGCGACTACTTCGAGCCCCCCATGCAGCGCCTGCTGGCCTTCACCCGCACGCCCCCCTTCCGCGACCGCGCCGCCGCCCTGGGCTACGACATCTCAGAGCAGGGCAAGGTGCACTATAATGGGGCATAGGGGGGACGGCTATAACAACCATGGTAATGAGTACATTTTCTCGTCTGTAATTTGAGGATGCTGATATGAGACTTTTATTGCCAGTAGTTATTATTCTATGCCTTGGATCATCCATTATCCAAGGACAATCCGAACAAAGCAAAATCAATAACATCCAACAAGATACCTATAGTAAGCAACGCGGCTCTGAGAATTCTCCTTTTGTAATCAAGATACTTCCGACCAATAACCATAATGAAGAATCCAGCATCACGAAACAAGAAAGACAACCTCAAGAGAAAAAAGGTTGGAATCTAAGCGACAAAATTGCCGGTATTTCAATTGGTGTTGGGTTCCTTCAATTTATCGCGTTGATCGGGACAATTTTTGTCATGATGAAAAATTCCAGACAACAATTGCGTGCCTACGTTTTACAGGATTCCACATTTATCATTGATGGAACGATGCTTAATCCGCCTCAGTTGGTTCATGCTAATGAACCCGGAATAGCGGTTTCTTTGAGAAACTCCGGTCAATCTCCTGCTTACAAAGTAATTAGTTGGGCGAAAGTTGACATTATTGCCCCCTTAAATGAAAACCAATTGGTTGTTCCTCCTTTGAACGACGTCTTTTCAAATACTCTCGGCACAGGGCAAACATTCAGCAAGGCTATATGGTATGGTAGACAAATGACAGCAGCGGAGATCGTGGATGTGGGAACTGGGGTAAAGCGAATTTATTTATATGGGCGCGTCGAATATCGAGACATATTCAATAGGAAGCATTATTCCAATTTCCGCCTGTTCTATTCTGGAATATTTCCGCCCATTCTCAATTCTTTATTGAATTTTTCTGAGCACGGGAATGAAGCAAGTTAATGCTCTTATAGTGAATATTAGCAAGC
Source organism: Candidatus Lambdaproteobacteria bacterium (assembly GCA_016199125.1). Taxonomy (GTDB): domain Bacteria; phylum SAR324; class SAR324; order SAR324; family JACQKK01; genus JACQHH01. The sequence continues at coordinate 9,642 of JACQHH010000178.1, forward strand.
GCGCATTTGTCTACTCCGTGCCAATTTTGGGATAGTATCCACAGATTCACACCCTAGTTCGGGCACCCCTCCATGCCGTGCACGAATCCGTTCAGGCGTTCGTTGCCCATGAGCGTTTCAAAGAACGCTTGGCAATCCTCGGGTTCGTTGTCGCCAACATGAGAGCGCGTGTTCTCTTTACCCTCCCCCCCCCTACTTCGCATCGGGAAAGAACACCTGCGCGCCCCCTACCTTGAAGCCGGCGATGGCGCTTTGGCCGGCGGGGGAGACCAGCCAGTCGATGAAGCGCTGGCCGGCGGCGGCTTTGACGTGGGGGTGTCGGGCCGGGTTGACCAGGATCACGCCGTAGGGATTGAACAGCACCGGGTCGCCCTCGACCACGACGACCAGCCCGCCCTTGTTGCGGAAGCCGAGCCACGTGCCGCGGTCGGCGAGGGCGTAGGCGTCCATGGCCGCGGCGGTGTTCAGCGTGGCGCCCATGCCCGAGCCGGTCTCGCGGTACCAGGGGTCGCGGGCGCCGTCGGGGGCCAGGCCCGCGGATTTCCAGACGGCGCGCTCGGCCTTGTGCGTGCCCGAATCGTCGCCGCGGGAGGCGAAGGGCGCCTTGGCCTGGGCAATCCTGGCAAAGGCCGCCGCCGCGTCGCGCGTGCCGGCAACCCCCGCCGGATCGGCCCGCGGCCCCACCAGCACGAAATCGTTGTACATCACCTCCCGCCGGCCCACGCCATGGCCCTGTTCCACGAATTTGAGCTCCGAGGCGCGGTGGTGCACGAACAGCACGTCGGCATCGCCGCGCTCGGCCACGCGCATGGCCTGGCCCGTGCCCAGCGCCACCACGCGCACCTCGATGCCGCTCTGCGCCTGGAAGAGGGGCAACAGGTGCCCGAACAGCCCCGAGTTTTCCGTGGAGGTGGTCGAGGCCACGGTGATGAATTCCTCGGCTTCCGCCGGGCGCGGCGCGGCAAGCATGGCCCCGGCCAGGGAAAGGCCCAGTGCCAAGGCCGGAAGCAGCAACACGGTGAACGGTCGTCGGCGCATGGTCCGATTCCTCCTCAGTGAGAGTCCCGCAGCAAACAGCAGCCATGCGGGGGAACGGTGGTTCCCCCGAGCCCCCTGTTTTGGCGGCAGGGGTTGGCAAGCCAACCCCTGCCGCGGCATCGGGGTCCAGGGGCCCCCGGCCCCTGGCGGGGGTGTCGGGGGTGAAACCCCTGACGGCCTTGCCACGGCCCGCTGTCCACTCCGCCGTTACAGCACCAGCTCGCCGCGCAGGAAGGCCCGCGCCTGGGGCGTGGCCGGGCCGGCGAAGAAGGCCGCCGCGGGCGCCTGCTCGAGCAGGCGCCCGCGGTGCAGGAACAGCACGTCGTCGGCCAGGCGCTGGGCCTGGCCCAGGTCGTGGGTGGTGAGCACGATGGCCGTGCCGGCGCGGTGAATGGCGCCGATGGCCTCTTCCACGGCCCGCGCGGCGGCCGGATCGAGGCTGGCCGTGGGCTCGTCCAGGAACAGCACCTGGGGACGCAGGGCCCAGGCGCGGGCCAGCGCCAGACGTTGCTGCTCCCCCCCGGAGAGCACGCGGGCCTGGCGCCGCGCCAGGGGCAGCAGGCCGGTGAGGGCCAGGGCGTCCTCGGCCAGGGTGCGCCGGCGGCGGCGGGGCACGCCGCGCACGGCCAGGGCATAGACCACGTTGGCCAGCGCCGAGCGGCGCAGCAGCACGGGGCGCTGGAACACCATGGCTTGCCGCGCGGACGCCTGGGCGGCGCCCGGGCCCAGCCAGCGCACGCTGCCCCGGCTGGGCGCCAGCAGCCCGTGGCACAGGCGCAGGGTCAGGCTCTTGCCCGCGCCGTTGGGCCCCAGCAGCACGGTGCGCCGGCCCGGTTCCAGGCGGAAGGTGAGCCCCTGCACCAGCGCCTGGCCGCCCGCCGCATAGCTCACGTCGCGGCACTCCAGGGGCAGGATCTCCGCCTCGCCGTTGCCGGCCGGGGCCGTGCGACCCTCGCGCCCGGCAGGCGCGACCGCAAGCGGGCCGCCTGGGGTCGCGGGCGCGGCGGCGCGCGGCTCTTGCAATTTCACAGCGCTCTCAGCCATAGCGCACCTGGGCATATTCCTTGAGCAGGTAGGCCGAGGCGTTGACCACGATGGACATGCCGATGAGCAGCATCCCCAGGCCCAGGGCCAGCGCCAGGTCGCCCTTGCTGGTTTCCAGGGCGATGGCGGTGGTCATCACCCGCGTGTGATGGGCGATGTTGCCGCCCACGATGAGCACGGCGCCCACCTCGGCAATGGCCCGCCCGAATCCGGCCAGCACGGCCGTGAGCAGGGCGTGGCGCCCTTCCCAGACCAGCGTGGCGATGGCCCGCGCCCGGCCGGCGCCCAGGGAACGCAACTGCTCGGCGTATTCGGCCCACAGGTCTTCCAGCACCTGCCGGCTGAGCGCCGCGACGATGGGCGTGACCAGCACGCATTGGGCGGCGATCATGGCGCCCGGCGTGAAGAGCAGCCCCCAGGCGCCCAGCGCGCCGCTGCGGCTGAGCAGCAGGTACACCGCCAGCCCCGCCACCACGGGCGGCAGGCCCATCAGCGCGTTGAGCAGCACGACCAGCCCGCGCCGCCCCGGAAAGCGGTACAGCGCCAGCGCGCCCCCCAGCGGCAGCGCGATGGCCGTCGCCAGCAGCACCGCCGAAAAGCTGACCTGCACCGTCAGCAGCACGATCTCCACCAGCGACGGGTCGGCCCCGCCGATCAGCGCCAGCGCCTGGGCGAATGCACCGCGCAGCTCGGTCATGCGTGCCTCCCGTGGACGGATGCGGTCAAGGTAGGCCGGCCCGCTCGACGCCGGGTGCCACCCGGTCTAAGCTCGGTAGAGGAGCCGTTTTCCGGGCGGGGCCGGCCACGTACCGCGGACTCCGCGCAGGCATTGCCTTGTGCACCGCCGAGCCAATGTGCGGTGCGCAGGCGGTGCGGTGGCGGAACCCGGGCGCTGGCTGCCGACTGCCGCCATCCCACGCAAACATTGCATATTTTTGCACGGTTTTCATCATTAACGACAAAATTTGCAGAACGAGCGTGTATTTGCGAGATCGCGGCGGTCACGGACGGCCTTTCGCAGCCACGGCGCGGGGCAGACTCGCCGCCTCCTCAGGCGGGGTCGGGGCGGTGTCGAGGCAGACCGCGACGTGCCGCTTCCCAGCCGCCCGGAGTTGACAGGCTGGGCGGCCGGGCATTAGAACCACTCCATCGCATTCACGCGTCCCGCCGGATGGCCCTGTGCAGCCGGGCTGCGCCCCGGCGCACCGGGAGTTCGTTCCCTGCGCGCCAAGCCGCGACCCACCGCGGGTCACCGCCGGCTTCAGGAGCCCCCGGATTCAGGAGCCGCCCCATGCAGATGCCCCAGGCTCGCACGACCCCCGACCTGCTGGACGAGATGGCGCGGCGCTATCCCGCGCGCGAGTTCGTGGTGCATGGGGACGAGCGCGTGACCTATGCCCGCTTCCGCGAGCGCACGCGGCAGCTCGCCAAGGGCCTGCACAAGCTGGGGGTGCGCAAGGGCGACCACGTGGGCCTGCTGATGGGCAACCAGGTGGAGTTCCTGCTGGTGGACTTCGCGGTGAATCTGCTGGGCGGTGTGCTGGTGGCGCTGAACACCTGGTACAAGTCCCACGAGCTGCGCTACGTGCTCACGCACAGCGACGTGAGCGTGCTGGTGCTGGCCGAGCGCTTCCTGAACCAGGACTACGTCGCCATGCTGCGCGAGCTGGACGTGCCCGGGGCGGGCATTCCGGCCATCCGCAGCGTGGTCTGCCTGGGCGCGCAACGCCACGCGGGGATGCTGCCCTTCGCGGAGCTGTGGGCCATGGGCGCCGACGTACCGGACGCGGCCATAGACGCCGCCCAGCGCGCCGTGGGGCCCCAGGACATGGCCGCGCTGCTCTACACCTCCGGCACCACCTCGTTTCCCAAGGGCGTGCCGCTGCTGCACTTCGGGCTGATCGAGAACATGTTCAACATCGGCGAGCGCCAGCACCTCAGCGAGCAGGACCGCATGTGGCACGGCGTGACGCTGTTCTGGGCGCTGGGCTGCGTAAACGCCCTGTTCGCCGTGATGACCCATGGCGGCTGCCTGGTGCTGCAACACGCCTTCGAGCCCGGCGAAGCGCTGGAGATCATCGAGCGCGAGCGCTGCACGGTCTATTACGGCACGCCCAACATGCACATCGCCATGGTCAACCACCCGGATTTTCCCCGGCGCGACCTGAGCTCCCTGCGCACGGGCGTGGCCATCGGCAATGCCCAGGCCATGCGCACGGCCATGCGCCTGGGCGCCACGCACATCTGCCAGTGCTACGGGCTCACCGAATCCTACGGCAACTGCTGCATCACCGACGCGGAGGCGCCGGAGCACATCCGCGCCGAAACCATTGGCCGGGCGCTGCCGGACACGGAGGTGCTCGTCAGCGATCCGGTGACGCACCGGCCCCTGCCCCAGGGAGAGCTGGGCGAGATCAAGATCCGCGGGCCCTACGTGCTCAAGGGCTACTACAAGCAGCCGGAGAAGACCGCCGAAGCCTTCGACGCGGAGGGCTTCTTCCTCACCGGCGACCTGGGCTGGCAGGACGCCGAGGGCTATTTCCACTTCCAGACCCGCATCAAGGAGATGGTCAAGTCCGGCGGCATCAACGTGGCGCCCATGGAGGTGGAGGAGTTCCTGGAGCGCCAGCCCGGGGTCAAGGAGGCCTTCATCGTGGGCGTGCCCGACCCGGTGAAGGACGAGGTCATTGCCGCGGTGATCGTGCCCCAGGCCGGCGTCACCCTGGACGCCGCGACGCTGCAGGCCGCCTGCAAGGCCCAGCTCGCCTCGTACAAGGTGCCGCGCTACATCCGCTTCGCCTCCCGCGAGGCCCTGCCCGTGACGGCCACGGGCAAGGTGCAGAAGGTGAAGCTCAAGGACGAGATGGCCGCCTGGGCCGCCCAGGCCGAAGCCGCGGGAGGGGGCCATGCCCGCCCGTGAGCGCCGCGCGGCGCTGCGCGACCGCACGGCCATCGTGGGCGTAGGCGCCAGCGTCTTCGGGCGCGGCCTGCCCCAGAGCCAGCTCCAGCTCGGCCTGCGCGCCTTCAAGGCGGCCCTGGACGACGCGGGGCTGCGGCGCGAGGACGTGGACGGGCTGGCCATCAACCTGGGCTGGCCGCTGGGCACCGACTACGACCGCGTGGCCGAAACCTTCGGCCTGGACATCCGCTACGCCAACCAGACCTGGACCCACGGGCGCTTCGTCACCTTGGCCCTGCAGCACGCGGCCCTGGCGGTGCACGCGGGACTGGCCGAGTGCGTGGCCTGTCTCACGGCGTGCAGCTTCACCCAGGAGAAGGACCTGCTGGGCGGGCCCCACGACATCGAGGGCATGCGCGAGGAAGGCGGCACGCACGGGGAAAATCCGGTCTACGGCCAGACCTCGCCCAGCGGCGGCGCGGCGCTGGCCTTCTCCCGCTACATGGCCCGCTACGGGGCCACGGGCGACCAGCTCGCCGCCGTGCCCATGGCCCTGCGCCGGCACGCCGCGCTCAACCCGGCGGCCATCATGCGCGAGCCGCTGACCCTGGAGGCCTACCGCGCGTCGCGCTGGGTGATCCAGCCCCTGCGCATCTACGACTATTGCCTGGTCAGCGACGGCGCGTGCTGCGTGCTGGTGACCTCGGTCGAGCGCGCCCGCGACCTGGCCCAGCGCCCGGTGCTGCTCTCCGGCATGCAGGGCATCCGCTCGGGCCGCGGAGAGTTCATCTTCGGCCCGCCGGGCCTGGGCATCAACCAGCAGCCGGAATCCGCGCGCACGCCGCTGGCGGCCGATCTGGGCGTGTACGAGATGGCCGGCATCGACCGCGCGGCCGTGGACGCGTTCTACACCTACGACGCCTTCTCGCCCCTGGTGCTCTTCGCGCTGGAGCGCTTCGGCTTCTGCGGCCCGGGCGAGGCCGCGGCCTGGGTGCAGGGCGGGCGCATCGGGCCGGGCGGCGAGCTGCCCGTGAACACCTCCGGCGGCCTGCTCTCCGAGGCTCACGTCAGCGGCTGGAACTCCATCGTGGAGCTCGTGCGCCAGCTTCGCGGCGCCTGCGGCCCGCGCCAGGTGTCCGACGCCCACGTCATGCAGTGGGGCACGCCCTGGGGCGACTCGGTGCTGTTTCACAACTGAAAGACCAGAGGCACAACAGCCAAAAGCATCTGGGGGAGCGGCGGCTCCCCCAGACCTCCTGGGAAGCTGCGCGGCTGCCATGCAGCCGCGCAGGAAATAGACGTAAGAGGGGTGCAGGGGGCCGCGCTCCCTGCCAGGGGTACGGGGGCGGCGCCCCCGATCTGCATCACTTGAGTACAATCATCGCTTTCGGGAGCCACGATTCATGGCCGAGCACAATGCAGCACCCGCCGCCTATGCCAAGCCGTTGCCGCGCATCACGCCGGACAACCGCCCCTTCTGGGAAGCGGCCCGGCGGCACGAGCTGCACCTGCCCCACTGCGCCGACTGCGCCCGCGCCTTCTGGCCGCCGGGGCCCGTCTGCCCGTGGTGCTTCGAGGAAAACCTATCCTGGCGCGCCCTCAGCGGCCGGGGGGTGATCTCGTCCTGGGTGCTGTTCCACCGCGCCTGGTTTCCCAGCTTCGCCGGCGACATTCCCTATGCCGTGGTGCAGGTGGAACTGGAGGAGGGCCCGCGGCTCACCTCCGGCACGCTGAACTTGCCCCACGACCGCCTGGCCGTGGGCCTGCCCGTGGAGGTGGCCTTCGACGACGTGACCCCCGCCATCACCCTGCCCAAGTTCCGAGCCCGGCGGAACTGAGCCGGCGTCGCGCCGCCGCGGCTACACACCCCGCGCTCGCAATGCTATGAAGGACGCATGCGCGCTGGACCGGAGAGCCGCGGCCCGGCCGGGGGCGATGCGCTTTTGGGCGAGGAGGCACGTGGAGCAGGCGGAGTTGCAATCCAAGCTGCAGGCCGCGCTGGCGCGGCACCTGGGCGCGCCCGTGGAGATTCACGACCTGGCGCGGCTCACGGGCGGGGCCACCAAGACCACCTGGTCCTTCGATGCAGAGCTGGGTGGGGAGCGGC
>JACQHH010000179.1 GCA_016199125.1 Candidatus Lambdaproteobacteria bacterium
CCGGGCTTCGTTTTCGTGATCGCCGCGCGCCGCACGAACGCGCGCATCCCCGCGCCAGGCACCATCAGTCCGCTGCCCATCAAATCGTTTGACAAAGCAGAAATGCGGAGAGTATAACCGAACCCGAAATACCAGATTGGATCAGGTAGCCGTTGGCAAGCAAAGGGATGTGCTTTCGCCGGCGACGACCGCAGGGGCATCGTGGAGGCGCGTTGGCGCCTTGCCCGATGCTGCGGTCGCGCCAGCTACGGAGACCGCGACATGCCGGATCGTATGGTCAGGGATAGACTGAAACCCGGTAACTTCCGCCGTTCTGCATCTCTCTCCTCCCTATCGATCGCCAGGGTTTGTCCGGTCGCCGGAACGTGGTGCGCCGTGCCTGCCTCACGGGCGTACGTGCCCGTGCGCTGACACACCGGCGTGCCGGTGCGGCATGAGCGCCGCAAAGGCTGCGGGCCGTGTCTATTCAAGGATGAATTGCAAGAGGCACCCATGCGAAACAGGGACAATCTGATTGTCGGCCTCGACATCGGAACCACCAAGATCTGCGCGTTGGCGGCGGAGGCCGACCGCGGAGAACCCCTCAACATTGTCGGCTTCGGCACGGCGCCCTCCGAGGGCATCCGCAAGGGTGTGGTCGTCAACATCGAGAAGACCGTGCGCTCGATCCAGCACGCCGTGCGCGAATGCGAGCTGATGGCCGGCACGCAGATCAAGGACGTCTACGCGGGCATTGCCGGCCATCACATCCAGGGAATCAACTCCGAGGGCATGGTCACCGTGCAGAACAACCGCACGGTGTCCGAGGACGATATCCGCCGCGTGATCGAAGCCGCGCAGGCCATCAACATTCCCAACGATCGGGAAGTGCTGCACATCCTGCCCCGCGAATTCATCGTGGACAACCAGGACGGCGTGCAGAACCCCATCGGCATGGCCGGTATCCGCCTGGAGGTCAAGGTGCACATCGTCACCTGCTCGGCCACCTCCGGACAGAACATCGTCAAGTGCTGCAACCTGGCGGGCCTGGACGTGATCGACGTGGTGCTGGAGCCCCTGGCCTCGGCCCAGGCCGTGCTTTCCGAGGACGAGAAGTCGCTGGGCGTGGTGCTGGTGGACATCGGCGGGGGCACCACCGACATTGCCATCTACTCGGCGGGCAGCATCGTGCACACCACCGTGCTGCCGCTGGGCGGCAACCACCTCACCAATGACATCGCCATCTGCCTGGCCACGCCCCTGGGCGAGGCCGAGAACCTCAAGCATCAGCATGGCGTGGCCATGACCAAGCTCGTGGAGCCGGACGAGATGATCCACGTGCCCTCGGTGGGCGGCCGCAAGTCGCGCACCCTGGACAAGCGCCTCATGGCCGAGGTGGTGGAGGATCGCTTCCGCGAAATCTTCGAGCTGATCAACCAGGAGATCGAACGCTCGCGCTTCCGGCACGTGATCGCCTCGGGCGTGGTCATCACCGGCGGCAGCAGCCTGCTCCCCGGTGCCGACGAGCTGGCCCAGGAGATTCTCAACTTCCCGGTGCGCACGGGCTTTCCGGAGAATTTCACCGGGCTCAACGAACTGGTGTATTCGCCCATGCACGCCACGGGGGTGGGCCTGCTGCGCTATGGGCTGGGCAACGGCCATCACCAGTACGCCACGCACTACGCGGACAACTTCACGCTGTTCACCAAGGTCTCGCGACGCATGCGGGAATGGATGCAGGATTTCTTTTGATTGCGGCCGCTATCGGCAGCGCAGGATCGCCCCGTCCGGCGTGACGGGTACCCGCGGCGTCAGGGAAGACGCTGGGCGTGACCCGGGCCGGATCCCGAGTTTCGGAACTTTTGCCAGCAGGAGGTGCTTCACATGGTCATGGGCATCGACAACATCAAGGAAGCCCAATCCCCGACCCCGGTGCTCAAGGTCGTGGGCGTTGGCGGCGGTGGAGGCAACGCGGTGAACCGCATGGTTTCCTGCGGTATCCGGGCCGTGGAGTTCTACGTGGCCAACACGGATGTACAGGATCTCAGCGCCTCCCTGGCGCCCCATCGTGTGCAACTGGGCACCCTCTGCACGCGCGGGCTGGGCGCCGGCGCCAAGCCCGAGATCGGGCGCGAGGCGGCATTGGAGGACATCGACGCCGTGCGCGCCAGCCTGGCGGGCGCGGACATGGTGTTCATCACCGCCGGCCTGGGCGGCGGCACGGGCACGGGCGCCGCGCCGGTGATCGCCGAGGTGGCGCGGGAGCTGGGCTGCCTCACCGTGGGCGTGGTGACCAAGCCGTTCAAGTTCGAGGGGCGCGTGCGCGCGCGCAACGGGGATCAGGGCATCCTGCAACTGCGCAAGCACGTGGACACGCTGATCGTGATCCCCAACGACAACCTGCTGCTGCTGGCCAACCGCAAGACCACCATCCAGGAAGCCTTCGGGCTGGCCGACGACGTGCTGCGCGTCGCCATCCAGGGCATTTCCGACCTCATCAACGAGCAGGGCCTGATCAACGTGGACTTTGCCGACGTGCGCACGATCATGGCCAACATGGGCCACGCCATCATGGGCACGGGGGTGGCCAGCGGCGAGAACCGCGCCATCGAAGCGGCGGAGAAGGCCATCAGTTGCCCGCTGCTGGACAACTGCAAGATCGACGGCGCCAAGGGCATCCTGATCAACGTGACGGGGCCGGCCAACGTGGGCATGTACGAGGTCAACGAGGCCGCGCGCTACATCACCGACCACGCCGACGAGGACGCCAACATCATCTTCGGCGCCGCCATCGACGAGAGCATGCAGGACGAGCTTGAGGTCACCGTGATCGCCACCGGCTTCGGCGATCCGGAGACGGAGGAGGCCGCCCCCAAGGAGAGCGAAGAATCCGCGCGCTTCCGCCCCTCCTACAACGTGTATTCCTCCGAACCCCGCGCCGAACGCAAGCCGCCCAAGTTGCACGCCATGCCCAGCAAGTCGTTCAAGCCCGAGCCGCCCGAGCACCGCGCGGACATCAACGAGATGGACGTGCCCAGCGTGGACTTCAGCGCGGACACCGATCCGCTGAACGAGGAGAACGTCTTCGAGCTGGACAACCCCATCCTGGAGCAGGTGGAGACCGAGCCGCAAATTCCCCAGAGCTATCGCCCGGTGGAAAAACCCGCCACGGCCCGTGAGGGCGGCATCCGCTCCGACCTGGACATTCCCCCGTTCATCCGCAAGCGCTCCCAGCGCTTCGCGGACGAGTAGCCTGCCTGCCCTGTGCCCCCGGTGGCGGCCGTCGCCGCCGGAGGCCGCAGGGGTATTCGCGCAATGCCCGGCCCCAGCGAAATTGCGACACCCAAGCCAGGATTTCTCTTTTCCTATTTGCAGGGCTGCGTGGTAGACTCACCGCAGGTGAGGCCCCGTCGGTGCGGCGCCCCGCAAAAGGGGGCGCGGCCCGGAACGCACGTCGTGCGCCGCGGTGCGGCGGATGGCGTGGGGCACGCCGCAGAAGGAAGCAGGCGCCATTGCAGGGCATCGGGATTGAGAGGGGAAACCATCACTATCACAGAGGGATCAGCAAATATCTGAAGCAGTTCGGCGCTTCACGGGGTGCGGCATGTCGCCATGCTGCGGGAAAGGCCCCATGGAGGACGGCACGTTGTCCGGCCAGGGATGGGCACGTCACCGAAAGCGCGCGTGAAGTGGAATCCGGGATTGACGATGTACTACGACCGAGGGAATTGAGCATCAAGCGATAGGCCGTTGGAACTAAGGGAGTGTGTCGGCTGGCCCAGGTCAGGTGAACACCCATTGAGCATGTGCCTGCAATGATCGATTGACCACAGCGATGCATCGTTGCGGTGTTCGCTGGACAGGCCGGACCCATGGTCCGGCGAGCGATCAGGCGCCGTCCAGGCGGCTGCGCTGTCCACCCTGACGAGCCCCTGGCATCCCGTGCCTGCCGTCCCGCGTAACCGCGCGGGCTGGCGGCACGTCTCCCTTTGCAGCGGCCCTCCCCGCGGCGGCGCCCTGTGCGTGCCGCGCGGCGTTTGAACGACCCCCGGATCGTCGGTCTCGAATTCCCCATCCCGTCCAGCTTGCCTGGCCTGCTGCGCGCCCGAGCGCCAAAGCACCGGCGCCAACGACCGCGGCCGCAGCCACCGGTGCGCCGGGCCTGCGGGCATTGTGAGATCGCTTATGAGCTGGAGATCCGTTTCCGTGCGCGCGCACGGCCGGCGCGTGCTGCTGGCGGGCGTGGTGGCCGGTCTGTGGAGCGCTGTGGCGGTGGAAAGCCTGGGGTTCGTTCCAGGGCTGGCGGGTCATTCCCTGTGGCAGGCCGCGGCCATGGGCGCGCTGCTGGGGCTGCCCCTGGGACTGCTGCTGGCCCCCGCGGACAGCCTGTCCTACCGCCTCTATCGGCGGGCATTGCGGGCGGCGCTGGCCGGCGCCGTCGTGGCGGCCGCGCTGGGGGCGCTGGGCTTTGCCGCGTCCGCCTGGGTTTATGGCCTGCTTTCCGCCATGCCGCGCGGCAGCCTGCCCATATCGCCGCTGTTTTCATTCGTGCTGCTCATGTCGTTGGCCATGGGCCTGCTGGGAGCCGGGGTGGGATGGGCGTCGGCCCTGCGACCGGGGTCGTGGCAGCCGCATTGGGCGCGCATCAAGACGGGCCTGGTGAGCGGCTTCGCGGTGGCCGTGCCCTTGGCCGTGGCGCTGCACCTGCTGGCGCGCTGGCCCTGGACGGCCATGATCGGCTTGGCGCTGTGGGGCGGCATCGTCTCCCTGGCGCTGTTCTGGAAGGAAAAACGCTTCGCGCGACGTTGGCTGCGCGTGCTCACTGGAAGCGCCCAGGAACAGATCTATCCTTTGAGCGAAGGCTTGATCCGGCTGGGCAAGGCGGAGGCCAATGACGTTCCCCTGCGCAGTTTCGAGGAAATATACCCGTTTCACTGCCAGATGAACTGGAATGTGGACCACTTCGAGATCGTCGACAGCGAGCAGGGAGGCATGGTGCTGGTCAATTTCCGGCAGGTCCAGGCCCAGCCGCTGAAACACGGGGATCTGGTCAAGATCGGCTCAGCGTTGCTGCAATATGGGGAGGCGTCATGACGCGGCCAAGCAGGAGCAGGGACGGAACGCCGGCGCAGGCGGCAGGGCTGGCGGTGCTGGCCATGGGGTTGGCCACGGCGGTGCTGCTGGCGACGGCGGCCTCGCCGGCATGGGCGGAGGTCACCGCAGGCCGAGGCTGGCTGACCGCGGGCAGCGCGATCGCCACCCGCGCGCAGGCATCGGCACCTTTCGCCACGGCGCTGCCTGCCGCAGCCGGCTTGGCGGCGCCGCACGCTGCGGAGCAGGGCACGCCTGCGCGAGTGGCGCGCGACGCGGCCATGCGCGCGGACCCCGACGAGGCGCTGCCCGTGACGCTGCGCGGGTCGAACCGCGGCCAATGGGCCATGCGCGGGGCGCTGGCCATGGCCGGGCTGCTGCTTGCCGTCTGGGCTTTTGTGCGTCAGGCACCGGCCAACATCGTCCTGGCCCCCGGATTCGAGATCATCACCGACTCGGAGCGGCGGCGCTTCATCGCCCTCGAAGACAAGTATCAACAATTTGATTTCATTACGAATATCAAGACCGAAGGAGCGCTGCGGCTATCGGCCAACCTGAACAAGGTGACGCTCTCCATCCGGCGCTTCGGCTACCTGATGGAAGACCGCAACTTCCGCAATGCGCTGCTGGTCAACCGGCGCCGGGTGCGGCGCACCGTGCTCAAGGACGGCGATGTGCTGGACCTGGGCGACCTGACGCTGCTCTATCGCGACAACCGGATTCCGCCGCTCAAGCGGCATACGCCGGTCTCTCCGCCGGAGGGCAAGGTCTCGATCAAGTTCGAGCGCCCGCGCGGCCCGGTGCGCCGGGGCACGGGCATGCTCATCTGGGGCGGCCAGCCGCCGCGCACATTTTATTTCACCCAGAACATGCTGTACGTTGGTCGTTCGGAGAGCAATGACCTGATCATCAAGGCGCAAAACATCGAGTTCCGCCATGCCAAAGTCGAGAAGATCGGCAATCGCTACAAGTTGATCAACCTGGCCCCGGGCGGCAACACCTACGTGAACAACCGCCGGGTGGACATCCGCTTCCTCAAGGAAGGGGACGAGGTGTCATTCGACAACCACAAGTTCAAGTTCGCGCTGCTCGCCAAACCCGTGCGCGAACGGCAGACCCCGCCGCAGTTCCATTCCCAGGGCCCGCGCCGCGCCGCCATGGAGGAGCTGGCGGGCGACGACGATGACCTGGCTGTGGACGACCCGCCGCAGGGCGGCGAGGGCGACCTGCACCAGTCCCAACCGCGTTGATCCGGCCGCCCCCGCGGCCCCACCCCTTCGCAACCCGCCATGAGCGATCCCATCTCCGCCGCGACCTCGGCCCGCACCCCCAACGGTAACCTGGCCTACCGGGAAAAGAAGAACCTGCTCATCGAGGCGCTGAGCTACATCGGCAAGTTCAAGGGGGCTACCATCGTCGTCAAATACGGCGGGGCGGCCATGGTGCGCGAGGACATCAAGGTCAGCTTCACCCACGACATGGTGCTCTTGCAGTCCCTGGGCATGCGACCGGTGATCGTGCATGGCGGCGGGCCGGAGGTCAGCAAGGCCATGCAGACCATGGGGCAGAAGCCCGAATTCGTCGAGGGCCTGCGCGTCACGGACAAGGAAAGCCTGCGCATCACCGAAATGGTGCTCTCCGGCACCATCAACAAGGAGATCGTGGCCAACATCAATATCCAGGGCGGCAAGGGCGTGGGGGTGAGCGGCAAGGATGCCATGACCCTGCAAGCCCGCAAGATGCTGCACGTGAAAGGCATCGACCTGGGCTACGTGGGCGAAATCGTCAAGGTGGAGCCCGGGCTGATCAACCTGCTGCTGGATCACCAGTACCTGCCCGTGATCTCCCCCATCGGGATCGGCGACGACGGCCAGACCTACAACATCAACGCCGACACGGCCGCCTCGCGCATCGCCGCGGCCCTGGACGCGGAGAAGGTGATTTTCATGACCGACGTGCCGGGCATCGTCAACGAAGGCAAGCTGGTCAGCACGCTCACCACCAAGGACACCAAACAGCTCATCGATACGGGCGTAATCCAAGGCGGCATGCTGCCCAAGGTGGAGGCCATGCTCTATGCCCTGGCCAACGGGGTGCGCTCGGCCCACATCATCGGCGGCATGGATCACCATGCGGTCATCGCCGAACTGTTCACGGACAAGGGCACGGGCACCATCATCACGCATTGACGCGCCTCTCTGGCCCGCCGCTGGGTTGGGGCGTGCCACGCTCCTGCTACGGCGTTGCCCGAGTTGCGGCGGGGCGGACTTTCACTGGTTTTCCCGAACTTCGGAGGATGCGATGGAAATGGTGCTCTTCGCCAGCCGCATGCGCGACATGCCGCCCGAAGACGCGGCGGAATACCAGACCCTGCTGCAACGCATGCTGGAGCTGGCCTCCGCCGCGCCGGGCTTCATCTCCCACAAGACCTACACGGCGCCGGACGGGGAGCGCATGACCGTGGTGCTCTTCGATTCCGCCGAAAACGCCGCCCGCTGGGCCAACCTGCCCGAGCATCGGCAGGCCCAGCAGCGTGGCAGGGAGCGTTTCTACGCCGAATACCGGGTGTATGCCGGACCCGTCACCCGCAGCTACAGCTTTTCGCCCCAGACAGGGCGCCGGCTGGAGCAACCCGGCCCAGGGGCTCGCCAGGACGCCGGGCGCTGACCCGGTGCACGCTATTCCCGTGACGCAGGCTACGGTGCGGTGAGATAAGGCGACTTGAAGCCGGTGGCGATCATCATGATGCTCACCGTGTCGCCCATGCCCTCGTTGGTGGTGGCGCCGAAGATCAGGTTCACGTCGTCCCCGGTCTCCTCGGTGAGCATCTCCATGGCCTGCTCGATCTCCAGGATGCCCAGGTCCTCATTGCCCATGATGTGCACCAGGATGCCCTTGGCCCCGCGCAGGTCCACATCGCCCATGAGTGGGTTGTGCAAGGCCCGCCGGGCGGCCTGCATCACGCGGTCGGTACCCCGGCCGATACCCCGTCCGATCACGCCGCCGCCCTTGTTTTCCATGATGGTGCGGATGTCCGAGAAGTCCACGTTGATCAGGCCCACCTTGGTGATCAGCTCCGTGATGCCCTGAATCACGTCGACCAGCACGTTGTCCACCATGGCGAAGGCCTTGAGCAGGGTCACGTCGGCCGTGTTGAGGTCCACCAGCTTGTCGTTGGGGATCACCAAGGCGATGTCGGTGTGCTTCATCAGCTCTGCCAGGCCGCTCTGGGCGCTGGCGGCGCGGCGCTTGCCCTCGAAGCTGAAGGGCAGCGTGACCACGGCCACGGTCAACGCCCCATGCTCCTTGGCCAGCTCGGCGATCACCGGGCAGGCGCCGGTGCCCGTGCCGCCCCCCAGACCCGCGGCGATGAACACCATCTTCGCCTCGCCCAGGGCCTGCTCCAGCTCCGCCTGACTTTCGATGGCACAGGCCCGGCCCACCTTGACATTGGCGCCGCTGCCGCGGCCGCGGTTGGTCTTTTCGCCCAGCAGGATCATCTGCGGGGCGCCCGTGGCCATCAGCGCCTGGCGGTCGGTGTTGCAGGCCACCAGCTCCACCCCGCCGACCTGTGAGCGCACCATGTGCGCGATCACGTTGCCGCCGGCCCCGCCGGCGCCGAACACCTTGATCTGCGGAATGTACGACTTCAGCTCACCGCCGGGGAGAGGGCCCATGGGAAATCGAGACCACTGGATTGTTTAGATTGTCTAGGATCGCGCTGGGACGGAAAGGGGCTCCCGCCGCGTGCCGCCCGGCGCGCGGCACAGACCCTGATCGCAGGATGTTCAAAATTAGCCCAATTCCCTGGTCATGTAAAACCGCCCGGCCGGGCCACCGCTCTTCAGGCGCCTTGGGGGCTGGGAGCAGCGGAGGCATGGCGCCGGGGAACACGATGGGCAGCGCATCCGCTCGCGGCGCCCCGGTGCGCGCGCCACGGCGACGCAGACCGGCGCTGTCATCCGGGGAGCAGACGGGGTATACCTTAGGGGACCCAAGCCGCCATGGGCCGGATGGATCCGGCGCCGCATCGCGCGAATAGGGACATTCCAGGGGCCGCCATGTCCGAACTGAATCCCCAGCAGCAGCAGATCGTCGAGCACCTAGACGGACCGGCGCTGGTCATCGCCGGCGCCGGCAGCGGCAAGACGCGCGTGATCACCCACCGCGTGGCGCACCTGATCGCCAAGGGCGTGCCGCCGGGCACGATCCTCATGGTCACCTTCACCAACAAGGCGGCCGACGAGATGAGTCAGCGCGTGGGCACCCTGCTGGGCGACGACAAGGGCGGGCGCGTGATCTCCGGCACGTTCCACTCGGTGGCCAACCGCTTTCTGCGCCGCTATGCGGCGCTGGTCGGTTACGGCAACAACTTCACCATCCTCGACGATGCCGACTCCCGCGACCTGATCAAGGCGGTGATCGCCGACACGACGACCAATTCCGAGCGCCGCTTTCCCGTGGCCAAGGTGGTGCAGAGCGCCATCTCGGGCAGCTTCAACCGCAGCCTGGAGTTGCGCGACTACCTGCGCAGCGACTATCCCTGGCTCATGGAATTCGTCTCGGAGCTGGAGTCCATCGAGCAGCGCTATCGGCAGAAGAAGCGCGACAACAACGCCATGGACTTCGACGACCTGCTGGGCAATTGGCACCGCCTGCTCAGCGAGCACCCCAACCTGGAGCTGGCCAGGAGCATCCGCTACATCATGGTCGACGAGTACCAGGACACCAACCGCATCCAGGCGCAGATCCTGGAGCTGCTGGCCCGGGAGCACCGCAACCTGATGGTGGTGGGCGACGACGCGCAGTCCATCTACGGCTGGCGCGGTGCGGATTTCCGCAACATCCTGGAATTCCCCCAGCGCTTCGGGGGCCAGGTGTACAAGCTGGAGGAGAACTACCGCAGCACGCCCAACATCCTGGACCTGGCCAACGCCAGCATCAACCACAACACCGCCCAGTTCGCCAAGCACCTGCGCTCGGTGAAGCCGCCCTCGGTGAAGCCCACCGTGTATCACGTGTACGACCAGTACGAGGAAGCGGAGCTGGTGGTGCAACGCATCCTGCAGTACGCCGACGAGGACATCCCCCTGCGCGGCATGGGCGTGCTGTACCGCAACCACGCCCAGTCGGCCACGGTGCAGATGCGCCTGCAGGAGCGGGGCATTCCCTTCGTGGTGCGCTCGGGCATCAAGTTCTTCGAGCAGGCGCACATCAAGGACGCCATCGCCTTTCTCAAGGTGGTCTTCAATCCCCTGGACGAGATTGCCTGGCTGCGTCTGCTCAAGCTGCTGCCGGGCATCGGCAACAAAACGGCCCAACGCATCATCCGCATCTTCCAGGACCAGCGCGCCGTGCGCCTGGCGCCGGACAACGACGCGCTGGTGGCCGCGGTACCCAAAAAGGCCCGCGGCGCCTGGCAGTCCCTGGCCGCCACGTTCAAGGCGCTGCTGGGGGACGAGCTCGGCCCGGCCGACATGATCGAGGTGGTGCGCCACGGCTACTATCACGACCTGCTCTACACCAATTTCGACAATCCCAACGACCGCGACGCCGACCTGGCCTACATGGCCGAGTTCGCCTCGCGCTATCGTTCCCTGGAGCGCTTTCTGGCGCAACTGGCCCTGGTGGGCAGCACGGTGATCCGCGATTACGAGGAGGACCTGGAAGGGGACGACGACTACATCACGCTCACCACCATCCACCAGGCCAAGGGGCTGGAATGGGACGCGGTGCTGCTGGTGGGGCTGGCCGACGGCAAGTTTCCCCATGCGCGCTGCCTGGAGCCCCCCGAACGGCTGGAGGAGGAGCGCCGGCTGTTCTATGTCGCCGCCACCCGCGCCAAGCGTTATCTGGACATCACCGTGCCCCTGATCTCGTTCAACAACGGGGCCCCGGAGATTTGCCGCCCCTCCCGATTTGTGGAAGAATTGCCCCACGAGTTGGTCGAGATCGTGAAAGCCGGCAATGTCGACGAGCTCAAGCCCTACATGGGTACGCGCGCCACGCTGTCGGTGGACTGGTAGCTTCCGCGTCCCGACCCGAGCCTCCATCTCATGACGAATCCGGTAACCAGTCCGGGCGATCGCCAAATCAGCGAATCCTTTTCGCATCCGCTGATCCGCCTGCTGATGGAGGATTTCCACGTCAGCCCCGAGGCGCTGGGCCCCCTGGAGGAAACGCTGGCCAGCGGCCGCGGCACGCCGGCGGCCATCCGGCAGGTGCTGACCCAGCACCGGGTGCTGCCGCCGGATCTGTTCCAGCAGGCCCTGGCGCGCCTGTACAACCTGGACTTCCGCCCGCACCTTGACGATGCGGAGATGCACCAGGACTTCACGCGCCTGATTCCCATCCAGTACGCCAAGAAGTTCATGCTCTTCCCGGTGCGCATGGACGAGCACCTGCTGACGTTGGCCGTGGAGAACCCGGACGCCGAGGATGCCATCGCCGACGTGGCCCGGCGCTTCAAGCGCCGCGTGCACCAGGTGGTCTCCACCCACGGCGCCATCATGACGCTGATCAACCGGGCCTACGACCGCGCCCTGGCCGGCTCGGAGCAGGCCATCGACGAGATCGACGCCGGCGGCGACGAGGGCGCCTACGACTGGAGCCTGGAGGAGCCCGCCGAGGACCTCATCGACGCGCGGGACGAGGAGCCCATCAAGCGCCTGCTGAACAACCTGCTCTACCGGGCCGCCAAGTCCAACGCCAGCGACGTGCACATCGATGCCACGCCCACCGAGGTCATCGTGCGCTTCCGTGTGGACGGCATCCTGCACCAGATCTCCACGCTGCCCAAGGCCATCCAGCGCACGCTGATCAACCGCATCAAGGTCATGTCGCGCCTGGACATCTCCCAGCGCGGAATGCCCCAGGACGGGCGCACCCTGATTCTCATCGCCGGACGCAAGATCGACATCCGCGTCTCCACCCTGCCCACGGTGCACGGGGAAAAAGCGGTGATGCGCCTGCTGTACCAGGATCAGGAGCTGTTCCGCCTGCCGGAGCTGGGCCTGCCGCCGGTGGTGCACGCCACTGTGAGCCGGCTGCTGCGGCAGACCGGGGGCATCATCCTGGTTTCGGGCCCCACCGGCTCGGGCAAGACCACCACGCTCTATGCCGCGCTCAGCGAGATCGACCGGCACAGCAACAACATCATGACCATCGAGGACCCGGTGGAGTACAAGATTCCGGGTTACGTGCAGACCGAGGTCAACGCCAAGCTGGGCCTCACCTTCGCCCATGCCCTGCGTTCGGTGCTGCGGCAGGACCCGGACGTGATCATGGTGGGGGAGATGCGCGACCACGAGACGGCCATGGTGGCCATCCAGGCCGCGCTGACGGGACACACCGTGTTCAGCACCGTGCACACCAACAATGCCCCGGCCACCGTGACGCGGCTGGTGGACATGGGCATCGAGCCCTACCTGGTTTCCTCCACGCTGATGGCGGTGCTGGCCCAGCGGCTGGTGCGCAAGATCTGCCGTTCCTGCAAGGCGGCCTATCCGGTGGACACCGCCGTGCTCAAGGAGCTGGGCGTCAAGGAAGCCGATTGGGCCGGCTGGGAATCGGTCTACCGCGGCGAGGGCTGCGCGAGCTGCCAGGGCACGGGCTACCGCGGGCGCGTGGGCATCTTCGAGCTGCTGGAGATGAACGAGGCGGTCAAGGAGGTGCTGCTGCGCACCAATGAGGCCAACGTGATCCGCCAGGTGGCCCTGGCCCACGGCATGATCTCCATGCGGCGCTGTGGCGTGAATCTGATCAAGGACGGCATCAC
Organism: Candidatus Lambdaproteobacteria bacterium; assembly: GCA_016199125.1. Classification (GTDB taxonomy): domain Bacteria; phylum SAR324; class SAR324; order SAR324; family JACQKK01; genus JACQHH01. The sequence goes on from JACQHH010000179.1 coordinate 12,848, forward strand.
GACCCCCGACGAGGTGCTGCAGGCCACCCAGGACGATTAACCGGCCGCCTTGCCTGCCTTGAATCCCCCAAACGCCGGTACCCCCGCGCTTTGCGGCGTGACATCATGGCCATCGCCATCGGCGACATTCACGGCTGCCTGGCGCCCCTGCAACGGCTCATCGAGCGCCTGCCGCCCGCGGCGGAGCTGGTGTTCCTGGGCGATTACATCGACCGCGGGCCGGCGTCGGCCCAGGTGGTGCAATACTTGCGGCGGCTGTCCCGCGAGCGCCCCTGCCGCTTCCTGCGCGGCAACCACGAGCAGCTCATGCTCGATGCCGTCGCCTCGCCCGCCAATATCGGCTGGTGGCTGCAAAACGGCGGCAGCGCCACGCTGGAGAGCTACGGGGAGCGGCCCACGGCCTGGGCGAGCGGGGAGGATCGCGGCGCGTTCCTGCAACCCCATGCTGCGTTCTACGCGTCCCTGGCGCTCTACCACGAGGACGCGCAAACCATCTACGTGCATGCGGGCATAGATCCGGACGTGCCCCGGCTGGCCGACCAGGATCCCATGACGCTGCTGTGGATCCGCGAGAAATTCTTCCGGCGCGCCGAGCGCTGGCAGGGCAAGACGGTCATCTTCGGCCACACGCCCACGCTCACCATGGGTCTGCCCATGGAGCAGGTGTTCCGCAGCGGCCGCTTTATCGGCATCGACACGGGTTGCGTCTACGGCGGCTGCCTGACGGCCATCGACGCCGACAGCGGCGTGCTCTACCAGGAGCCGGCCGCGCGGCGCATGTGACAGGCCGCTGCCTGACGCGCACCCGGCCACGCCGCCAGTATGGCCACTCCGCGGGGCGCCCCCGCGCAGCATCGCTCCAGAGGCGCCAACGCGGCGCTTGTCATCGTGGACATGGTTCGTTATAGTAGGTGATTAGGGTAACGTGATCAGGTTAACGGGCCTATAGCTCAGCTGGTTAGAGCGTCCGGCTCATAACCGGATGGTCCCTGGTTCGAACCCAGGTGGGCCCATCAAGTCACCACGCGCCAACAGGAAATGCTCAGCCCAAAGAACACAGCATGCGGAGGTGCAGGTTGCCCCTGCAGCATCATAACCGCCCGCACCCCCCGGCCAACGATCGACGACATCACCGGTTGCGCGCGGTACCCAGGCGAGACAAGCAAGGTGCATCCACAGTGATGCGCCTTTTTTTTTGCCTCCAGTGAAGACCGGGCCCAGGCCCGTCACCCCTGCTCAGAAGGTACGCCATGGACGAAAATCTCCAGAACATGATTGCGATGGCCGAAAAGGACTTCCAGATTTACGAGCTGAAAAAGCGCATCGGCGGGGTGCCCAAGCGGCTCAGCGAGGCCCGGCGCCAGCTCGATGCGGAGTCCCGCGTGCTGGAGCAGACCGAGACCCCCTGGAACGCCCTGGACGAGGAAATCCGGCAGAAGGAATCCACCATCGCCGTCGCCCTGGAAACCATCGACAAGTTCGAAGCCCACATGAAGCTGGTGAAAACCCAGAAGGAATACATGGCGGCCAAGAAGCAGGTGGAGGAGGCCCGCAAGCTCAACGACATGCTGCAGGAGGACATTCTGCAGGCCCGCATGAAGCAGGAGGAGCTGCACCCCACCCTGACCGAACTGCGCGGGCGCTATGGACGGGTCAAAGAGACCTACGATGTGGCCGAGCGGGAAATCCTGGGCGAAAAAGCGGCCATGGAAGCGAGCATCGCCGAGCTGGAACGCGTGATGAAGTCCCATGCGGAAAAGGTCAGCGGCGCGATCATGACCTACTACAAGCGCCTGTCCAATGGCGGCCGCATGCCGGCCATCGTGCGCGTGGAACGCGGCACCTGCACCGGGTGCAACATGGCGCTGCCGCCGCAGAACTACAACCAGCTCATCGCCAAGCCGGGCACGTTCCACACCTGCTCGCACTGCCAGCGCATCATCTACTACGTGCCGCCCGAATTTGCGGGGGACGCACCGGCCGACGTGCCGCAGGAAAGCAAATCGGCCAGCGCCTGACCCCGCGCAGCCGACAGCAGGAATTTCCGCCAGCACGGCCGCACATGGGCGACCTGCAGGGATTCGACCCCGCTCGCATCGCGCGCCCGCAGGACGCGCCGCGCCTGACCCACCTGACCCAAGTGCCTCCGCAGCGCCTCCGGGACGTGCTTCACGCCCCCTTCCGCGGCACCCCGATCGACATTGGATGCGGCGTAGGCCGCGTGGCCTTGCCCTGACCCGGCATTTCCCGCACCGCGGGATCATTGCCGCCGGCGTGCTGCCCGGTATACCGGACGTGCTGCACCGCGACGCCGCCGCCGAGGGTTTGGCCAGCGTCGTCATCTGTAGTTTGTGAGCAGGTCACTGACGCCCCGCGGCGATCTCGATATTTTTTCGCATTCGCGTAGACTATCCTTGAACCTGCGCCGGGCCCGCGGAGCCGCCAGGGCGGCGGATCGTCCCCCGGCAAGGCAGGGACCGCCGACGATCCGGCGCGGCGTCCGCTGGACCTGCGGGATGTCGCCGCGGCCGAGATCCCGTCCAGGCGACCTTCTGCGCGCGACCCCGGCGCTCACCACGGAGCAGACCCGCCGATGTATGGCTTCGTCATCGACAACCGGCGCTGTATCGGCTGCCACGCCTGCACGCTGGCCTGCAAGGCCGAGCACAACACCCCTGTGGGCGTGAACCGCACGTGGGTCAAGTATGTGGAAAAGGGCCTGCACCCGCACACCCGGCGGGTGTTCACGGTGAACCGTTGCAACCACTGCGGCGACGCGCCCTGCGTGACCATCTGCCCTGTACGCTCCCTGTTCGTGCGCGACAACGGCATCGTGGACTTCGACAACCAGCGCTGCATCGGCTGCAAGGCCTGCATGCAGGCCTGTCCCTACGATGCGCTGCACATCGATCCCGCAACACGCACGTCCAGCAAGTGCAACTACTGCGCGCACCGCGTGGACGAGGGGCTGGAGCCGGCCTGCGTGATCGTCTGCCCGGTGCAGGCCATCGTCTCCGGCGACCTGGCCGATGCGGCCAGCCCCATCGCCCAGCTCGTGGCGCGCCAGGCCGTGGCCGTCCGCAAGCCGGAGAAGGGCACCCGGCCGCACCTGTACTACATCGAGGGCGATGCGGCCGCGTTGGGACCCACCGACGCCCCGCCGCGCCTGAGCTACACCCAGGCCGAGCAGTCCAGCGGCGTGGGGCATTTCGCCGCCCATGCCGCCGAGCCCGTCCTGGACGGCGGGCCCGCCCTGCGCGAAAAGGTGCTGGGCCCGGATGCGCCGCGAGAGGGGCAGGGAGGTGACGCCGCAGGCGATGGCGCGGCGCGGCGCGTATACGACGCCCCGGCGCGCGGCGTGCTCTGGGACTGGGAGGTGGTGGGCTACTTGTGGACCAAGTCCATCGCCGCCGGCCTGATCGGCCTGCCCCTGCTGCTGGAGCTGCTGGGGGCCATCAGCCTCTCCCCGCGCCTGGCCGTGGCCCTGGCGGTACTCTCCCTGGTGTTCCTGGGGCTCACGGGCGCGCTGCTGGTGAAGGATCTGGACCGCCCCGAGCGCTTCCTGTACGTGCTGCTGCGCCCCCAGTGGCGATCATGGCTCACGCGCGGGGCCTACATCATCACGGCCTTCGGCGCGGCGACCACGCTGTGGCTGGGGCTGCTGCTGGCCGGCTTTGGCCATGACGGCGCGCTGCCCTGGCTGCACGGGCTGCTGGTGCTGCTGGCGGCGCTGACGGCCATCTACACGGCCTTCCTGTTCGCCCAGGCCAAGGGCCGCGACGCCTGGCAGAGCCCGTTGCTGCCCCTGCACATGCTGCTGCGCAGCGTGCTCACGGGCGGCTCGGCGATGCTGCTTCTGGGGCTGCTGTTGCAGCAGCACGACCTGAGCCGCGTGACCCGGGTGCTGGTAGCCGTGCTGCTGGCGAACGGCTTGCTGTTGGCGGCGGAATTCACCCAGGCCCATGTCACGCGGGACACGGCGCGGGCGCTGCACCTGATGACCCGCGGCCCGCTGCGTCTGCCGTTCTGGACGTCGGTGGCGTTGGGCAGCGTGCTGCCCATGCTGCTGCTGGCCGGGGGGCAGGATCAATTCCGCGCCGGGCTGTGGATCATCCCAGCGGCCGTGCTGGTGCTCACGCTTTCCCTGGTGACCGAACATGTCTGGGTGCGCGCGCCGCAGCTCATTCCGCTGCGCTGAGGCCCCCCGCCCGCTTCACAGGAAGATGACGCCATGCCCGCCTCCCGCCAAACCGACCGCCGCTCGTGGATCGAGCGCGCCGCCGAGCGCCTGCGCCTGATTCCCATGCTGGCCCCGAGCGCACCGGCGTCGGTGCCGCCGGCCGACAAGGCTCGCGATCCCGCGGGGGCGCTGGAGCGCTGCCCGCCCCCGGAGCGCTGGGAGGACTGGCAGGAATGGGACGCGGCTGCGTGGCCCCGGCGCCAGGCCCGCCGCTACCGTCTGATTCCCACCACCTGCTTCAACTGCGAATCGGCCTGCGGGCTGCTGGCCTACGTGGACAAGGACTCCGGGGCCATCCGGCGCTTCGAGGGCAATCCGCTGCACCCGGCCTCGCGCGGGCGCACCTGCGCCAAGGGCCCGGCGACCATCAACCAGATCAACGACCCGGAGCGCATCCTGCACCCGCTCAAGCGCAACGGGCCGCGGGGCAGCGGCCAATGGACGCGCGTGAGCTGGAGCGAGGCCCTGGACGACATCGCGGCGCGCATCCGCAAAGCCTTGCAGGAGCAACGGCACAACGAGGTGGTCTACCACGTGGGCCGGCCCGGCCACGAGGGCTACATGGACCGCGTGTTGCAGAGTTGGGGCGTGGACGGGCACAACAGCCACACCAATGTGTGCTCGGCCGGCGCACGCTTCGGCTACGCCATCTGGCAGGGGTTCGACCGTCCCTCGCCCGACTATGCCCACGCCGAGTTCATCCTGCTGCTCAGCGCACACCTGGAGAGCGGGCACTATTTCAATCCCCATGCCCAGCGCATCATGGAAGGCAAGCTGGCCGGGGCCGAGCTGGCCGTGATGGATCCGCGGCTGTCCAACACGGCCAGCATGGCCGATTACTGGATGCCCACATTTCCGGGCTCCGAGGCCGCCGTGCTGCTGGCCATGGCGCGCATCATCCTCAGCGAGGGGCTGTACAACCGCGCGTTCCTGGAGCGGTGGGTCAACTGGCGCAACTACCTGGCCGCGCGGCATCCCGACGGGCCGCGCACATTCGAGCGCTTCATCGAGGCGCTCAGCGCGGAATATGCCGAGTTCACGCCCCTCTTTGCGGCCCAGGAGGCCGGCATCGACGCGGCGCAGATCGTCACCGTGGCCCGGCGCATCGGCCGCGCCGGCACGCGCTTCGCCGCCCACAACTGGCGCGGGGCGGCCTCGGGCAATCTGGGCGGCTGGCAGGTGGCGCGCTGCCTGCACTTCCTCTCCGTGCTCACCGGCGCGGTGGGCACCCGCGGCGGCACGCTGCCCAGCGCCTGGAACAAGTTCAAGCCCACGCTGGTCAACAAGCCGCCGGCGCAGACGCTGTGGAACGCGCTGCACTATCCGCGCGAATATCCGCTCGCGCACTACGAGATGAGCCCCATCCTGCCTTATCTGCTCAAGGAGGGGCGCGGGCGCATGGACGTTTACTTCACGCGCGTGTTCAATCCGGTGTGGACCTACCCCGACGGCTTCAGTTGGATCGAGGTGCTGCGCGAAGAGCGCCACGTGGGGCTGCATATCGCCCTCACGCCCACCTGGAACGAGACGGCGATCTTTGCCGATTACGTGCTGCCCATGGGCCTGGGCCCCGAACGCCACGACCTGAACAGCTACGAAACCCACGCCGGGACCTGGATCGCCTTTCGCCAGCCTGTGCTGCGGCGCTTTGCCGAGGCCGAGGGTCGCCCCGTCGAGCTCACGCACCAGACCAATCCGGGCGAGGTGTGGGAGGAAGACGAGTTCTGGATCGAGCTGTCCTGGCGCATCGACCCGGACGGCAGCCTGGGCATTCGCAAGCACTTCCTCTCGCCCTATCGCGAGGGCGAGAAGCTGACCATCGACGAGTACTATCGCTATGCCTTCGAACATGTGCCGGGCCTGCCGGAGGCGGCCGCGGCCCAGGGTCTGAATGCGCTGACCTACATGCAGCGTTACGGGGCCTTCGAGGTGGTGCGGGGCGACTACGCCCACCACGAGCAACCTCTGGACGAGGCGGCCCTGCGCGGCACGCAAGTCCACCCGGATTCCGGACTGATCACCCGCGACGGCGCGGCGGTGGGCGTGCAGGTGGATGGCGTGGCGCGGGCGGGCTTTCCCACGCCCTCCCGGCGGCAGGAGCTCTACTCGGCCACCTTGGCCGAATGGGGCTGGCCCGAATACGCCTTGCCGGGCTACATCCACAGCCACGTGCATCCCGAGGCTCTGCGCGCAGACAATGCCTTCGTGATGGTGCCCACCTTCCGCCTGCCCAACCTGATTCATTCACGCTCGGGCAACGCCAAGTGGCTGGTGGAGATCGCCCACCGCAACCCCATCTGGATGCACACCTCCGATGCGGCGCGCCTGGGCCTGGCCACAGGAGACCTGCTCAAGGTCAACACGGAGATCGGCCACTTCATCGACCGCGTATGGGTCACCGAGGCCATCAAACCCGGCGTGCTGGCCTGTTCCCACCACATCGGGCGCTGGATGCCCGAGGGTGCCGTGCCGGGCAACCGCTGGGCCGCCAACACCGTGCGCCTGCACGAGGAAGCCCCGGGGAGATGGCGCATGAACACCGTGGCCGGCGTGCGCCCCTTCGCCAGCGCCGATGCCGACTCCCTGCGCATCTTCTGGCGCGACGGCGGCGTGCACCAGAACATCACCCATGCCCCGCACCCCGACCCCATCAGCGGCATGCACTGCTGGCACCAGGCCGTACGCGTGGAAAAGCCCGGTCCGGGCGAGGCCTACGGCGACGTGGTGGTGGACACCCAGCGTGCCTTCGCGGTGTACCGGGCATGGCTGGCCAAGACCCGCCCCCCCCGGCGCGACGACCGCCTGCGCCGCCCGCTGTGGCTCAACCGTCCGCTGCGCCCGGTCACGGAAGCGTTCTACGAGTAGGGGGGCGAGCGGGCGCCAGGTGGGCTGGGGCGGCGGCGAATGCCGCTCCGCAAAAAAAGCCGCGCCCCCGGGATGGGGACGCGGCGCGGGCTCCGGAACGGGCGCAACGCTCCGGCGCCAACTGCTCAGTATCCGCAGCGCTCAGGCGCTCCTGATGGCGATGCGCTTGGCCGCTTTCTGCGCGCCGGGCGCCTTGGGCAGCTTGATGCGCAAGACACCCCGCTTGAACGTGGCCTCCACCTTGTCGGCCTGCACCTCGGCCGGCAACGCGATGTTGCGCCGGAAGCCGCCGTAGGAGCGTTCCAGCCGGTAGAAATCGCGGCCTTCCTCCTCGCGCTCCTGCTTCTTCTCGCCCTTCAGGGCGAGCAGATCGTTGGACAGCGACACTTCCACGTCCTGCTCGTCCATGCCGGGCAGTTCAGCCGTCACCACGATTTCCTGCTCATTTTCCGTCACGTTGATGCGCGGATTGAATGACCCGCGCACCTCCAGCGGAAAGTTCTCCCAGCCCGCGTTGAAGCGGCCGAAGAAATCTTCGAACAACCGGCTCATGTTGCGCTGCAACGCCTGAATCGAATCCACTCCGTCCTCTTTAAGTGCCGGCAGTTTCTTGCCCCATTTCCAGGGCCCGATTTCCTTGATGTCCATACGGTTCCTCCCGTTGCTCAACCGGCCTGGACAGCAATCTGGCGGGCCTTGGCCTGTTCCGCTTTGGGCAGGGTAAGGCTCAAGACCCCATTGCTGACTTTGGCCTCGATGCGGCTCTGGTCGATGGCCTCGGACAGCGAGAACGCGCGATGGAAGTCGCCACATCGAATTCGCTGTAGACGAGATCGTGGTTCGCGGGTTCCTGCCAATCCACGGTGCCGTCAATCGTGAGCACCCCTTTCTCCAGGGTGACATTGACGGTCTTCTCGTTCACGCCGGGCATGTCGGCCCTGACCAGAATGGCCCCTGCCGTTTCCACGATGTCCACGGGCGGCGTGAACACCTTGCGCGGACGCGTGCGCTCCGCGCCGTCCACATGGTATGCTTCCCGTTTCTGCAATTCCTGCGTCGCCGTTGTCATGTGATCTCCTTCCACGGTCTGTAAGCGTTGGTGTCCGGGGGACACAGTGTTGTCTCTGTTGTCTCTCGCGGTCGGCTGCCGGGGCTAGCTGGCCCTGACCTTGATCGCGCGCGGCTTGTCTTCCGCGGCTCGCGGCAGATGGATCTGCAGCACGCCATGGCGCGCGTGAGCCTCCACCTTGTCGCTGTCCACGCGGAAGGGCAGCTCGATCGTGCGCGACAGGCGCCCCGCGCCGCGCTCACGCCGATGATAAGAATCGCCCGGCCCCGGCTTCACTTCCGCCCGGTTGACTCCCAACGTCAGCGTCTCGCCGATCACCGAGATGGTCACCTCGTCCGGGCTCACGCCCGGAATTTCCGTCATGACGATCATGTCGTCCTGGCCCACGTACACTTTCAGCGGCGGCGAAACGGCTTGGCCGCGAGACGCGGTCGAAAACAGATTGTTGATTTCGCTCTGCAGCTTGTCGAACTCGTCGTATAGCTGCGACGACCCCAGGCGATATCCGAATGCCATGGCACCACCTCCCTGCAAATCGTTGCTCTCACAACTCCCGATCCATATGATAGCACTCTAACAATATGAGTGCTAACTGTCAAGTTTGACGGAATTTCCACCTGCGAACTTTGGATAATTAATTGTAATAATGAATATTAATACGCTTTTTGGCGCTGGGCGGCTGAACAGGCTGTTGCCGGGAAGTGTGCGATGCAAGCCGGAAGCGATAGCGCTGGACGCTCGGGCGGAACAAGGCGCAATCAGAATCTGCCGGCCATGGGGGCGGAACGAGTGTGGGCTGCGGGGATCACGTGGCGAGCCGCCGCGGGTTGGTGCGATCCGGGCCGCGGGGGCCGCAGGTCGCCGGGCGGCGAGTTCCAATCTCCCCGTTTGGGCAGCGCGCCGCGACGGCCGCGAGCGTCGCCCGGAGAGACCGCTCAGCCCTTGTGCTTCTGATGCTTGAGCAGCGAAGCCTGGAAGGCTTGCGCCAGGTCGCGCTCCTCCACCTCGGGCTGGGAGCGGGAGTGCGGCGTGTGCAAGCTGTTGGGGTTGACCCAGGTGGCCACCTCCAACTCGCTGAAGTACAGGCGCTGGCCCATCAGGAAGTGGTCCAGGGACTCATGCAGGGCATCGCTGGCGAAGAAGGCCTCGGGATCGGCACGCAGGGCCTCGGCGCGTTCCACCAGTCCCTGATGGTCGAACTCGTCCGTAAACCAGGTGTTCAGGTTGTCGCGGTAGAGGATCGACAGGCGGCCGAATTTCCACAGATTCACGAACACCAACAGGCGCTTGACCCGGCGCTCGACGCGGATCGAATCGGTGTAGTGGTGCGCCTCGGGAGGAAAGAAGTCGTAGATGCGATTAAAGATGCGCTCCACGTGGTCGGGGCGCAGAAACGCCGCCTGGTTGTCCAGCTTGCTGCCCAGGTCCATGTGCCGCCCGTCGAACTCCAGCGCGGTGCGCGACTGCTTGAGCTGGCCCGGGTTGATGATGCCGTAATAGCCGTTGACGATGCAGGTGGCCAGCCCCGCAATGAAGGTGGTGCCCTCGACCAGGGTGATCTCCTCGGGCAGGTGATCGAGGATGCCGAAGGTGTCGAAGCGCTTGCCGACGCCAGACTGCTTCTGGACGGACTTGAAGTACCAGCCCTCGCCCGGAATATAGCCCAAGCGCACCCGCCCGCGCGCAAAGGTCAGGTGCTTCATGATGGTCTTGCGCACCACGTTCTTCTTGGGCTCGAAGTTCTCCTGATAGTAGTGCGACCAGAGTTTGATCTCCTCGCTCTGCTTGTGCAGGTTCTGGTAGCCGCGCTGGGCAATCTTCTCCAGGCAGCGGCGCAGGGCCAGGCGGAACAGCTCGCGCAACTCGTTCTCGAAGCGTCCCACCGCCTCGATATCGCCGGCGAAGATGTATTGCAGATTGTTGCGCGCGGAGGAAGTGGGCGGAAACGCCTGCTGCAGGAAGTCCAGCAGCACCTGCTCCCGATGGGAGGAAAAGCTGCGCTGGTCGCCGGGCTTGCGGAACACGTCGGACACGCGCACGTGCAGCGCGAAGGCCAGGTCGATCACGCGGGAGAGCCGGTCGCGCTGCTCCTCGTCCACACCCTCCACACCCGCCGGCTCGCAGAAGCCGATCTTGAGCGCCTTGTAGCGCAACCACCACGGGTCCTGCCGCAGCAGGGGATGAGCCTCCTCCATGGCCAGCAGGTAGGCCGTGGCCAGCCCGCGCTGCTCCACCATGGCGGCCAGTTCCGCGTTGGTCTTGTCGGTGGGTCGGGGCGTGACCAGGGCATCCAGTGCGTCCGGCTGCTTGATGAGCTGGATCGTGGTGCGCTGGAACTTGGTCTCCAGCAGCATTTCGAAGCGCAGCAGGTTCAGCGTGGCCTTGGGCAGGTTCCCGGAAGATGCCTTGAACGCTTCCCAGTAGACGGCGCCCTCGTGCCGGGCCGTGTAG
>JACQHH010000180.1 GCA_016199125.1 Candidatus Lambdaproteobacteria bacterium
GCCGCGCCGGCGCCGCCGGAGCTGATGGAATTGAACAACCGCAGATCCATCAGCCCCAGGTAGTTCTGGAAGCCCATGTTCAGCACACCGTCCAGTCCGGGCTGCAACAGGAGCCCGTCCAGGTCGTTCAGCTCCAGGCCGGCATTTTCCAAGGCCAGGTGGATGGCGTCCGCGGCGAAATCGTTGGTGGTCTTGCCGAAGATCTTGCCCATGGGCGTGACCCCGACACCCACCACCGCGCATTTTCCCTTCAGGCTGTTCATGGCTTGCGTCCTCGTGCAGGTGCAATCCCCCGGCGCCGGCGTCTGGCCGTGCGCGTCCGGACATGCGGCGTTCAACTGCGCAGCACGCCCCGGCCCCACGTGTTGAGTGTGTATTCGGTGTGCGGCCAGTCGCGAGCAACCATCTCCCGCGGCATGCGCTCCAGGTCCTGCGAAATCTCGATCCAGTTGTCGTCCGGATCGCGGAGCATGAAGAACAGGTTGTTGCCGGGGCCATGCCGACCCGGCCCCCAGTCGATGCCGATGCGCAGGCTGGCCAGGTAGTCGCCCCAGTCCCGCACATCGTTCCAGGTGGGCACTTCCACGGAATGATGGTCCAGGCGCACCTCGTCGGCCTGGAACACCGCAAAGCTGTGATGTTCCGGGTCGGAGCGATAGAAGCAGGTGGTGCACTCGCCATTATCGCGCAACACGCGGTCGGAGAGCACAAAGCCCAGCGCCTCGCCATAGAATGCGGCCACGGCCGCCACATCGCGGCTGGTCACCACCAGGTGTTGCAGCCGCCCCGGGCGTGCATCGCTTCCAGCGTCCTCGCGCGGCAGGCCGAAGACCACCCGCCGCCCGTCCGGATCGGCCACGGTCATTGCGCCCTCGCGGAACAGACATGGCGGGGCCGGCAGCACCGGCACCCCCTGCTCCCGAATGTACCCGCGCAGGGCCTCGAGCTGGGCCTGATCCCGCACCGCATAGGCGCCGAAATTCAGCGATTTGCCGCGACCGCGCCCGATGAGCACGCGTCGCTGCCCTCCGACGAGCGCCAGCGTGCCATCTGCCAGCTCGTGCCGGACGAGCCCGAACACCCGCGCATAGAACTCGGCCATGGCCTCGGGTTGGGCAGAATCGATGCGCAGATGATGCAGCGTCGCCGGCCACAATGGTGATCGAGCGCCCATCGATATCCCTCCCGTCAGATCATTCAGCGGTGCGCGCGCCGCCCCGTGCCGCCCTCCGTTCGGGCGGGCTGCAAGGCGGGCGTCGCAGCTTGCCCACCATGTAACAATCCGGGGCGCGGTTCAAGTCCCCGTGGCGGGCTGCCGGCGGGATCTCTAGCGGCCCCGACTGAGCGCCGTGGGCCGCGGACCGCCTGTGTGCGTTCGGCCCGGCGCCTGCTCCCCGACGGAGACATTTGACCCCTTGCCCCGAAAAATCCTATCCATGAGGAACCCGTACAGGCCTTGGCGGCCACCCGTTCCATTCACGAGAGGATCATTCCATGACCAAATCAAGCTCGCAGGCCAGCGCGCCGGGGGCCAACGCCGGCTCCGGGCCGGACCCCTCCTGGGGCTGGAAGGATGCCCGCTGGCAGGGCATTGTGAACAAGGTGCGGGCCGGGCGCTCGCTCAAGCCCGCCGCCTGGCAGCACGGCGCCCGCTGCGCCGTGGCGCTGTCCTTCGACTCCGATCACGAGAGCTGGGTGCTGCGCGACGGCGGCAATTCCCCCGCGGGGCTGGCCTCTGGCCAGTATGGGCCGCGCATGGCGATTCCGCGCATTCTCGATCTGCTGCGCACCTACGACGTGCCGGCCACGTTCTTCGTGCCGGCCGTGATCGCCAAGCTCTACCCGGACGAGCAGAAGCGCGTGGTGGGCGAAGGCCACGAGATCGGCATTCATGGCTGGATCCATGAACGCAACAGCAACCTGGCGCCGGAGGTGGAGCGCGACCTGACCCTGCGCTCGGCCGACGTGCTGGCCCGGATTACCGGCAAGGCGCCGGTGGGCATGCGCACGCCCTCCTGGGATTTCAGTCAGAGCACTTTGCAGATCATCCGCGAGATGGGGCTGCTCTACGACTCGTCGCTGATGGCGGACGACGAGCCCTATGAGCTGCTGGAGGAGGGCCGGCCCACCGGCGTGGTGGAGCTGCCGGTGGAATGGATTCGCGACGACTATCCCTACTTCGGCATGGACCGCCTGACCAACCTGCGGCCCCACACTCCGCCGGAATCGGTGCTGGCGATCTGGAAGGGCGAGTTCGACCTGGCCCTGCGCGAGCGCGGCATGTTCCTGCTGACCATGCATCCTCACGTCATCGGCCACCGCTCGCGCATGCTGCTGCTGGAGGAGCTGATCCGCCATATGCGCTCCTTCTCCGGCGTGTGGTTCGCCACCCACGAGCAGGTGGCGCGCTTCGTCAAGTAGCCACCGACCCGCGGCCGGTGCACGGTACAGACGCGGCGTCCTCGGCCGCCAGGAGGTCGTCCTGCCGTGAAGCCGGGTGGCAGGGCACCTCGATCCGTGTCCCAGGAAGCGCTGTCATCCGCGGCGGGGGCGACGATCCGCATGTGCATGCGGACAACTCCGGTCATTGTGCTACGCTGATGGCGGCTTGGAACAGGTCGACCGCTGCCGGCCTTGGAAAAAGTGTGGGCACCTGAGATGACGGCCCGAGCCGGCATGCGCTGCCATTTGGCGGCGTGGGAAAAATCAATCGCAGGACCGATGGAATGCGAATAGCTGTTGTGCACAACCAGTGCCTGCCCTATCGTCACTTCCTGTTCAGGGCGCTGGCCGCACGATTTGAGATCGATTTTTTCTTCTTCAACCAGCAGCCGTCGGAAGTGCCCGCCGACCTTCAGGCAACCATCCAGCGCGGCTACCGCATTCCCTATGCCAGTGCCTACTTCATCGTCCCCGGGCTGAGGCGCGCGTTGCGCCGACGGCGCTACAACCTGATCGTGGGGGGCGACATCGGAGACTACAACACGGCGACGGCCTATGGTGTGGCACGCCACACGGGCACGCCATTCGTCCCGTGGAGCGTGGAATGGAACACGATCCGGCATCCGCGCCGCCTGTTGCGCCGTCCCTTCGAGCAGCAGATGCTGTTGCATTCCGCCGGGATCATCGTGCCGGGTGTGCGGCACATCGAATTTCTGACCGGCCGCGGCATTCCGGCGCAAAAGCTCCGCCGCGTGCCCAACATCGTCGACTACGAGGCACAGCCGGCCGATCCCGCGCATCCGCTGTATGGCCGCCTGGCGCCGCTCAAATCCACGGGCACGCTGGTCTGCGCCATCGGCCGCCACGTGGCCTTCAAGGGGCACGGGCAACTGCTGCGGGCCCAGGGACGGTTGGAGCAGGCCGAGCGGGACGGTGGCGCCGCGGCGCCGCATCTGGTCATCGCCGGCAATGGTCCCCTGCTGGCCCAGAACAAGGCCCTCGCCCGGCGCTTGGCGTTGCGCAAGGCGATCTTCATCGAGGAATTCGTGGGCGATGCGGCGAAGCACGTCATTTACGACCTGTGCGACATATTCGTACTCCCGTCCACCCGCAAACGCGCCTTCGAGGCCTGGGGCCTGGTGTGCAACGAGGCCCTGGCCCACGGCAAGCCCATGGTGGTCACCACGGCCGTGGGTGCCGCGGGGGAAGTCGTGCGCGAGGGCATCAACGGATTCATCGTTGCGGACAAGGACATTGCCGCTCTTGCCTCGGCGCTGGGCCGGCTCAGCGGCGACCCCGCGCTGCGTGCGCAATTTGGGCAGGGTTCCTTGTCCTTGCGTGCGGACTACGCACCGCAGGTCATGATCGACGCCTTCAGCGAGGTCATCGCGTCATGCGCGGCGCCTTGAGCTTTGTTGCAGCCAAGCTTGCCTCGCTGCGGGCCAAGGGCATTGTCCACACCTTTGTCGCCCTGGTCGCCGTGCAGGTGCTGGCCTTCGCCATGCGCATCCTGCTGGGACGCTGGCTGTCCCTGGAGGAGTTCGGACGCATCGCCCTGCTGATCGAAAGCATCAACATGGGCGCCTCGCTGCTGACGCTAGGATTGCCCACGGCCATGATGTGGTACGGCGTGCGCGAAAACCGTCCGGACTATCATCTGGCCGGTGCGTTGCGCATGCTGGGAATTGGCGGGGCCGTGGCGCTGCTGGCTTATGCGGCCTTTCGGCAGGCAGGCACCGTGTTCGACGACGCAGCGGCAACGCGCCTGCTGGATACCTTCGTCTGGCTGGCGCCGCTGCACGCCGTGTTCAATTACGTGGCCGCCTACCTGATCGCCGACAAGCGCGGCGGCGAGCGCGCGTGGCTCATCCTGCTGCAACGCGCCTCGTTCGTGGCGCTGGTGCTCGCGTGCGCTCTGCTGGACGGCTTTCGCGGGGCGCTGGCGGGGCTGGCATTGAGCATGGGGGCCTTTGCCGCCGGGGTATTGTGGCGCTACCGGCGAGCGGCATTCGCGGCCCTGCACAGCTATCCATACGTGGCGGTGCTGCGCTTTTCGTTTTGGGACAGTGTGGGCTTGGTGCCCACCACGCTGGCGCCGTTCCTGCTGCTGGCGCTCAGCGAGCGGCTGCTGCAGGACGTGTCCACGATCTCGCACTTGTCCATGGCCCTTTCATTTACAGTAGTGGCACGCTTCGCCTTTTCGGCCATCGCGGACAACATGTTTCCGTACTTCATGGGCAAGGCGGATCACAGGGCCTTCGTGATCCTTCTGGGCAAGCTGCTGCTGCTCTATGCGGTGCTCGCGGCGGCGGTCCTGCTGGTGGCCTTCGCCGTGGTGCCGCCGCTCATCGACTGGCTGCTGGGGGCGCGCTTCCAGCCATCGATTGCGCTGTTCCAGATCGTCATCGTCGGCGAGACGCTGCTGGCGTTCAGCCTGCTGTTCGAGAAGATTCACCAGGCCCTGCGCCTGTTGAAACTGAAGGCCGCCTGCATCAATGCCGCCTTGGTGACGCTGGTGGCGGCGCTGCTGCTGTGGTTGCCCGCCTACGGCATCACCGGCGCGGCCTATGCCTTCCTGGCATACGTGGCGGTGCGCGTCGGCAGCATGACCGTTAGCGTGGTGTATATCCTGTTGCATCCGTCGACGTTTCGCATCGCGACGGACTGAGTCGCGAGACGACCTTTCCGGGCGGAGGCTCGGACAAGGCACCACCAATGGAGCTGTCGTGAGCCGGAAATTCAAAGGATGGCTGGGGCGGGGATACCGCCGCCTGTTCGTGCGCAAGCGTTTCTATCGGCTGCATCATGTGCTGTTTCGCCTGGCCGTACATGGCCTGGGCATCCAGAATTCCGGCAGCTTCGGGAGCAGCGGCGAACGGCACTTCATCTCTCAGCTTGCGCGCGGCTGGCCCGCCGGAGCCGTGGTGCTGGACGTGGGCGCCAACGAGGGCGGCTACGCGGCACAAGTGCTGGCGCAGCATCCCGGCGTGCAGGTGTACGCCTTCGAGCCTCACCCTGAGACCTTCGACCGACTCAGTGCACAGGCCGCGCAGCGAGGATTCAAGGCGTTCCACCTGGCCTGTGGCGACCAGCCGGGCCGCATTACGCTCTTTGACTACGCCGAGCGCGACGGATCGACCCATGCGTCGGTGTACCGGGCCGTGTTCGACGATCTCCACGAGGCGCCGGTCAAGGCCCACGAAGTGGATGTCACGACGTTGGACGAATTCATCCGCATGCATGGCCTGGCGCACATCGACCTGCTCAAGATCGATACGGAAGGACACGAGCTGAGCGTGTTGCAGGGCGCGCACGAAGCCCTGCGGCGCGCGATGATCGACGTCATCCAATTCGAATTCAATGAAATGCACGTGATCAGCCGCGTGTTCATGCGCGACTTCGCCAGGTTGTTGGAAGGGTTTCGGCTGTATCGGCTGCTGCCGGACGGCGCGGTGCCCCTGCCGCACTACCGGCCCATGGATTGGGAATTGTTCGGCGACCAGAACATCGTGGCGGTGCGCGGCGAGGCGGGCATTCGCATCGAATAGACGCGCGTCAACCAATCGTGACGCACAGGCGTTGTCGCTCGGCCTTAAACAGGGCGGGGCGGCTCCGCGGCGCTGTCGCCGTTGTGTCGGCCCCGCGGTCCGTGGTCGAACACCCAGTCGATGGGCCCGCGGCTGCGGCGCAGGGCCTCGCGCTCGGCACGGGTTGCCGCTAGGTCCACGCGGGCGGCGTCGGCGTCGATGACCACGCCGTAGCGCTTGCGGGCCTGCTCCACGCTCACGCGGTCATCCTGTACGTCCAGCAGCACCTGGGCCGGGTCGCGCTCCAGCGCA
>JACQHH010000172.1 GCA_016199125.1 Candidatus Lambdaproteobacteria bacterium
ACGCCGATGCGCTCGGCGATCAGGGCGGGAAAGGAGATGCTCACGCTCATAGGGCCTGGATGTCCTTGTTGAACACTTCCCAGACCTTGGTCTTCAGCTCCGCGAAGAACTCGCGCGTGACGAAATGCGGCACGCCCAGCTTGTCGTTGGGGCTCTCGAAGACCTGCGCGGGCAGCGTGTAGTCGCTGTCGTCGTACTGCTGCTTGCGCTCCAGGGCCAACCCGCGCACGAAGGCGCGGCGGGTGGCGGCCTTGAGGTCATCCGCGGAGATCTCCAGGCCCGTGGTGGCCTTGATGGCGTCCAGCACCTGCTGGTTGTTGGTGCCGGCGAATTTGCACAGGCCCACCAGATCGTCGCGCACCTGCATCAGCCCGCGCTTGGTGATGTTGGTGACCCAGTAGTCCAGGCTGGTGTCCTTTTCGATGACCAGGGAGAGGAAGGTGCTCATGGACATGTGGCCGCCGGCGATGGCCCACGGATAGCCCGGGTTGGTCTCCGGCAGGTAGGCCGGCAGCTCC
Organism: Candidatus Lambdaproteobacteria bacterium; assembly: GCA_016199125.1. Classification (GTDB taxonomy): domain Bacteria; phylum SAR324; class SAR324; order SAR324; family JACQKK01; genus JACQHH01. The sequence goes on from JACQHH010000172.1 coordinate 519, forward strand.
AGCCCCTTGACGTGCATGGCGTAGCCCGGCTCGTGGAGCGCATCGGCCAGGCGCTTCACGCCCCGGCCCACCGCGGCCAGCTTGCCCGTGCCGGTCTGCTCGATCAGCTCCATGATCTTCTCGAACTGGCCGAACGTGGCGCCGTTGTAGAGGGGTTTCTGGGGATGCCGCTCGTTGTAGTCCAGCACGTAGCCCACCGTGGCGCCGCAGGAGATGGAATCCATGCCCAGGTTGTCCACCAGGGCCACCAGCCGCCAGGCCTGCTGCGCATCGTGTACGCCCAGGTTGGTGGTCAGCAGGTTCAACGGCTCGTAGTCGAACTTGGCGTGGAAGGCGCCCGGCTTGCCGTCGCCCTGCTTCTCGTAGAGGTTCTTGTGGCAGTTGATGCCGCAGCGGAAGCACGATTCGGCGCGGATCACGAATTGATCCTCGACGGCCTCGCGCTGCAGCTTCACGGGCAGGCCCGTGCCCTTGGGGCGGAAGTTGTTCTCGGGCAGGATGTGGCGCTTGCCCATGAAGCCGTAGTTGGACCAGGTGCCGCCCATGCCCCCGGTCTTCTTTTCGCGGTAGGCCGCCGAGCCGGCGCCGGTGGAGATGGCGCGGTTGAGGTCGCGGATCTCGGGGGTCAGCTTGCCCAGCTTGTCCTTGCTCTGGGCCACGATGCCCAGCAGGTTCTTGTAGCCCATCATGGTGCCCATGCCGCCCCGGCCGGCGAAGCGGCACTTGTCGTCGCCGGATTTCAGCTCGTTCTCGGTGCTCAGGGCCACGGCGGCGTAGTACACGTTTTCGAAGTTCTCGCCCGCGGGGCCGATCACGGCAAAGTGCGCGTCGGCGTAGTCCTTGTGCAGGGCCATGATCTTGGCATGAGTGTGCAGCCCGCGCAGCGTGTCCGCCGGCTCCAGGCGCACCTGAGGGCCGCCCTTGCCGCCGCTGACCACGGCGATCACCGGCTTGGCCGAGCGGCCCTCGAAGATCAGCTCGTCGATGCCGGCCCACTTGAGCTTGCTGCCGAACTTGCCGCTGCCCGCCGACCACATGGCCGCCGGCAGGCCCTTGTTGGAGCACTTGAGGGGGCTGTAGGCGGAGAAATACGTGCGCAGGCCGGTCATCACGCTGGAGCCGGTCATCAGGCCCGTGTTCACGATCAGCGGATTCTGCGGCGACAGCGCGTTCGACACGTCGCGCTCGGCCAGGAGCTGGAACGAACGCCCGAAACCCCCCAGCACGTCCTCCAGGTTGCGGCAGGGCACCTCCGCCACGGTGATCCGGCCCGAGGACAGGTCAACGGTGCACCGCGTGTACAGCACGTCCGCGGGAGCGGGGGTGGCCGATTGGGACTGGTTGCGCATGGGAAGTCTCCACAGGTCTGGGTCGCATGTCGCCCGGCGGCAGGCCATGGGCGCGGCGAGGAGGGGTCGGCCGTGTGGCCGCTGCGGCGTCACGGGCGCCGGGCCGGCGGCTGGGGACGCATCCGTCCGCGCCGCAATTGTGTTCTCCCCCACTGATTGTTATTAGAATCTAACAGAAATTCCCAGGCACTTGAACTCCATCCGCACGCCCTGCGCCAGCGGGCGCGCCTCACGTCTGTCTGCCCATGAGCACGATTTTTTCACGCATCATCCGCGGCGAGCTGCCCTGCGAGAAAATCCTGGAAACCGAGCACGAGTTCGCGTTCCTGGACATCCATCCTTTCGCCGAGGGGCACACGCTGGTCGTGCCCAAGGTGGAAATCGCCCGCTTCGAGGAGCTGCCCGAGCCGCTGGCGCAGTCGCTGATCGTGACCGTGCAGCAGGTGGCCCGCGCCGTGATGGCCGCCATGGGCACCACGCACTACAATCTCTCGCTGAACAACGGCAGCGCGGCGGGGCAGGAGGTGCCGCACGTCCACTTCCACGTGGTGCCGCGCTACGAGGGCCAGCGCCGCGCGCGCCAGCCCTACGCCAACGGGCGCATCGCGCAGGTGGGTGCCGCCATCCGCACGGCCCTGGGCGATCCGGGCCGCCGCTGAGCCGTCCGCCGGGTGCCGCCAGGGCCGTTGCACCGGCCACCCGCGGGGCGTAAGCAGAGCGGTTGCACACGATGCCCTGGCGGTGCGTCACACGGAGCGCAGCTCGTCGAGGAAGCTGTCCTCGCGCTTGTCCACGCGCACCACGGCCTTGCCGCCCTCGTTGACCACGCGCACGGTGCGGTCCAGGAAAGCGAAGGCGCACACGGTGGGCGGCTGGGCGGGGCCGGCCTCGGGCAGCAGCACTTCCTTGCCGATGATGCCGTGGAATTGCAGCTTGCCCGTCCCCAGCCTGGTCATGAGGATGGTCGACGTGGCCCCCGTGCCCAGGTCCACCGGCAGGGCGCGCGAGGGCACCCAGTTGCCGCCGTCGTTGTAGAAGTACTTGCTGGACTCGTGGTCCAGCCGGTATTCGATGCCCGCCTTGCGCGAGCAGCGGAAGAAGGTCTCCTTGCCGGCGGAAGGCGCGGCCGGGACGGTGGGCGCGGGCGGGGCCGCCGCATCGGCCGGCGGGGCGGGCGATTGCCCGTTGCCGCCGCTCTTCAGCACCCGCGTGCGGCCGCTGAGCGGGTCGGTCTCCGCGACGACGTTCATGCCCTCGGCCGGCGTGGGCTTGAGCAGGCCCATCTCGAAGAAGTTGTGCGGCTTGATGCGCGTGGCCAGGCGCTGCTCCTGGGTGTCGGCGAGCATGGTGTTGTCGATGTAGAACGTCACGGCCTTGCCGCGCAGCGCCAGCAGCGTCTCGACGATGTCCAGGATGTAGTCCACCTGCTTCTTCTTCTGGCCCTCGGGCGAGAACACGATGTGCTGCTTGGCCTGCAGCAGCTTCTGGGTGTTGATCACCTCGCGGATGCGCATGGCCAGCGTCTGGTGGGTCGCGTCCAGCTCCACTTCCATCTTCTTCTGCTTGCGGCTCACCGCGCCGTCCTCGGCGGTGACCTTCTGCATCACCTTCACCTCGGCCTTCTCGATGATGCAGCCGTCGCTGTAGCTGAGCTTGAGGTTGTGGCCGTCGCTGCGGCGGGCTTGCAGCTCGTTCTGCAACAGGTTCGCCACGCTGTTGCTGTGCACGCCGGAGTACATGCCGCGCAGGATCTCGCGGATCTCGCGGGCCACGGTGTGCAGGGCCTGGACGTCCTCCTCGCGCACCTGGCGGATGGGCTTGGACAGCAGGCGGATCATGAGCTGCAGATTGTGCTCGTACTTGAGCACCGAGGCGCTCTCGCCCTTGGAGTGCGTCAGGTTTTGCAGGATGTCCAGCACGTCCTCGGAGATGCCGCGCACGCTTTCCAGCTCTTCGCGCACCCGGCCGATCTTGTGCACCTCGATGGCAAAGTCGTCGATGGTGGTGGAGCTGGAGCGCGGGTTCTTCTGGATGTTGCCGTTGTTCTCCGGGGCCTGCAGGATCTTGGAGAAGGGCAGCACCTGGCCGGCGCCCATGGCCGGGCCCAGGCACAGCTTCTTGGAATCCGGAATGTAGAACAGGTTCTCCGCGCGCACCTTGCCGGGCAGCAGCTCCTTGATGACCGTCTCGTTCAGCAGGCGATCCAGCAGGGCGAAGGCCAGGTACTGGCTGTAGCTGCGCCACTCCTGCTCGGCGCGCCGGATGTCCTCGGTGGACTGCACCAGCGCGCGGTACTCCGGGGGTCCGCCGGCCGAGCCGAAGATCTGCTCGATGTTCTCGAAGAAGACCCGCGAGACGGGGTCCATCTGGTCGGGCTGGGTGATGGGCGTGACCAGGAGCTGGTAGCGCACGACCTTGTTTTCCACCAGGAACGCGAAGCGGTTGCCCAACAGCGTCAGCGCATGATACCGGCGCGGCACGAAGATCTTCACGCCCTTGTCCGTTTCCTTGGCGAACACCGAATAGTTCTCCGAGGAAATCTTGGCGATGAGCTCCTTGAGCGTCTTGTAGCTGGGGCCCTTGCGGAATTCCTCGCGCGCATCGACGCTGGCCAGGTTGTACACGCCGCGCTTGAACAGGCTCCAGATCACCGGTTTGATGTCCGAGGGGTCCGGATTGCCCTCGGCAAACGCCTTCAGCTCGTTGAGCATCTGGCGGAAGGTGGCCGAGTGGCGCTTGAAGGTCTCCTCGAAGGTCGCCAGGGCCGGATTCGCCGCCCCTTCCTCGCCCTTCTTCGCCTCCAGCCTGCTGAAGGTCAGGAACGGATCGACGATCTGGTCGTCCTGCTCGTTCTTCCACCCGCGGGCATCCAGGTTGCCCAGCACCCCGCGCTCGCGGATGATGGTCGCGAACTGGTTCGAGGAGACGGGCAGGTCGTGCTCGGTGACCACGTTGTTGTAGATCACCTCGAAGAAGTTCTCGCCGAAGGTCGACTGGTAGTAGTTGATCTTCTTCTCGATCATGTGCTTGCCGTGGGTTTCCACCTGCAAGGCCATCATCTCGGTGTAGGCGTGGCTGAGCAGCTCCGGCTCGTTGGCCAGCTTGCCCAGGGGCGTCTCGCTGGGATCGACGAACAGCCCGATGGAGTCGAACTCGATGGGCTTGGCGTGCACGTCCAGGCCGAAGCGCGAGCGCAGGATGCTCATGCCGCACAGGCGCTCGATGCTGGCCAGCCCCTTGTCGCCCAGGAAGAAGGAAAAGTTCACCAGCTCCGGCAGCGCCTTGACGATGTAGATCTTGCGCAGGATGCGCTCGCGGTCCTTGGCGTGGGACTGGATCACGTCCAGGGTGCTCTTGCGCACCTGCTCGGCAATTGCCTCCACGTAGGAGGTGGCCACCTCCAGGTTGGCCACGATGTGCCGCAGGTCGCGCACCGGAATGTCGCGCTTGACGTAGAACTCGGCAAAGGTCTCCGGCCCGGCCAGCAGCTCCTTGTACTTGCCCGGATCCTGCACCACCTCGGCCGGGTTGAACCCGTTGATCTCGAGCTGGGAGAGCAGGCGCATGGCCGCGCGCTTGCGCCGCTGGTCGTTCTCCGACTTGACCTGCTCCTGCGGCACGGTGGCCATGCGCAGCAGGTCAAAGGTCTCCCGGCCCAGGATGGCCTTGACCTCGCTGGTGACCTGGCCCGGGTTGGCCTCCAGGGCCTGCAGCAGCGCCCCGTGCAGCGGTTGCAGCGACTTGGCCACCGCATGCTCCGAGGGGGCCCGGTTGCCCAGGAACGCGCAGCGCTTCCACAGGAACGGATCCACCCGCAGCCGGTGGCGGATCACCACGCTGCCCAGCGCCCGCGCGAACTCGGCCTTGGGATCCAGCTTGGAGCCGCGCGTGCTGCCGTCGCGCGAATTGAGATGCTTGTGGATGTAGCCGAAGAGCGCGGGCTTGGAGGTGAGGGTGCCGGCCTGCTGGGCCGCCACGCCCTCGTCGCCCAGGTAGGGCTTGAAGGCCTCGATGGCCTGGGAGATGGGCAGGTCGGCCAGCAGCAGCTCGAACATGGAGACGAGCTGCTGCATCTGGATCGTGCCGCCCGCATATCCGCTCTTGAATTGCTCCAGCACGTGCTGGTAGCGCGACGCCAGGTCGGCGATCACGGCCATGTTGACGACTTCCTCCCGGGACAGCTCCGTGGGGTCGCCGCCCGCGTTGATCCTGGCGATCTTGTCGCGGATGTCCGGCGGAAAGAAATCGAAGTCCAGCAGGCTGCGGATGCTGTTGATGAAGCCCTTGCGGCGCTGCACCCGCACCAGCAACTGCTCGGTCAGCTCGGGATTGCGCTGCAAGGTGATGGGGACGCTCTTGAAGGTCAGGTCGGGCTCGGCGAAGAGCTGATCCTGCATGGTCTCGTCCACCCCCGTGACCAGGATCGGCCGCCCCGTCTTGAACATGATGGAAAAGACCAGCGGCGCGGCCAGGGCATCGTCGCGAATCTTGTTCACGTTCAGCAGCAGCACGCTGGCCGGGTTGGAGCGGATGGCCCCCAGCCAGCGCCGCAGCCCGAAGAGATCCTCGTTGGGATTGATGACGATGTTTTCGACCACCTCGGTGGTCAGGCCCTTGCCGAACTTGCCGCCCAGCCCCCGCCGCGCCTTGCGCGAAATGACGAACCGGAACGGGTTGACCTCCGCCCCCACGTCGCCCGTGTTGAAGACCGAGAGAAAATCCTCCAGGCCGGTGATCTGGCTGGGCGGCGCGTTGCTGATCAGGGACACCAGCCGCTCCGGCCGTTTGGCCGGAAGGGCGGTCTCCAGTGGCGCCGAGCTCACGAGCGGGTTTCCGGCCATGGCGAATTGGGGCTGATGCGTTCAGGTTCTACAATGCCGGTCCTGAGCTTGTTCGTGGCTGCTGCAATCGCTGTTGGACAGTGCCGGATGGGTCAAAATGTGTGGGGGCAATCGTAACGTATCGCCCCTGTCGATACAAGCGCCCGGCGCGTTCCGCGGCGGGCGGCGGGGTACCCCGCGGCGTGCCCGCGGACGTCGCCCGGTGGGGGCCGCCGCGAGGGTCGGCGCGCTCCGCCCCGCGCGGCACGGGCCACGGCGCCCGCCGCTCCAGGGCCGCGCGAAATTCCTGGCCCGGCGGCGTTTCAATTTGCCCCTGCTTCGGCTAGCATAACAAGATTGCCTGAGGGCCCTTGACTGACGGTGCACACCGAACGGACCATGAGCGAAAAGTTTGTCGTTGCCAACTGGAAGATGAACGGCTCCGAGGCCCTCATCGCGACCTTTGCCCCGGCGTTGCAGCAGGGGCTGGCGGCCATGAATGGCCGGGGCGCCCCGCGCGTGGCGGTGTGCCCGCCGGCGCCGTTCCTGCACGCCATGGCGGGGCGGCTGAAGGGCTCTGCGGTGCAACTGGGCGCGCAGAACGTGCATCCCGAGCCCGAGGGCGCCTTCACCGGCGAGGTCTCGGCGCACATGCTGGCCGAGCTGAACGTGGCGGTGTGCATCGTGGGCCACTCCGAGCGCCGCCAGTTGTTCGGCGAGGACGACGAGTTCATTCGCGCCAAGCTGATGGCGCTGCACCAGGTGGCCATCGAGCCCATCCTCTGTGTCGGGGAGACCCTGGCCGAGCGGGAAGCCGGCGAGCACGAGGCGGTCGTGTGGCGCCAGGTGCACGCGGCGCTGCGGGGGCTGGAGGTGCCCGGGGACCTGACCGTGGCCTACGAGCCCGTGTGGGCCATCGGCACCGGCCGCACGGCCACCCCGGCCCAGGCCAACGAGATGCACGCGCTGATTCGCCGCGTGCTCTCCGAGCAGTTCGGCGACGACGCCGCGGCGCGCATCGGGCTCCTCTACGGCGGCAGCGTCAACGCGGGCAACGCGGGCGACCTGCTGGCCCAGCCGCAGATCGACGGGGCCCTGGTGGGCGGCGCCAGCCTGAAACCCGATGCCTTTCTGGCCATCATCCATCACGCCAAACGCTAGCCTTCGGAAGACATGTTCATAGCCCTCCTCATCCTGCACGTCCTGGTGGCCATTGGCCTGGTATTCGTGGTGCTGCTGCAATCGGGCCGCGGCGCGGAGCTGGGCGCGGCCTTCGGCGGCGTGGGCCAGGCCACCTTCGGCCGCAGCCAATCGACCTTCATCACCAAGTTCACCACGGGCATGGCCGTGGTGTTCATGGCCACGTCGCTGGCGCTGGCCTTTCTCACGGTGGAGCACCCCAGCACGTCGGTGGTCACCGGCGGGGCCGAGCCGGCCCGCACCGAGGAACCGGCGCCCCAGGGCGCGCCGCCCGCTCCCACGGGCCCCGGCGCGGCAACGGCCCCCGGCGCCCCGGTGCAGCAGGCCGCCGCGCCCGCCGCGCCCGGCACGCCGGCGCCCCAGGCCGCCGCGCCCGACGCCCCCTCCCTGCCGCAGACCGACGCGCCGCCGCAATCCGACAGCAGGAAATAGCGTCCACGCCGCGGGAAGATCGCCGCCGGGCTGTCCGCCCGTTGCGCCGCGGCACGCTGCATCACACCGCTGCGCGGCCGTGCGGGGCGCGCGCGACCCTGCTGCGACCGCCCGGCGGTCAGCGCGGGAAATTGTCGGGAGGCTAGGCCCTGGAGAGCACGATGGACAGCTCGAAGGCCAGCGACGTGCTGACCACGATGAAGCCCACGATGGACCAGATGGCGCCGAAGCGCCCGCGCCGGCCCTGCACCGAATGTTCCAGCAGGAACGCCGCGTAGAGCAGCCACGTCAGCACCGGGATCACCTGGCGCATGGAAAACAACTGTCCCGGCTGCGCGTGCTCGCCCGCGGCCAGGAAGCCCAGGATGATCCCCACGGAGAGGAAGAAGAAGCCCAGCGCGATGGCCTTGTGGTTCAGCCGCGACAGCCGGCTCAGCGAAGGGAAGCGGCCGATGACCCCTTGCACCATCTTGGTCTTCAGCAGGTGCTCGGAGTACAGGTAGGCGATGCCGAACAGGCAGGCCAGGGCGAACAGCAGGTGTCCGGCCAGCACGGTCGTGATGTGCGTGATCAGCAGCGCCTGGTAGGGCAGGGGCACCAGGTCGATCGGCGCGGCCGCCATCTGCCGGCGCACCGTGATCTCCCACAGCAGCAGCAGCGCGATGGCGAAGGGGGGCAGGATGAAGCCGAAGACCGTGTTCTTGTGCCGCCGCTGGGCCACGAAGAACAGCACCAGGGCCAGCCAGGCCGCCACGCTCAGATAGGGCGGCGTGGGCGACCCCGCGCCGAAGACCTGGGAGGCCAGGATCAGCGTGTGCGCGCCCCAGCCCACGGCCAGCAGTCCCCTCCCCAGGCCGCCGCGCACGGTCT
>JACQHH010000173.1 GCA_016199125.1 Candidatus Lambdaproteobacteria bacterium
CCCCCCAACCCCACCCCCGGCAGAAGTTCGATTTCCAGGTCGCGCATGACGCGGTCGGCCGCCCTGGTCTGGTGGTCGTAGCCGGCCAGGTGCGCGCAGCCGTGGGCCAGCAGGCGCAGCAGCTCGGTCTGGGCGTCCCAGCCATGCTCGGCGGCCTGGGCGCGCACGCGCTCCAGGGACACGGCCAGCTCCCCCAGCAGCGGCGGCGCGGCGGCCCGCGGTGCCCCTCCGGCGGCGGTGCGTGGCGCATCCGGGGCCGGGTCGTCCCGGTAGCTCCAGGAGAGAATGTCCGTGGGGGTGTCGCGCCCGCGATAGCGGCTGTTCAGCGCCGCCAGCGCGGCGTCGTCGGCCAGCAGCAGGGAGACGCCGTGCCGCGCAAAGCCCAGCCCGGCCAGGAAGCTGCGCAGGGCTCGGCGGATGACCCGCGGATCAAGATCCGGAGACCTTCCGCGCGGCCAGCTCAGCGGAATCGGCGCCGCTCTCGTCATGGGGGTCGCTCTTTCCGTCGCCCAGCACCTTCAGCTCAGGATAGGAAATGCGGTGGTGGTGGATGCTCAACAGGAGCTTGGTGAAGGACTTTTCGATGTAGTTGAGATCGTTGAAGGTCATGCCCGACTGGTCAAGCTGGCCTTCCATGTACACGCGCGTGGCCAGCTTCTGCACCATCTCCCGGATCGTATCCGGCGAGGGGTCGTCCAGGCTGCGGATGGCCGCCTCCGTCACGTCGGCCAGCATCACCACCCCGGCCTCCTTGGTCTGGGGCTTGGGCCCGGCATAGTGGAAGTCGTCCTTGTCCAGGGGGCTGGGCACGTCGGCCTGCTCCTCCTGCGCCTTGTGGAAGAAGAAGCGCACGATGGAATCGCCGTGATGCTGGGCGATGATGTCCGTGATGGCCTTGCCCAGCCGGTAGCGCTTGGCCAGCTCGATGCCGTCCTTGACGTGGTTGATGATGATGCGCGCCGAGGTCTTGGCCGGCAGATCCTCGTGATAATTGCGCTGGTGCTGGTTCTCCACGAAGTACAGCGGGCACATCATCTTGCCCAGGTCGTGGTACAGCGAGGCCACGCGCACCAGCAGCGGATTGGCCTTCACCGCTTCGGCCACCGACTCGCTCAGGTTGCCCACCACGATGCTGTGGTGGTAGGTGCCCGGCGCGCGCACGGCCAGCTCCTTCAGCGCCGGGTTGTTCATGTTGGACAGCTCCAGCAGCCGCAGGTTGGTGGTGATGTCGAACAGGCGCTCCACCAGCGGCAGCAGGGTGGAGGTGAGCAGCGAGACCAGCAGCCCGTTGGCGATGCCCATGCCCACGTCCAGCGCCAGCGTCCAGGAGAGGGGGGCCTGCTCCAGCAGCGCCAGCACCAGCAGCACCGGCACGTTGATCGCCGAGACCCGCAAGCCCTGCTCCCAGATGGCCGAGCGCGTCTCGAAATGCCGCATGGGAATGGCCGCCACCACGCTGCCCATCATGGCGAAGATGAACACCGGCAAGCTGTTGCCCAGCAGGATGGCCACGTAGAGCGCCACGGCGAAGCCCAGGTACACCCCCACTTCGAAGCCCATCAGGATGCCGCCCAGCATGGCCGTCAGCGCCGCGGGAATGAGGAAGTTGAAGCTGCGCGCTGGAATGAAGTCGTAGACCGTGGTCAGCGGCGGCACGATCCACAGCAGCAACTGCGCCAAGGCCAGCGTCACCAGCATCAGCAGCGCCAGCAGGATCATGCGCGGCATGCCCTTGGGCCCCACGCGCACCGTGCGCCGGTTGATGAGCTGGTAGACCAGCGCCAGCGAGAGCAGCACGATGAGGAAGGTGCCGATGATCTGCGGATACTTGGGGTTGCTCAGGTTGTAGGCGTTGAGCGCCTTGATGATCTCCACCTGCTGGGCCGTGGCCACGTCGCCGGCCTTGGCCACCACGGTGCCCTTCTTCATGTTGAAGAACACCGGGCTCACCGACTCGCGCAGCTCGCCCTTGAGCCGCTCGGTCTCGCCCTTGTTCTCGGTGAGCGTGGGGCGCACCAGGCGCTGGGCCAGGGCGATCACGGCCTCGCGCGTCCGGGCCACGCTGCGGCTGGCGGCGATCTCCATCTCCTGTCCGCGGCGGTTGACGTTGGCGCGCACGCCCGGCACGTCCACCACGGTGTCCAGGGCCTCGAAGCGCTCCAGTTGTCCGGTGCCCAGGTTCTGCACCTGGATCACGTTGCGCTGACCGGCCAGGGTCTCCTTGGCCGTCACGATGCGCGCCTCCAGGGCCGGGGACAGCAGCAGCACCACGGCGCGCTCCAGCTCCGGATTGAACTGGGCGTCGCGCAGCACGGCGAAGGTGGCCTCCTCCACGGTGGTGCGCAGGGTCTTTTCAAACTCCGCCTTCATCACCTGCAACGCCTGGGACTCGCTGGCGACGATGCGCTGCTGCGCGGCCTGCAGTTCCACCGCCGCCTTTTCGAGCTGCTCGCTGCGCGCCTTGAGCTGCGCCCCGTCCTGTTCGGCGCCGGCGATCTGCGCGTCGATGGTCAGCAGGTCGAAGCGCGCCTTTTGCAGCCGGTCAAGCTGCTTTTCGTCCGGGGTGGCCACCTCGGAGAGCTGGCCGATCTCGGACACCAGCAGCCCCTTCTCGAAGCCCAGCCGCTGCAGGCGCACCTGACTGTCCTTGCGCTGCGCCAGGGCGGTGAGGCGCTCCTTGGAATTCTGGCGGATCCGCTCCACGGAATCGGTGCGCGCGCGCGACTGCTCGCTCAGGGCGTCGCGGGCCTGCTTGAAGGCCGTGCGCACCGCATCGATGGTGGACGCCTTGAGCCGCGGGTCGAAGTCGTAGACCGGGGGAAAGTCGGCCAGCGCCTCCTGGCGCCGCAGATCGGTGGAGCGCTCGTCCTTGAGCGTCACGTTGTCCGAAATGACAATGTCCTGCGGAATGATGTCGCCTTCCTTGTACCGCGCCGGCACCAGATTCAGGTTGGGCGCGATGAGGATCGTCACCAGCACGGAGACGCCGAGCAACAGCAGCAGCCTGAACAGATTCTTCCTGTTCCACATGCGAAGCATACGCTGAGCCGAGATGGGAGACGGGCGCGCGCGGCGCAGGGGCGGCCGCGGGGATTGTCGCGGCGCCGGATGGAGGCGATGCAATCGATAGATAGCGATAGATAGACTGCCACGATTCGGCGGTTCCTGCCAACCGCCAAGGGCTCACGCGGCGCGGCGCACCCCCATCCAGCGGCAGCGCAAGCAGGTGCCACGGAGGCATTTTGCACAACGATTTCAATGCCGTCCCCCCGGCGGTAAGCTCGGAGGCGGGGGCCTCTCCCGTCGGCGCCGCGTGTGGCGGCAAACTTGCATTGAACGCTGCAGGACCATCCGGAAGGTGTTGCCGTGCTGCAGCCTGACCGCACACAGCGTATCGTCAACTGCGTGACCCGTCTCCCCATGTGCCACGCGACACCGCGGGAGACCGGCCCCCGGGGCCGAGGTACAACCGAGAGAACCCTCATGAAGATGAAATGGCTCTGGATTGCGGCAGTGCTCGTTCTGCTGGCGGGCCCGGCCTTTGGCGAAACCGTGCATCTGAAGACCGGCGAGGTGATCAAGGGCAAGATCACCGCGGCGGACGAAGAGTCCATCTCCATCCAGTCGGATCAGGGCTTCGGCGTGATCCAGGTGCGCAAGGCGGAGATCGTGCTGGTCGAATACGACGACAAGGCCCGCGACCTGACGCGCAAGATGGGCTTCGGTTACTATCACCGCTCCCAGCCCAACACGCTGGCCGGGCAACTGGCCGAATTCGGCGTGGACGCCCTCTCCCTCAAGTACTGGCTCTCGGACCACGATTCGCTCGACTTCCAGCTCGGCTTCTTCAATTCCACCCAGGGCAGCACGAAGCTGCTGGAGATCTTCTCGCTGGAGCTGCGCTACGCGCAGGTGTTCCAGCGGCGCGGCAACGTGGACCTCTACTATGGCGGCTCGGCCGGCTACATCAGCGTCGTGGATTCCAGCAGCGCTTCCACCTTCGACGCGACGGGCACCAGCCTGCGCGGCTTCCTGGGGGTGGAGCTGTTCTTCGCCTCGCTGCCCGATCTGGGACTGGCCATGGAGCTGGGCCTGGGCACGCAGTCGGTGGGCAAACGCACCACCACCAACCTCAGCTCGTCCGGCTTCCCGTCTTTCGCCGTGCGCTACTACTATTAGCGATTGGCGCAGGCCGTTGCGCGGCGGGCGGCCCTGGATGGGCAACGGACAAACATTCTACATTGCCGCGCGGCGCGGGCGAACCCGCCGGGCCGGGCGTGCATCCAACGCCTGCGGGGGCCCACGGCGCCTGGGCCCTGTCCTGGCGCGGCTTTCCGCCCTGGCCCGCGGGCGCGCGGCGCGGCGCGCGTTCTTCCCTGACGGGAGGAAGTAGGGTATGATGAGTTTCAATCAGGCTGGCCATTGCCGTTGATTCGCGCGGTGGGAGATGGTAACGCGTGATACGGCCATGTCGTGCCTGCGCCACGATCCATTGATCTGAGCATGATCGGAATCGGGATGTCCTGCGTCGCGGGGATGCCGGTGAAGGCAGAGTTGCCAGTGCTTGACCAACTCGACGGAGAATTTTTATGAGCCAGTCGAAAGGGAACATCCTGCGATGCTCCTTCTGCGGCAAATCTCAGAACGACGTCAAAAAGATCATTGCAGGCCCGACGGTCTACATCTGCAACGAGTGCGTCGAACTGTGCAATGACATCATGGAAGAGGAATGGAGCAAGGAGCAGCTCAACCAGCAGGACAACAAGCTGCTCAAGCCCTTCGAGATCCGCGACATCCTGGACAGCTATGTGGTGGGGCAGGTGCACGCCAAGAAGATTCTCTCCGTCGCCGTCTACAATCACTACAAGCGCATCCGTCTGTCCGCGTCCAATACCAACGACGTGGAGCTGCAGAAGAGCAACATCCTCATGATCGGGCCCACGGGCACGGGCAAGACCCTGCTGGCCCAGACGCTGGCGCGCCTGCTCAACGTGCCCTTCGCCATGGCCGATGCCACCACGCTCACCGAGGCCGGGTACGTGGGCGAGGACGTGGAGAACATCATCCTCAAGCTGCTGCAGAATGCCGACTACGACATCGAGCGGGCCGAGGAAGGCATCGTCTACATCGACGAGATCGACAAGATCGCGCGCAAGAGCGAGAACGTCTCCATCACGCGCGACGTCTCCGGCGAGGGCGTGCAGCAGGCCCTGCTCAAGGTGATCGAGGGCACGGTGGCCAACATTCCGCCTCAGGGCGGGCGCAAGCA
>JACQHH010000171.1 GCA_016199125.1 Candidatus Lambdaproteobacteria bacterium
ATCAAACCGTTCAAGCTCGAAGAAGTGAAGGAGAGCCTCAACGCCATCGGTATCCAGGGCATTACGGTGACCGAGGTCAAGGGCTTCGGACGACAGAAAGGACACACCGAGTTGTACCGCGGTGCCGAATATGTCGTTGATTTTCTCCCGAAGATCAAAATCGAGGTTGTGCTTCCCGACAATCAAGTGCAAGCGGCGGTGGACGCCATCACCTCGACCGCCAAGACGGGGCGCATCGGGGATGGCAAGATTTTCATCATTCCACTGGAAGACGTGATCCGCATCCGCACCGGCGAAACGGGCGAAAGCGCCATCTGAGGCGCCGCACCGCATGCGGCCGCACGGGCGGAGGACGCCCCCAGCGTTGCACGTTCAATTCCATCGTGAGCAGCGAATAATTCGGAAAGGCAGCAGCAATGACCAAAACACCAGCCGATGTCTTGAAACTCGCCAAGGACGAAGGCGCCAAGATGGTCGATATGAAGTTCATGGACTTCATCGGCACCTGGCAGCACTTCCAGATTCCACCCACGTTTCTCACTGCGGACCTCTTCGAGGACGGGCTGTTCTTCGACGGCTCCAGCATCCGGGCGTGGCAGACCATCGACGCCTCGGACATGTCCGTCGTGCCCGATCCGACCACGGCCAAGATCGATCCCTTCTTCGCGGACACGACCCTCTCGCTGATCTGCGATATCCGCGACCCGGTCACCGGCACAACGTACAGCCGCGACCCGCGCAACATCGCGCGCAAGGCCATTGCCTACATGACCTCCACGGGGGTCGCCGATACGGCGTATTTCGCCCCGGAGTCGGAGTTCTTCATCTTCGACGCGGTCTCGTTCGACACCAGCTCGGGCGGCGGCTACTACTTCATCGATTCCCACGAGGCCCCGTGGAGCAACGGTGACGACGGCGGCGGCAACCAGGGATACAAGGTGCGCCACAAGCAGGGCTATTTCCCCGCCGCGCCCTCGGACTCGCTGCAGGATCTGCGCAACGAGATGTGCCTGCTGATGATGAAGTTGGGACTGGAACTGGAGAAATCGCACCACGAGGTCGCGCCCGCCCAGCACGAGATCAACTTCAAGTACGACACCATGATCAAGACGGCGGACAACCTGCAGTGGTACAAGTACGTCATCAAGAACGTGGCCAAGCAGAACGGCAAGATCGCCACGTTCATGCCCAAGCCCATGTTCAACGACAACGGCAGCGGCATGCACACTCACCAGTCCTTGTGGAAGAACGGCGAGCCGCTCTTCGCCGGGGACAAGTATGCGGGCCTGAGCGAGCTGGCGCTGTTCTACATCGGCGGACTGCTCAAACACGCCCCGGCCATCTCGGCGTTCACCAACCCCTCCACCAACTCCTACAAGCGGCTGGTGCCCGGGTTCGAAGCGCCGATCAACCTGGCCTATTCCAACCGCAACCGCTCGGCGTCGGTGCGCATTCCCATCGTCTCGTCGCCCAAGGGCCGGCGCATCGAATTCCGCTGCCCGGATTCCACCTGCAACCCGTATCTGGGTTTCGCGGCCATGCTGCTGGCGGGGTTGGACGGCATCGCGAACAAGATTCACCCCGGCGAGCCGCTGGACAAGGACATCTACGGCCTCTCGCGCGAAGAGCTGGCCAAGGTACCGCAGATGCCCGGTTCGCTGCGCGAATCGCTGCAGTGCCTCAAGGACGACCACAAGTTCCTGCTCAAGGGCGACGTGTTCACGCCCGACGTGATCGAATACTGGGTGGACTACAAGATCGAGAACGAGATCAAGCCTGTGGATTCACGGCCCTCTCCGCACGAATTCTACCTGTACTTCGACGCATAGGCTGCACTTGGCGCCCCCTCGCGGGGGCGCCAGCGCATTTCGCAGGAACGACGGCCGCGGCGGCTTGGCGGTCGCCAGCGTGAAGACCTGCGCGCCCGGCGCCAGCATCCCTGGCCGCGGCGGGCCCTGGCCGGGGGAGACAGGGCGAGATTCAGGCGCCAGACTCTTGTCATCGTGACCCCCAAAGTTATACGTTCGTAGCGGAACCTGCGCGCCTATCCGGGCGCGCCCCGCCAGTCGGGGATTCGGGAGGAATCCCCTCGCGCCGCACCGGCCTGGGATCATGGATGATGACGTTCCCGAACGCGAAATCCCCCTATCGTCTTCACGCAGCAGGCGCAGCGGCCCGCGGGCTGAGCAGCACGCATCCGCCGGACGCGTCTCGTCGGGCGTAGACCGCCACAGGAACGTATGCGGTTAAAACGGATCAGGCTGAACGGATTCAAGTCCTTCTGCGACGACACGGTTTTCGACTTCAAGGCGCGCGGCATCACCATGATTGTCGGCCCCAACGGGTGCGGCAAGAGCAACGTGGTCGATGCCATCCGCTGGGTGCTGGGCGAGCAGAGCCCGCGCCAGTTGCGCGGCTCGGCCATGGCCGACGTGATCTTTGCCGGCAGCGTCACGCGCGACCCGGTCAACCGCTGCGAGGTCACGCTCATCTTCGACAACACCGACGGCGATGGGCTGGAGAAGTACCGCGAATACGGCGAGATCGCCGTCACGCGGCGCTTGTACCGCACCGGTGACAGCGACTACCTGATCAACAAGACGCCCTGCCGCCTGATGGACGTGCGTGACCTGGTGATGGACACCGGCGCGGGCGGCCGCTCCTACTCCATCGTGGAGCAGGGCAAGGTGGACGAGTTCATCACCGCCTCCCCGGCCGAGCGGCGCATCTTCATGGAAGAGGCCGCGGGCATCGTGCGCTACAAGACCCGCCGCATCGCCGCGGAACGCAAACTGGACCAGACCCACCAGAACCTGCTGCGCGTGAAGGACGTGCTGGCCGAAATCGGGCGCCAGGAAGACGCGCTGCGCGGGCAGATGGAAAAGGCCCGCGAATACCTGGACCTCAAGGCCGAAGTGGGCGAGATGACCCGCAAGCTGCTGCGCGTGCGCCTGCATCGCAGCAGCGCGCGCTGCCTCACCCTGGAGGGCGGGCTGGCCGCGGCCCAGCAGCAGCACGACGCCCTGCGGCAGACCCTGAGCATCGGCGAGACGGGCCTGGAACGGCTCAACGTGGACCTGGTGGCGCTGGAAGGACGCCTGCGCGAGGAGCGCGCCCGCGTGGCGCAGCAGGAGCGTGACATCCTGTCCCACGAGACGCGCCAGGCGCTGGCCCGCCAGAACCTGGACAACACCCGGCGCTGGATCGAGGAAACCACCCGCGCCCGCGAGGAGCTCCAGGCGCGGCGCGCCACGCTGAGCGACGAACTGGCCGCACACCGCGACGAGGCCCAGGCCGCCGCGCGCGACGCCGAGGCCATGCGCGCCGAGATCGCCCTGCTGGACGCCCAGCACGGCGAAAAAGAGGCGCTGCGCAAGCAGCTTCAGCAGCGCCTGCAAGCGCTGCAGGAAGGACTGGTGGAGTGCCATTCCTCGCTGGCCGGCATCCACAACCAGCGCCAGATGTTGCAGGAACGCATCGCCGAGGGCGACCGGCGGGCGCAGGCCATGCGCACCCAGATCGAGGCCACCGGCGCCGAGCTGCAGCGGGCTGGAGAGCAGGCGGCGGCCCAGGGCGCACAACTGGCGGCGTTGCGCCAGGCGGCCGGCGCAAGCGAGGCCCGCCACGCCACGCTGAGCGACACGGCGGCGCGGCAGGCCGGCGAGGCCGCGGCACTGGCCGAACGGCTGGAGACCACTTCGCGCGAGTGCGTCAGCCTGCACTCGCGCCTGGATTCCCTGGCGGAAATCCAGTCCAGCTACGAGGGCTTCGGCGAATCGGTGCGCAATGCGTTGCGCTGGCTGGACGAGACACCCGGGGCGCGCGAGCGCTTCGGCGTGGTAGGGCCGCTGGCCGACGTGGTGTCCCTGCCCCCGGAAGCCGTGGACTGGGCCGGGGCCTACCTGGCGCCATTCCTGGAAATCCTGCTCATCCGCGAAGCCGCGCGCCTGCCGGCGCTGCACGCCGCCCTGCGCGATGCGGGCTTCGGCGGGGTGCGCCTGTGGGCCCTGGACACGCCTTACCAGGGAAACGGCAATGGCAACGGGAACAGCAAGGCACGCGAGCGCGCCTTCGCGGACGTGCTGGCCGTGCAGGGCGCCCACGAGCCGGTGCGCAGCGGGCTCTTCGGGGCCGTGCACCTGGCGGATGGCGCGCGCATTCCCCTGCCCGCCACCGGGGCGGAGGCGGGCCATGGAGAATGGCTGGCGGCCGACGGGGCCTATCACATCGATGCCAAGCAGGTGTTCACCGTGGGCGGCGCGCCGGCGCCGTCGGTGGGCATCCTGCGCCGCCGCGGCGAGATTGACGCCCTGGAAGGCCAGTTGCAAAGCGCCGAGGCGGCGCAGGGCGAGGTGACCACCGCGCGCGAGGCGTTGGCCGTGCAGCAGGCCGCCACCGCCGCGAACCTGACGGAACTGACCCGCACCCGCAACGAGCAGGCCCTGGCCCTCAACGGCCTGGACGCCGAGCTGGCGCACGAGGTGCGCGAGCGGCAGC
Source organism: Candidatus Lambdaproteobacteria bacterium (assembly GCA_016199125.1). Lineage (GTDB taxonomy): Bacteria > SAR324 > SAR324 > SAR324 > JACQKK01 > JACQHH01. The sequence goes on from JACQHH010000171.1 coordinate 4,498, forward strand.
GCCTGCAAACCGTGCTGGAAACGCAGCGCGCGGAGCTGGAGCAGTTCACCCGCGACCTGGCCGGTTACGGCGCGCGCATCGCGGAGCTGGGCGGGGAGGAACTCCACTGGAGCGACCAGCGCGGCGCCCTGGAGCGGGAGCTGGGCGGCCTGCACGGCGCCCTGGAGATTGCCGCGACCGAGGCCGGCGCGCTGGGCCAGCGGCTCACCGCGCGCAAGGTGGCCCTGGGCCAGAGCGAGGCCCACGCCGCGCATCTGCACGCCCGCTGCGAGGCCCTGGCCCGCGAAGGCGAGCAGGCCCAGGCCCGCCTGGAGACGATCGGCACCGAGCTGGCCCGCCACGAGCAGCAGGTGGCCCGGCACGGCGCGGAGCTGGAGACCGCGCGCAAAGCCTTGCACGACCTGCACGCGGGCCTCGGCGGCATGCACCAGCAGGTGCGCGAGCGCCAGAACATCTACGACAAGCTGGTGGCCGAGCGCGACCACAAGCTGGAGCAGATTGCCGGCGACAAGCGCCAGAACGACGTGCTGGGCGCCCGCATGCACGAGCTGGAACTGGCCCTCACCGAGGAGCGCATGCGCCGCGAGCAGTGGCAGCAGCAACTCGACACCCAGCTCCAGGCCGCCGCCGAGGCGGTCGCCGGGGAGCCCTTGCCGCCGGCCACGGAACCCGGCGCCCCGGAACAGCCCGCCGGCGAGCCGCTGGAGCAGGTGGATCTGACCGCCCTGGAGAAGAAGCTGGATGCCTCGCGGGTGCGCCTGGAACGCATGGCCGGCGTCAACCTGGCCGCCTGGGAGGAATACGAGTCGCTCAACACGCGCTCCGAGACCATGCTCCAGCAGCAGGACGACCTGGAGGCGGCCATCCAGGACCTCAAGGAATCCATCCGTCAGATGAACCAGGAGTCGCGCCGGCGTTTCAAGGACACCTTCGAGGCGGTCAATGTGCAGTTCCAGCAACTCTTTCCACAGATTTTCGGCGGTGGCGAGGCCTCGCTGGTGCTCACGGACACCGAGGACCTGCTGCTGTCCGGCGTGGACATCGTGGCCCAGCCGCCGGGCAAGAAGCTGCAAAGCATGAACCTGCTCTCCGGCGGAGAGAAGGCGCTGACCGCGATTGCCATGATTTTTGCATTCTTCCTCACCAAGCCCAGCCCCTACTGCCTGCTGGACGAGGTTGACGCGCCGCTGGACGACGTGAACGTGGGGCGCTTCAACCGGCTCGTGGAAGGTATGACAGATCGCTCCCAATTCATTATGATCACCCATAACAAACGCACCATGGAAATCGGCGACGTCCTCTACGGCGTGACGATGGAAGAGGCCGGCGTGTCCAAGGTGGTGTCCGTCGATCTGGGGCGGTCATAACGGGATTTGCCTTATGCGCATGACGAAGCCCTCCCGCCGGATGCAGGTCTGGCGGAAGCTGTGGCGCGCTCTGCTGGCCGTGCCGCTGGCGCTGCCCCTGGCGCTCTCCCCGGCACCCGCCACGGCCCAGGGCGGGCTGGAGGTGCTGGCCGACCAGATTGCGCAATCCCTGAGCCAGCACGTCACCGGCAGCTACAAGACCGTGGCCTTCTCGCGCATCCGGCAGCAGGGCCAGCGCCTGAACACCGACGAGCTGATCGACTTCACCAACGTCAAGATCGTGCAGTTGCGGCGCCTGCAGGTGATCGACCGCTCCAAGCTGCAGCTCATCCTGCAGGAGCAGCAGGTGCAGCTTTCCGATTTCGTGTCCGCGGAAAAATACCAGGAACTGGGCAAGCTGATCGGGGTGGACCTATTCCTCTATGGCACGTTGTATCGTGACGCGCTGGTGATGAAGGCCATCGACGTGCAGAACTCGGCCATCGCCTGGGCCGAAATCTTTGCCGTGGCCGAAAATCCCCAGGAGGCCACCCTGCTCAAGGGCGTGGGCGACCGGACCATCGCCTCGCTACGGCGCGACCTCGTCCGGCTGCAAAAAGCGAAGATCAAATTCGTGAGCTTCTGGGACATCTCCACCGACGGCATGTTCGATCCGGCGGCCGTGATGGATTTTCTCTCCGTGTCCATCACGCGCGACGGCGAGTTCCGCGTGGTGGACCGCGAGAACATCGCCATGATCGCCCAGGAGCAGCAGCTCAACCAGGCCCTGTTCATCAACCAGGAGAGCGCCAAGCGCCTGGGCGAGCTGTACGGCGTGGATGCGTTCCTCTATGGGGGCATCACCCGCCGCCCCGACGGCAGCTTCCTGGCTTCGCTCAAGCTGCTTAACATCTACAACGGCGTGCTGGAGTGGGGCGACCTGATCAAGGTGGCGCTCGAGACCGATGCGGCCGCCAAACCGGGCGGCGCCAAGTCCGGTCTGGTGGGTCCGGCCGACATGGTGCTGGTGCCCGCGGGCCTGTTCGTCATGGGCGCCAACGGAGCGCAGCGCGAAGCCTTTCCGGCGCAGCAGGTGCAGTTGGCGGCCTACTACATCGATCGCACCGAGGTCTCCAACCGCCAGTACAAGGAGTTCGTGGACGCCGAGAACTACCGCCCCCCGGTGGGCTGGAACGGCGCCAACTTTCCCGCCGGCCTGGGCGATCTGCCCGTGGTCAACGTGAGCTGGGAGGATGCGCGGCGCTTCTGCCGGCACGCGGGCAAGCGCCTGCCGAGCGAAGCGGAGTGGGAAAAGGCCGCGCGCGGGTGGGAAGGGCAGCTCTATCCCTGGAAGGGCACCAACTTTTCCGCCGGCTACGCGGCCACGCGTGAATCGCAGCTCAAAGGGCCGGTGGCAGTGACGCGCTCGGCACGCGACGTGAGCCCCTATGGCGTGCTGAACATGGCCGGCAACGTGCGGGAATGGGTGGAGGACGTGTTCCAGGCGTATCCGGGCAACGCCACGCCCAACGCCAAGTACAACCAGGAACGCGTCGTGCGCGGCGGCTCCTGGGCCACCAATTACCGCTCCGCCGTGACCTACTGGCGCGGCTCGAGCGGCCCCAACCTGGGCTGGCCCGACCTGGGCTTCCGCTGCGCCCGCGGGGAGCAGTGATCTCCCGGGCAGCCTGAGCGGCGCGACGCTAATTGTTCATGTGGGGAGGCAGCGCCTGGATCTTGCGCAGGGCAATGCCGGCCATGTCCCGTACCAGCTCGTCCTGGTCCGATTCCGCCATCCGCTCCAGGCGGCCGTTGAAGCCGTTCCAGTTGTTGACCACGAGCAACTGGATCATGTGCCAGCGCACGATGGGGTCGGGATGCTCCAGGAAGTCGCCCAGCACCTCGACCGCGCGCGGCTCGTGCAGCTTCTCCAGGGCGCGGATCACCGGCAACGCCAAATGTTCGCGGCGCTTGGCCGCCTCCGGCGTGCCGTCGTCCTTCTTCTTGCCGCGCCGGCCGAAGAGCTTGGAGGTCCAGCCCTTGAGCTGGATGCCCAGCAGGGAAAGCAGCATCGGCGCCGCGCCGCGGTCGCCCGTGTGGCCCAGGGCATCGACGATGGTCTCCAGCATGAGCACGTTGCCGGCACGGTGGCGCTCGGCCAGCTCGGAGAGCGTGGACACGGCCTGAGCCGATCCGTTGCGCCCCAGGGCCCCGATGGCGTACATGGACAGGGTCGGGTCGCTTTCGCCGGCCATGTCGATCAGCGCGGCCACGGGCAGCTTGCCGCCCTTCTCGAAGTCGTGCAGGCGCGTCATGGCGGCTTCGCGCTCTTCGGCGCTGCCGCGGCGCAGCACGACCATCAGGTTGTCCAGCTCCTGCAGGGTCGACTTGGGGAGTTTCGCAGCCATGCGGATGTCCGGTGCTTGCCGTAGGGTTGGGGTGCGAAGGCCGGCCGTTACGGCCGCTGCTGCAGCGGGCGACCCCGCCCAGGCCAGGTGCCGGACGCCCAGCAGCGCCGCGCGGGCACGGTGCGGGGCGCACTCCTCGCAGCCTTGGGCAAAGCCAATCTCACACCTACCGTTACCATGCCAGCCATGCGAATAGGAATCGGCTACGACGTGCATCGGCTGGAGCCGGGGCGCCCGCTGATGCTGGGCGGCGTGCACATTCCGCATCCGCTGGGGCTGGCGGGGCATTCCGATGCGGACGTGCTGCTGCACGCCGTGGGCGATGCGCTGCTGGGCGCCGCGGCCAAGGGCGACTTGGGCCGGCACTTTCCGCCCGGCGACCCGGCTACGGCTGGCATCGAGAGCAGCGTCCTGCTGCGGCGCATCGTGGCGCTGCTGGACGCCGACGGTTGGCGCGCGGTGAACGTGGATGCGACCGTCATTGCCGAGCGGCCCCGCCTGGCGCCGCACGTGCCGGCCATGCGCGACCACATCGCCACGCTGCTGCGCCTGACCGCCGACGCGGTATCGGTCAAGGCCACCACCACCGAAGGGCTGGGCTGGAGCGGACGAGAAGAGGGAATGGGGGCACAGGCCGTGGTGCTCATCGAGCGCGACTGAGGAGCCCGGCCGCGGCTCGCGCGCGCCGCAGGCAGGGGCCCCGCATACCGATCACAGGCCGGCCCCGCAGCGGGGCGCGGCGGATTTCACGGACTATTCAGCGCGGCCAACGTGCGTGCATCAGGCGCTGGCTGCCACCTTGGCGTTGCCCTCGGCGCGGCCTGCATTGTCCACCTTCGCCGGGCTGGTGTCCTTGGCGGCCTCGGTGGCTTTCTTGGCGCTCTTCCCCGCGCCGCCGCCATACCCTTCGGAAAACCAGCCCCCGCCCTGCAGGTGAAACGCGCTCATGGAGAGCTTGCGCTCCAGGCCGCGCTTGTTGCAGTGGCCGCATTTCACCAGCGGGGGTTCGTCGAATTTCTGGATGGCCTCCGTCTCCTGGCCGCACTTCGTGCAGACGTATTCGTAGATCGGCATCGTGACTCACGGATCTGACTGGAAAAAATCGGCAATCCCTTTGATCTGGCTGCGAAAATTGCGTCGGAACGTCGCTGCCGACGCCCTCGCACGGGATTCATTCTTAACTAGAAAACTATAGTTTCACCCCGCCACTCTGTCAATACGCGCATCACATGGCAGCCACCCAGGGCGAGTGCTGGCGCCAGAGCAATGCCCGCGACACGGAGCGTTGCATGGCCATGCGCAGCGCGACCTGACGCGGCAACTCGCCGGGCCGGCTCCATGAATCGCAGGACGTCCTTGTGCCGTGGCGCTGCCGCGGGCGGAGGTGGGAAAGGCGTGCGCGGGAGCGGGCGCCCCGCGCACAGGTCGTGCCGAGGGCTAGTACGAGCGCGGCATGCCCAGCACGTTCTGGCCCACGAAGTTGAGCACCATGTTGTTGCTCACTGGAGCCACCTGGTACAGGCGCGCTTCGCGGAACTTGCGTTCGATGTGGTACTCGCTGGTCACGCCGTAGCCGCCGTAGGTATCCATGGCCACGTTGGCCGCCTGCCAGGCCGATTCGCTGCCCAGCAGCTTGGCCATGTTGGCCTGCTCGCCGGGATTTTCGCCCGCGTCGAACATTTCCGCGGCCTTGTCGCGCATCAGCCGCGCGGCCTCCACGGCGCAATACGCGCGGGCGATGGGGAACTGGATGCCCTGATTCTTGGAGATGGGATGATCGAACACCACGCGCTGGTTGGCATAGGTCGTTGCCTTCTCCACAAAGTAGCGCCCGTCGCCGATGGTCTCGGAAGCCACCAGAATACGCTCCGCGTTCATGCCGCTGAGGATGTAGCGGAAGCCCTTGCCCTCCTCCCCGATCAGGTTTTCCGTGGGCACTTCCACATTCTCGAAGATCAGCTCGTTGGTGTGGTGGTTGAGCATGATCTTGATGGGATTCACGGTGAGCCCGTTCTTGCGCGCCTCGCGCAGATCCACCAGCAGCACACTCAGGCCGTCGGTGCGCTTCTGCACTTTTTCCAGCGGGGTGGTGCGGCAGAGCAGGGTCATCAGGTCGCTCTGCAGCACGCGGGAGATGAACACCTTGCGCCCGTTGACCACGTAGCGGTTGCCCTTCTTCTCCGCCTTGGTGGAAATACTCAGCGTATCCGACCCGGCGTCCGGCTCGGTCACGCCAAAGGCTTGCAGGCGCAGCTCGCCCTTGGCGATGCCAGGCAGGTATTGGCGTTTCTGCTCCTCGCTGCCGTGCCGTAGCATGGTGCCCATGATGTACATCTGGGCGTGGCAGGCCGCCGCATTTCCGCCGCTGCGGTGAATCTCCTCCAGGATCAGGCAGGCGTCCTTGATCTTCAGGCCCAGACCGCCGTAGGTCTCCGGGATCAGCGCGGAGAGATACCCTCCCTGGGTCAGCGCATCGACGAACTCGTAGGGGTATTCCATCTTGTCATCCAGGGCCTGCCAATAGGTCTCGGGGTACTTGGCGCACAGGGCGCGCACACCGGCGCACAGGGCCTTCTGATCGTCTGACAGTCCATATTCGCTATACTGCATGTGGTTCTCCTTGCATTGGTCGGCCCCGCCCGCTGGTCAGCAACCGGTCCGCGGACGGTCGCGTGATTGTTGAGCAAATAGGCAAATGATCCGCCTGGCAACCGTGGCTGGGTCGTGCCCTGTACTGCGCAGCGGTTAACGGCAGCGCCCGATCATATCCTTTTTTCTCTCCGATGCGAACATCATCCTGAATGGAAATTACAGTCAAGCGTCCGCACAGTCTGGGTTTTTCGGCGAGGCGGATCGGCGCCCTGGCCCCACGCGGAGCGCAAAATGTCAACGCGTTTTTGTAATAAAAATGACGCGGCTTTACATTCCCGGATCGTGCGGTAGAATTGGAGAACAGCCCGGCGCGGCATCCGTGGAGCTGGGCGGGCCACGCGGCGGGCGCCGTTGCAGTGCCTGCAATGCCTTGCAGCCGCGACGGTTCGGTGAGACACAAGAAAGGGTGGCTCAAGACGGCACGAGCCGCGCCGATAATCATGCAAGAGACCGTGTGCGGGGCGGCATGTCCCCAGGAGCCGGGTGCAACGCGCTTGCAGCCCAGTCCCGGAGCCCAGCGCAATCGACCCAGGATCGTCATGACGCACCGCATTCCACCGGCGACGACACCTCACACGCGCCACGCGGCGCGCCCGCCACGCGCAGCGACGCGCACCTTGTGCAGCGCGCCGTGGATCGCGGGTCTGCTGGGGCTCGCCCTGCTGGCCATGGGAGCCCCGGGTGGCGCATCGGCCCAGATCGCCGTGCCGCGGCTCATGCCGGCCGGACCCACGCTCTTCGATCCCGGCTCCGTACCGGATAGCGCGGGCGTCGTGCCGCTGAATCCCGCCGCGTTGCAATGGGCGGCGCCCAGCACGGCCGGCGGCGGCGGGGCCCGCACCGACTCCATCTGGACCGCGCCCCCACGCACGCCCGCCGAACCCACCTTCCACAGCTTCTACGGTGGCGGCCGCTGGGTGGGCGAGAGCTTTTCCATCGGCGCCGAGACGGTGCAGCTCCAGGACCTGGAGGACGCTCTGGATGTGCGCGCCAGCTCCAACCGCGCCGCGGCGGCCGTGCAGTTCGCCGACATGCTGGCCCTGGGCCTGGGCTACACCTCGGCCAGCGTGCTGCACACCCCGTTCACCACGGACAGCGTCTCCGATGCGGTGACCGTGCAGGAAGCCGGAATCTCGCTGCGCCTTTCGGAATCATGGTTCCTGGGCGGTTCCATCGGCCGCGAAACCAACTCGCGCACGGCGGTGCACTTCAGCGACGCCGAATGGAACGTGGATCGCGACGTGGCCCAGTATGCGTTGGGCTATCGCCAGGGCGGCAGCGTGCTGCTGCACATCGAGGTCGGCGCGGTGGAACATCCGGAGGTGACGGACAAATTCGGCACCATCGTCGAAGGCAACCTGGCTCAGTACGGCACCATCGAAATCAACATCTCCAACATCCTGCTGGGCTA
>JACQHH010000175.1 GCA_016199125.1 Candidatus Lambdaproteobacteria bacterium
CGATCCCGCGCTGCTGCAACGCCAACCTCATGTCCCGGCTGCGGGATCGTCGCAATGTCGCTCAGCCTGCCCGTGCCGCATTGCAGGCTGCATTATTCCGTTGACAAACCAGCGCCCGTCCATTATCCAGAGCAAACGTTGATGTAACGTTTCATGAAATGATTTTCCGCGGAGTTGGGAAGCCTGTACGAGGTAGGCCACCGGGTTCCGCTGGGCGTGGCTCCACCGACCGCCAACACTGCCCGCCGGCCAGCAAGTCGGCCCACAGGTAGGGAATACTCCGCCGTCGCAGATCGCCGGCTTCGCTGCATGCAATCGAGCGGGCGGCCGCAAGAGAGATCGCGCCGAATCGCAAGCGAGCAGGGGAATGTCGCAACAAGGCCACCGCGTCGCGGTGGCGAATCCCGGCAGGCACGCCGGCAGGTCGCGAGGTCAAGAGTCGGTATTGGCAGCTCAACGCGCGCAGCACGAAGCCGTGTCGCGGCCCGCATGTGGGGACGTCCACGGCGTGGCAGGCGGTGCAGCAAGCGGAGCCTGTACCGCGGTTGCAGACCGGAATGGATCGGGCGCCGCGTCGGAGCTCATTGGGTCTGCGGATTGGTGCGGGCAACCGCGCAGGGGGAGGTTGACGTCATGGACAGCGGACTGAGCGGCCTGCGGGTGCTGGAGCTCGGCGGCGGTGTCGAGGCCGCCTATGCGACCAAGCTCCTGGCCGACCTCGGGGCGGCCGTGATCAAGGTCGAGCCTCCGGAGGGCGAGCCGGCTCGCTATCGTGGCCCCTTTCGCAACGGCATTCCCGATCGGGAAGCGAGCGGATTGTACCTGGCGCTCAACGCAAACAAGCGCAGCGTCGTCGCGGACCTGCACACAGAGTCCGGTCAGTCCCTGCTGGATCGGCTCGCCGCGTGGAGCAACGTGCTGATCCACAACTTCGCGCCCCCCGAGATGGCGCGACTCGACATCGGCTACGAGCGCTTCTCCGCGGGCCACCCCGCGCTCGCCATGGTGTCCATTACTCCCTTCGGATTGACCGGTCCGTACCGGGACTTTGCCGCGGCGGAACTGACGGTGTTTCATGCCAGCGCCGCGGCCAGCATCATTCCTGCGCCCGAGGATCCCGTCGCGCAGCCTCCGGTCAAGTTCTTCGGGCAGCAGGCGTACATCCAGGCTGGGCTGTTTGCCGCCACCGCGGCCCTGGGAATCCATTTCGGCAGCGCCGCGAGCGGTCGGGGCGACCACATCGATCTGTCCGTGCAAGAGGTCTGCGCATCGACCCTGCTGCCGTTCTTCATGGATTATGCCTACTCGCGCCGGATCACGGAGCGCAGCCGCCCGGTCAGCCTTGCGCCGGCGCAGTTCTATCCGTGCCGCGACGGCTTCATCTACATTTCCACGCCGCAGGAATCCCAGTGGCAGAACCTGCTGCGACTCCTCGACGACTCGGCCTGGGCGAACGACCCCAAGTTTGCCACGCCCCTGAGCCGCAGCAATCACCGCGACGAAATGAATGTGCACCTGGAAGCCTGGACGCGGCGGTGGAAAACGGATGCGCTGTTCAAGCTGCTGCAATCCCGGCACATCGCCGCGACGGTGCTTTACACGCACGACGAGTTGTTGCAGCACCCGCAGTTGCGCGAGCGTGGATTCATTGCGGAGCAGCAGCATCCCCGGGCCGGTGGCGTCTCGATGCCGGGAGCGCCCTACCGCTTGCGCGATCCGTGGTGGGCGTTGCGCACGCCGGCCCCGCTGCTCGGAGAGGGCAATGCGGAGCTGTCCGACCTGCTTGCAGACCGCCTCGCGGCGCCGCGCGCGCCACAAGAGACGATTTCCGCCACGGGCGCCGGATCGCTGCCGCTGGCCGGGGTGCGTGTGCTGGATCTGACCTGGTTCTGGGCGGGGCCCTTGTGCACGCAACTGCTTGCGTATCTGGGGGCGGAAGTGATCCGCATCGAGTCCCGGCGCAAGCCGGACTTCACGCGGCACATGGACAATCCGCCGCTGGGCATGCAGGCCGGGCCCAACAAGAGCGGGTTCTTCAACCAGATCAACCAGGGCAAATCGAGCGTCGTCATCGACATGTCGCAACTGGAGGGCCTGCAGCTCGTGAAGCGTCTGGCGGCCGTCTCCGACGTGGTGGCCAGCAACTTCTCGCATGGCGTGATGGAACGCTTCGGCCTCGGTGCGGAGGATCTGGCCCAGATCAATCCACGTGCCATCGCACTCATGATTTCCGGCTTTGGCCAGACCGGCGACATGCGCACCTATATTGCCTATGGGCAGACCGTCATTCCCATGGGCGGCATGCTGGCCATGCCCGCACCAGGCCTGCAGCCGCAATATCCCGCGGGCAGCGGAGACCCCAACGCGGGCGTGTATTCAGCCATTGCGGTGCTGGCCTCGCTGATCTCGCGCCGACGTACCGGGCGGGGGCAGGCCATCGACGATGCGCTCTGGGAAAACATGCTCAGCAATTCGATGGAGCGCTGGCTCAACGCCGCCCTGGGCAATCCGCCGTATCCGTATATGGGCAACCGCGACCCCGTGCACGCTCCGCACAACGTCTTTCCTTGCCGGGGCCGGGACCAGTGGGTCGCCATCGCCGTCACCAGCGATGCGCAGTGGCTCGGCCTGTGCCGCGCCATGCGCCGCGGGAAGCTGGTGCACGATCCGCGCTTCAAGGACCCCCTGCGACGCAAGGCCAACGAGGATCAGCTCGACGCAATCGTTGCAGCGTGGACACGCAAGAAGGAGCGCTGGCAGGTCACTGACCAACTGCAGCGGCACGGCGTGCCCGCGTTTCCTTCCATGACGGCGCAGGACCTGCTGGACAATGCGCACCTGAAGGGGCGTGGATTCTTCACGCGACTGCGACACGCAGAGGTCGGCGTGCAGACCCATACCGGTGCGCCCTGGCGTCTGCGGCATCATGGCGGCGGCGTGACTCGTCCGGCGCCGCTGTTGGGGGAGCACACGGACGTGGTGCTGCGCGACGTATTGGGGCTGGGCGCGGACGAAGTGCAGCGTCTGCGTGCGGCACAGGTGGTGGGATAGCAAGCTTCCGGAAGCCCGGCGGAACCGGGGCTTCCGGCTGGCGCCCGCTGGATGTCGACCGCGTGCGACGGAGACGTTGCGCCGCATCGGCGCGCGGCGGCGAGTGCCTGCCATCATTGGTGAGCAAGGAAATATCCATGCATCCGAGGCCCAACGCACGGGAATCGCTGCAACCCATCCGCTGCCTGTTGGGGCTTCCCGCATCCGTGGAACGGTTCATCGTCAAGGCCGCCCAAAGTGAGGCGGACGGAGTGATGCTGGACCTCGAGGATTCCGTCGCTCCGGGAGAAAAAGCATCCGCCCGGCGCACTGTCGCCAAGGTGCTCCGCGAACTGGACTGGGGTGCGAAGTGGATCACCGTGCGCATCAACGGGCTGGATACCGCCCATGCATACCGGGACCTGGTTGACCTGGGCGAGCAATGCCCGCGCCTGGACGCCTTCATGATTCCCAAGGTCGAAGGTCCCGCCGACCTGCAGGCGGTGGATACACTGCTGCGGGGCATCGAGCTGGCGGTGCAGCGCGAGCGGCCGTTTGCGCTGGATGCGCTGATCGAATCGGCCCAGGGCGTCACGCGCATCGAGGCCATCGCGGAATCCACCGCGCGACTGCAAAGCCTGAGCTTTGGCCCGGGCGACTACGCGGCCAGCATCGGCAGCCGCGTGCCGCTGGTGGGTGGGCCCGATCCGGATTATGCGGTGCTCACGTCCGCGGACGAGCACGGACACCGCGCGCGGCACTGGAACGATGTCTGGCACTATCCCATGGCGCGCATCGCCACGACCTGCCACGCCTTCGGCCTCCGGCCCTTGGATGGACCCTACCCGGATGTCGGCGACCCGGAAGGATTTCTCGCCAGCGCGCGGCGGGCCCGCGCGCTGGGCTTTTGCGGCAAGTGGGCGTTGCATCCGTCCCAGGTGGCGCTGGCCCACGACATCTTCACCCCGTCCCAGCAGGAGGTGGACTTCGCGCGCAAGGTGGTGGAGGCCCTGGCGCGGGCGTATGCCCAGGGCGCTGGCGAGGTGCTGTTGGAAGGGAAGCTGGTCAACCAGGCGCATCTGCGCATGGCCCTGCGCATTCTGCGCATGGCCGGCGACGAGCAGGGTGGCGAGTCGTGAGCGAACGCATGGGGCACGCCGCAGGCTCTCGCGACGGGATGTCCACGGTGCGGGTGGGTTGCACAGCATGTCCGCCGGCCTGCGCGCGCTCCCAGGCCGATACCGGGACCGCGGATGAGCTTCAGGCGCGACGTAGTCCCCTGCAGCGGCCGCAGGATCGCGCGATGTACCTCCCCGGGAGTCGAAGGGAGCGGAAGGGCCGGATTGTTGTTCACGGTGTTCATTTCGCCAACGGCGCAATCAGTGTGTGCGGAGGGTTTATGCGGAAATTATCGGTTGGTGTTGCGGCTGTGTTCATGCTGGGACTGACCTGGGCGGGCAGCGCCCAGGCCAAGACCAAGTGGGACTTCTATTCATTCCTGCCCATTGCGCACCCGGTGGCGCAACTGCATGACGCCTTCACCAAGGAAGTCGCCAAGCGCACCAATGGCGAGCTGGAGATCACGTTCCGGCCGGCCGGCGAGTTGCCGTTCAGCGTGTCCGAGGGGCTGCGCTCGATCGGCACAGGCCAGGCGCATATCGGCCATTCGGCCGGCGGATTCATGGCCGGCACGGCGCCGCTGACCAGTGTCGGCGGACTGCCCTTTCTGGTGCGCAACTGGGACGAGCTGCGGAAGGTCGGTCCCATCATCGAGGACGCCGCGGGCAAGGATATCGCCCGGCACGGCGCGATGCTGCTCTACTACTACTCGTGGCCGCCCTATGTGTTCTGGGGTTCCGGCAAGCCCATCGAGGGCTTTGGCGAATTCGGCGGCCGGAAAATCCGCACCAACGACGCGGATCAAACGGAAATGCTGCGCCGGCTGGGCGCCGCGGGCGTCACGGTGGCCACCGCCGAAGTTCCGGTGGCCATGGAACGGGGAGTGGCGCAGGGGCTGATCACGTCGGCATACAATGCCAATGCCTCGCGCTGGTACGAGTTTCTGAAGTGGGGCTACCTGGTCGACATCAATCTGGCCGGGCCGGACTACGTCATTGTCAATCGCGCCGCCTTCGACAAGCTGCCCCAAAGCCAGCAGCAGGTGCTGCGTGACGTGTCCCGGGAGTGGCAGCAGAAGTTCATGAGCATGATGACCTCCAGCGACGAAACCGCGCGCACCGCGTTGAGCACACAGCACAAGTTGAAGCTCGTGCAGGCTACGGACCAGGACGTGCAACGCTTCATCGCCCTGATGCAGCCCTACTGGGAAGAGTGGGGAAAACGCAACGGGCCCGCGGGTGAGGACCTCGTGCGACGCATCCGTTCCGCCCTGGGAAAATAGACTCTTGAGACTGCGGCAAACCGCCAGGTGCGCACGGACGCGGATGCCGGCCTTCGGGACGATGCCTTGAGACGCCCACTCAGTGCCGCGCTCGAGTATTTCGTGCGCGGCCTCGACATGTTGTGCCGCATCGGCATGGCGCTCAGCGCAGTGGCGCTGGTCGCGATCCTGACGCTGGTCTGTGCCGAGGTCGTGGCGCGCTCGGTTTTCGACAGCTCCACCTTGATTGCGGACGA
>JACQHH010000170.1 GCA_016199125.1 Candidatus Lambdaproteobacteria bacterium
GGCGCATCATCAACATCACGTCCGTGGTCGGCTTCACGGGCAATCCGGGCCAGGTCAACTACGCCAGCACCAAGTCCGCCGTGGTGGGCTTCACCAAATCCATCGCGCGGGAGCTGGGCTCGCGCAACATCACCTGCAATGCCGTGGCCCCGGGCTTCATCGACACGGACATGACCCGCGAATTGACCGACGCACAACGGCAAGCGATGCTGGAGCAGGTTCCGCTGGGCCGCATCGGCACCGTGGAAGACATTGCGGGCACGGTGCGTTTCCTGGCCAGCGACGCCGGGGCGTACATCACCGGCACCACGATTCATGTCAATGGGGGCATGTATTAAATCGCTTGACCAATTGACATTCTGCGTGTCTTTTGGAAAACAGGCTGCCAGCTTGCGGACGTCGCGGTTCCCTGGGGCAAAGGGGTTGCCGGCCGGCGGGGCCTGATCGGGCGAGGTGGCGACAACCGAAATCTGAAGAGGAGAGCGTGAATGGACGTTGCATCCAAGGTGAAGCAGATTATCGCCGAGCAACTGGGTGTGGATGAACCGGACATCAAGGCCGAATCGCACTTCATCGACGATCTGGGTGCGGACTCCCTGGATACCGTTGAGTTGGTGATGGCGTTCGAGGAGGAATTCGGCATCGAAATTCCCGACGAAGAGGCAGAAAACATCACCACCGTGCAATCGGCAATCGATTATATCAACGAAAACAAGTAGTTCGACCGGAGCAATTGACGCGTCCAGACGGCCGAGAGCGTCGTACGGTCGCCGGTCGTTCCTCGCGCAAGGGGAGGCGCAGGGGGAGGGTCCATCGGAGCGGACCGACCCCGGTCTTTGGTATTCCGGCAAGACCCTGACGGAGATTCCATGAGAAAACGGATTGCGGTGACAGGGATGGGTTGCGTGTCGCCTCTCGGCAACAATGTGGCGACGACGTGGGAGGGGGCGTCGCGAGGAAAGTCGGGCATTGACCGCATCACCAAGTTCGACCCGTCCGAATACCGCAGTCAGATGGCGGGAGAGGTCAAGAACTTCGATCCCACGGTGGCCGTCGACCCCACCGAAATCAAGAAGATGGACGTGTTCATCCAATATGCCCTGGTGGCCGCCAAGGAGGCGCTGGCCGATTCGGGGCTGCAGATCACCGAGGAACTGTCCTACGATGTGGGCGTTTCAGTGGGCATCGGCATCGGCGGCCTGACCTCCATCGAGCGCACGGACCATCTGCTGCTGGAGCGCGGGCCGCGCAAGGTGAGCCCATTCTTCATCCCCATGGTGATCAGCAACATGGCCGCGGGCTACATCTCCCTGATCCACAACTGCAAGAACTACAACGCCTCCACGGTCTCAGCCTGCTCTTCCTCGAACCATTCCATCGGCGACGCGGCGCGCATCATCGAGCGCGGGGACGCCAAGGCGATGGTCGTGGGCGGGGCGGAAGCGGCCATCACGCCGCTGGGCATCGGCGGATTCGCCGCCATGCGCGCGCTGTCCACGCGCAACGACGATCCGCAGACGGCCTCGCGGCCCTACGACGTGGGCCGCGACGGATTCGTGATGGGCGAAGGTGCCGGAATCCTGGTCATCGAGGACTACGATTTCGCCGTGGCCCGCGGGGCGCGCATCTATTGCGAGCTGGCCGGTTACGGCTTCAGCTCCGACGCGTATCATATCACCGCCCCCAACACCGACGGCCCCACGCGCGCCATGCGCATGGCCATCAAGGACGCGCAGGTGAATCCGGAGCAGATGGACTACATCAACACCCACGGCACCTCGACGCCGGCGGGGGACATCAACGAGCTCAAAGCCGTGAAGAACACCTTCGGCGCGCACGCCAAGTCCATCTCGCTCAGCTCCACCAAGTCCATGATCGGCCACCTGCTGGGTGCCGCGGGTGCGTTGGAGGGCGTGCTGACCATCAAGGCCATGCAGCACGGGATCGTGCCGCCGACCATCAATCTGCACGAGATGGATCCGGAGTGCGACCTGGACATCACCCCGAACAAGGCCAAGGAGCGCGAGATCCGCGTCGCCATGTCGAACTCGTTCGGGTTCGGCGGCACCAACGCCACATTGGTCTTCAAACGCGCCTGACGCCGTGACTTCCCACGCAGTTCGCCCCCAGCGCAGCGATCCTTGCACCGCACCGGCGACACGCCGGTGCGCCTGCCTGCCGGGCGGCCGCGCCCAATCCGTCTGCCCAGCAGCTTTTTTCAAGGCTTGAGATGAATCCCAACGACCGCAAGTACAGCAACGAACATGAATGGATCAAGGTCGAGGGCCGCACCGCGACCGTCGGCATCACCGATTATGCCCAGGAAAAGCTGACCGACGTCGTGTTCGTGGAGTTGCCCGAGGTGGGTCGCCAGGTGGCCCCCGGCGACAGCGTGGCCGTGCTGGAATCGGTCAAGTCCGTGGCCGACGTCTACGCCCCAGCGGCCGGCAAGGTCAACGACGTCAACCGCGCGCTGGAAGAGCATCCGGATCTGGTCAACAGCGACGCCTTCGGCGAGGGCTGGATCTTCAAGCTGTCCGTCTCCAACCCCGATCTTTCCGCGCTCATGGACGCCGCCGCTTACCAGGCGTTTGTCGACGGCCTGGAGCATTAGCGAAGTCCCTGCCTTTCTTCCCTGGGCCGCGGGGCGCTGCGCACAGATTTTGCGCCCAGACCCCCCCCGCCCAGGCCCCCCCGGCCGGCAGGGCGGCATGTCCCACTCCACAAGCGTGCCGCTCTGTAGCTCGTGGGCCTATTCCACCAGGTTGGGGAAGCCGTCGAGCAGCAGATCGTCCACCAGTCCGGCCTCGTAACGATGGGCGGCCAGACAGGCCACCATGGCGGCGTTGTCCGTGCACAGTTGCGGGGGCGGATAGAACAGCCTCAGCCCCCGCTCGGCGCAGACGCGCTCGAACGCGGCGCGCAGGCAGCGGCTGGCCGCCAGGCCACCGGAGACCGACACGGCATCCACGCCACGGCTCGCGGCGGCGCGCAGCGTCTTGGTCACCAGCACCTCCACCACACCGGCGAAGAAGGCTGAAAGCACCGGGCCCTCGGGCGCCTGGGGATGATCGCGCCGGAAGTAGCGCAGGGCCGTCTTCAGCCCGCTGAAGGAGAAGTCCAGGCCCGGATCGGCCAGCATGGGCCGCGGGAAATCGTAGGGCCCCGGCGCGTGCTCGGCGGCCAGACGATCCACCACCGGTCCGCCCGGCATGGGATGCCCGAACAGCTTGGCCACCTTATCCA
>JACQHH010000177.1 GCA_016199125.1 Candidatus Lambdaproteobacteria bacterium
CGCTCAGGCCGTGCATCTTTTCCGAGAGCACCTCCCAGGTGCTGATCGACACGGGTGATTCCAGGTACTGGTGCTCGCGCATCCAGTCGTCGTCGTAGACCTTGCTCAGGTAGCGCGCGCCCGAATCGGGCAGGATGGTCACCATGTAGTCGTCGGCGCTGCCCGTGGCGGCCACCTTGAGCGCCGCGGCCACGGCCATGCCCGACGAACCGCCGCCGAAGATGCCCTCCAGGCGCGCCAGCTTGCGCGTGACGTTGAAGGCCTCCTTGTCGCCCACCTGCAACATCTGGTCGATCACGGAAAAATCCACGTTCCTGGGCAGCGCGTCCTGGCCCACGCCCTCCAGCTTGTAGGGGGTGGTGGGCGGGGTGCGCCCGCTGCGGAACAGCTCGTGGAAGATGGAGCCCACGGGGTCCACGCCGACGACGCGGATGGCCGGGTTGCGTTCCTTGAGGTAGCGCCCCACGCCGGTGATGGTGCCGCCCGTGCCCACGCCGATCACCACGTGGGTCACGCGGCCCTCGGTCTGCTCCCAGATTTCCGGGCCCGTGCTGCGATAGTGCGCCTCGGGATTGCTGGGGTTGTCGTACTGGTTGGGAAAATAGGCGTTGGGGATTTCGCGGGTCAGGCGCAGGGCCACCGCATGGTAGCTCTGGGGATCGTCGTGGGGCACGGCCGTGGGCGTCACCACCACCCGCGCGCCCATGCCGCGCAAGGTGTCGATCTTCTCCTTGCTCATCTTGTCGGGCATGGTGAAGATGGCCTGCATGCCCTTCACCGCCGCCACCATGGCCAGGCCCATGCCGGTGTTGCCCGAGGTGCCCTCGACGATGGTGCCGCCGGGCCTGATCTCGCCGCGGCGCTCCGCATCCTCGATCATCCGCAACCCGATGCGGTCCTTCACCGATCCGCCTGGATTGGTGAACTCCAGCTTGACCGCCATCAATGGCGCCAGCCCGCGGTTGATGCGGTTGAGCTTCACCAGGGGCGTATTGCCGATGGCCTCCAGCACGTTCTGGTAGAGCATGGATTTTCCAGCATGATGGGGCACTGCCGGCGCGCGGCGGCAGGCGGCGGCGCGTGGCGGCACCGGGCCGGGCACGGGCCAGTATACCCCCAGGATTTTCAAAACATCCAGGGCGTACGGCCCGCGGGGCGCGCGGAACGCCGGTCTCCCGGCCACGTGGGCGCTTCGGCGGGCTGGTCCGCGGCGGCCGCCTCGTGGGCGCCCAGCAGTTGGCGCCGGATGCGCCACAGCACCCCAGCATGCAGAGCGTTTCCAGGAGCGCGTAGGAATCGCCGCAGGATCATGGTAGGAATCCGGCGTGGGCCTGTCCATTCCGTTCAGGCCACGGGTCTGGATAAGTTTCGCCCAAGTGAAATCAATCGGAAGAACAGTTTCGTGCTTCCGCTTTCGGGGGATTGCCATGAACGCCATTGTTGCGAAGTACAGATTCGCGCATGCCATTCCGGCTTTCGCAGCTGCGGTGTGGCTGTCGATGGCTGCCGTACCGGCCGACGTGCACGGCGCCGAAGTACTCAAGATCGGTTATGTCGGCGGAATCTCGGGAGCCTGTGCTGGACTGACGCCACCGGCCATCAAGGCCATGAAGATGGCCGTGGAGGAGATCAACAATGCCGGGGGGATGGGTGGACGCCGGGTCGAGTTCATCATTCGCGACTCGAAGACCAAGCCCGACGAGGGCGCCAAGCAGGCGCGCGACCTGAACGTCAGCGACAAGGTTGAAGCGCTCGTCGGCGTGTGCAGCAGCTCGGTATTTCTTTCCGTCAACGCCGTGTCGAAGGAATACAATGTGCCCCTGTTTTCCGCTCAGAGCGGAACGCACAAGACAACGATCGATTTCGGCCACCCGGCGGTGTTCCAGACGCATCCGAACACCATTACCGAAGGCAATGCCCTGGCGGAATTCACGGCGCTCAAGGGCTGGAAGCGCATTGTGACCATGGGGCTTGACTACGAGTGGGGCCGCACCACCGTTGCCGTCTACGAGGCGCGGTTGAAGCAACTCAATCCCAGTGTGAAAATCACCCGCCAGCTCTGGCCCAAGATCGGCGAGACCAACATGACCAGCTACATCACCGCGGCCCTGGCCGACAACCCCGATGCCGTGATGGCGGTGATGTTCGGCGTGTCGGCAAACAGCCTGATCAAACAGGGCAAGAGCTACGGGTTGTTCAGCCGCACCAACGTGCTCACGTTTCTTTCCACCGAGACCCTGATGGACATGGCGGCTGAACTGCCGGATGGGGTGTATGGCTGGTCCCGCGGGCCGGCCTATGCGCTGAAGACGGAAAAGGGAGCCGATTTCGTCAGGCGCTACAGCGCCAAGTACGACGGGGAATTTCCCACCGACTGGGCCGTGCTGGGCTACGACGAGATGCTTTACATCAAGGCGATTCTCGACCGGACGAATGGCAACACCGACGCGGTAACGATGAGCAACGCCGCGGCCTCATTCACTTACGACAGCCTGCGGGGACCGATCCGCTCGCGCACCATCGACAACACGGTGAATGCGCCCAGCTACATCGGCGTCACCAAGAAGATACCGGAATATCCGTTCCCGGTGCTGGTGGACGTGGAGATCATTCCGGGCGACAAGCTCCTGCCCACCGAAGCCGAAGTGAAGCAGATGCGAGCAGAGGCCGCGAAGTAATCCGCCCCTGCGGCCGAGCCCTACGTGGGCGCCTCGGCGGGCTGCTCCGCGGCAGCGGCCTCGTGGGCGCCCAGCAGTTGGCGCCGGATGTGCCACAGCACCCCCAGCATGTAGAGCGTTTCCAGGATGGAGGCGCCCGTGCCGCTCCAGAACACTCCGTGCACCGTGAGGCCCACCGTGTGCTGGGCGGCGAGCAGGAAGGCGAACAGCGCGGCCACGCGCACGGTCTGGGCCACCAGGGGCTGCATGGTGCGCCCCAGACCCTGAGCCGCGAAGGTGAGCACGATGGTCACGCTGTAGGCGGGCAGGATCAGCCCCGTGATCAGCAGGTAGTCGCGCCCCAGCGCCAGCACCCCCGGCGCAGTGGTGAACAGCCCCACCCAGAAGGAGGGGAAGGAGGCGACCAGCGCATATTCCAGGGAGAGGATCGCCACCGAGGCGCCCGTGCCCCAGAGCATGGCCGCAAGCACCCGCTCGTGCCGCTGCGCGCCGAAGTTCTGGCCCACCAGCGCGGCCACCGCCGCCCCGATGGCCACCGTGGGCAGCACGCCGGTCTGGATGATGCGAAAGCCCACCCCCACCGCCGCCGAGGCGTCGGCCCCGAAGCGCTGCACGAAGTAGTACACCAGCATCAGGCTGGCCGAGAAGAGCACGTCGCGCACGCCCGAGGGCACCCCGATGCGCAGCAGACGCACCTGCAACCGCCAGTCCAGCCGCAGCGGAGCGCGCACCACCAGCAGCGTGTTGCGCCGCGAGCCGAAAATCATCCACAGGTACACGGCGCAGGCCGCAAGCTGCGAGGCGATGGTGGCCAGCGCGGCGCCGGCGATGCCCAGCGCCGGCACGGGTCCCAGCCCATAGATCAGCAGGGGATCCAGCCCGATGTTCAGCGCCACGCTGAGCGCCATCAGGCGCATGGGGGTGATGAAATCGCCCACGGCCCGCCAGCACATGCCGCAGGTCATGAGAAACACCTGCGTGAGGAACACCATCGCATACAGGCGGAAGTAGGCCACGCCCTGGCGGAACACCTCGGCGTCCCGGGTGAACAGGCCGACATAGCTCTCGGCCAGCAGAGCCATGCCGGCCCACAGGGCGCTGCCGGCGATGAGCACCATCAGGAACACCTGCTGGTACACCTGCGGCACGCTGTCGTGCTCCCCCCGGCCATAGGCCTGGGAAATCATGGCCAGGCCGCCGATGCCGATGGACTGGCCCAGCGCCAGCACGATGAAGAAGGTGTTGATGGAAATGCCCAGCCCGGCGATGGCCGGGGCACCCAGTCCGCCCACGAAATACAGGTCGGTCAGCGCATAGACGGATTGCAGGGCGAAGGCCCCCAGGTTGGGCAGCCCCAGCACGAGCAGCAGGTGCAGGATCGGTCCGGTGGTGAGGTTGCGGGCCCTCATCGGTCATCGCCGGGGCAGGACGTGTGGAACACTGGCATGGGCAGGCGCATCCCCCGTGGGCGGCGGTCGCCGCACCCAGCGATGCGGACGACCGTGCAATATGCGGCGACTGTGCCGGCGAAGCCCGGCCCGGCCGGAGCGTCATGCCCCCGCGGTCACGGGCTCCGCGCAGTTGCGGGTCTTTGCGGCGCTATACACGCTCGAAGATCGTGGCGATGCCCTGACCCATGCCGATGCACATGGTGGCCAGCCCCACATTGGCGTCGCGTTCGGCCATCAGGTGCAGCAGGGAGGTGGTGATGCGCGCCCCCGAGCACCCCAGGGGATGACCCAGGGCAATGGCCCCACCGTTCAGGTTGACCTTCTCGTCCATGGCGTCCAGCAGCCCCAGGTCCTTGAGCACGGGCAGGGACTGGGCGGCAAAGGCCTCGTTGAGCTCCACCACGTCCACATCGGCGATGCTCATGCCGGCGCGGGCCAGCGCTTTTTTTGTCGCCGGCACGGGGCCATAGCCCATGATGGAGGGGTCCACGCCGGCCACGGCGCAGGCGCGCATGCGGGCCAGGGGTTTCAGCCCCAGGGCCTTGGCCCGCTCGGCCGACATCACCAGCACGGCCGAAGCGCCATCGGATATGGCCGAGGAGTTGCCCGCGGTCACCGTGCCGCCCCGTGGATTGAAGGCCGGCGACAGCTTGGCCAGCCCTTCCAGGCTGGCATCCGTGCGCACGACCTCGTCGTAATCCACCTCGATGGAAAAGCCCTCCGCGTCGTGGCCCAGGATGGGCACGAGCTGGGACTTGAAGCGCCCCTCCCGCTGTGCCGCGGTGGCCCGCTGGTGGGAGCGCAGGGCAAAGCGGTCCTGCGCCTCGCGGGAGATCTTGTGCATGATGGCCAGGAACTCGGCGGTGAGCCCCATGGACATGCCGGCCTTGGCGCCGTGCAGGCTGTAGGCCGTGGGAATGTCCGCGCCGTGCTCCATGGGCACGTGGCCCATGTGCTCCACGCCGCCGCAGACGAACAGCGCCCCGTTGCCGGTCATCACGGCCTGGCTGGCCGTGTTGATGGCCTGCAGCGACGAGCCGCAGAGGCGGTTCACGGTCTGCGCGCCGGTCTGATGGGGCAACTCGGCCATGAGGCTGATGGCCCGGGCGACGTTGTGGCTCTGCTCCAGCGTCTGGTTGGCGCAGCCCCAGATCACATCCTCGATCTCCGCGGGGTCCACGGCCGGATTGCGCTCCAGCAGCGCGCGCACCACGCGCACGCTCAGCTCGTCGGCGCGTACGTTGCGGAAGGCGCCGCCCCTGGAGCGGCCCATGGGGGTCCGGACGGCATCGACGATCACCGCATCCTGCATGGCGTTCTCCCGAGTTGACTTTGAAAGCTGACTTCAGGGTGTACTGCGCACGTCGTTCGTGTCGGTGGTGCCCGTTACGCTGCGGCGCGGCGCAGCATCGCTCCACGGGCCGGGACCGCCTGCCCTACCCGTGAAACCCGGCGCCCTGGGCCGCAAGCCGCCGCATCTGCTCGGTGGGCCGGTACAGAGCCCCGTAGCCCGCATAGCGCTCGGCCGCC
Organism: Candidatus Lambdaproteobacteria bacterium; assembly: GCA_016199125.1. Taxonomy (GTDB): domain Bacteria; phylum SAR324; class SAR324; order SAR324; family JACQKK01; genus JACQHH01. The sequence continues at coordinate 5,660 of JACQHH010000177.1, forward strand.
TTGATCCAGTCGCCCAGGCCCATGCGGTCGGCATACTTGAGCAGCCCGCCGCGGAAGGGCGGAAAGCCCAGGCCCATGATCAGGGACATGTCCAGCTCCGTGGGCGTACCCACGATGCCGTCGCTCAGGCAGCGCGACGCCTCGACGATCATGGGCAGCATCATGCGCTCCACGATCTCCTCGCCGGACATGCCCTCCTTGCCGCCGCGGATGGCCGGCTTGAGCACCTCCAGCACGGCCGGATCGAACACCTTCTGCGGCCGGCCCTTGGCGTCGGGCGCATACGAGTAGAAGCCCTTGCCGTTCTTCTGGCCGAAGGACCCCGCCTTGTAGAGCACGGCCACGGGCGAGGACTTGGCCAGCTTGGCCAACTCCGGAAAGGCCTTGGCCATCACCTGGCCGGCGTGGAAGGCCGTGTCCAGCCCCACCACGTCGTGCAGATAGGCCGGGCCCATGGGCCAGCCGAACTTCTCCATGGTCTTGTCCAGCGTCTCGATGGGCACGCCCTCGGCCACCAGCATCTGGAAGGCCAGCATGTAGGGCCCCAGCACGCGGTTGACCAGGAAGCCCGGGCAGTCCTTGACCACGATGGGCGTCTTGCCCATTTTCAGCGCATAGGCCACCACGGTGGCCACCGCCTCGTCGCTGCTCTGGCTGCCGCGGATCACCTCCACCAGCGGCATGCGGTGCACCGGGTTGAAGAAGTGCATGCCGCAGAAGCGCGTGGGGTCCTTGAGGGCCTTGGCCAGGATGTCGATGGAGATGGTGGAGGTGTTGGTGGCGATGATGGTCTCGGGCCGCACCTTTTTCTCGACTTCCTTGAGCACGGACTTCTTGATCTTGGGATTCTCCACCACCGCCTCGATCACCACGTCGGCCGTGTCGAAGTCGCCGTAGGAGAGCGTACCCTGGATGCGCGTGAGCACGTCGGCCATCTCGCCCTGGGTCATGCGCTTGCGCTCCACCTGTCCGCCCAGCAGGCGCGCGGCCTCGTCCAGTCCCTTCTGCACGGCCGCGGGGGCGATGTCCTTCATGAAGATGGGCACGCCGCGCCGGGCGGACTGGTAGGCGATGCCCCCGCCCATGATGCCGGCACCCAGCACTGCGGCGCGTTGCACGTCGCGGGCGCCCTTGGACTGCTGGCGGGAGAGCTTCTTGATGAACTGGTCGGCCAGGAAAATGCCGATCAGCCCCTCGGCCTCCGGGGTCTTGCCCAGGCGCGCAAAGGCCTCGGCCTCGCGGCGCATGGCCGCGGTGCGGTCTTCCGCCACGCTCTTTTCCATCGTGCCGATGGCTTCCAGGGGCGCCGGATAGTTGGGCCCGGCCTGCACGCCCACGAAGCCCTTGGCCGTGGTGAAGGCCATGATGCGCTCGATGCCGTTGAGCAGCACCGGCCGGCGCTTGACCTCGCGGTCGGCCTCCCAGCGCCGGTCGCGCATGGCCCGGCGCAGCAGGGCCTCGGCCGCGGCCAGCAGCCGCTCCGGCGCCACCACGGCCTGCACCAGGTGCAGCTTGAGGGCCTCCTCGGCCTTCACGTCGCGGCCGGAGGCGATGAGCTCGATGGCATTGTCCACGCCGATCAGGCGCGGCAGGCGCACGGTGCCGCCGAAGCCCGGCAGGATGCCCAGCTTCACCTCGGGCTGGCCCACCACCGCCTCGGTGCTGGCCACGCGATACACCGCGGACATGGCCGTCTCCAGTCCCCCGCCCAGGGCATAGCCATTGATGGCCGCCACGGAGGGAAAGGGCAGGTCTTCCAGGCGGCTGAAGATGTTCTGAGCCGGGCCCACCCAGTCGGCGAGCTGCTCCACGGGCGTGGCGCGGAAGGTGGGCAGGAACTCGTTGATGTCGGCGCCCACGATGAACACCGACTTGCCGCTGGTCACCAGCAGGCCCTTGACCTGCCGGGCGGCCTCCAGCGCGGCCACGGCCTGGTCCAGCTCCCGCAGCGTAGCCTGGTTCAACACGTTCACCGCGCCGCCCTGGTTGTCGAAGTGCAGCTCGGCGATATCGTCGGCGTGCATGCGGCAGAGCAGCGTTTTTCCCTGAAAGAGCATGTCGTCCTGGTCCTGGGATGATCCGGCGTGAGAGGGGCCTCCGCGGTGCGCCGCGAGGTGCGGTGCCGCCGCGCGGAACGGTCAGCGTACACCAAGGATGCGGGCGCTGTCGCGACCCATCATACCATGCACCGTGCTGCGCCGCGCGCAATTGATTGCATCGGGACATGTTTTCTGATTTATGAGGTATGATGGAACACAGACGACGGCAGCCCGTTGATATGACAGGCGCCGCGCGCATTGCGCGCTCACATGAATACGAACGGTGACGGAACGAATTGCGCCGCATCGCAGCGGGGCCACGGGGGAGAATCGCCCACACCGGCAAGGGCAGAGGTTGAACCGACGTGACTGATCTGAGCGTGGGCACCGGCCAAGTGGGCGGGACAGGTGACAAGAACGCAGCGGGCGTGGCCGAGCTGCTGGACAAGACGTTGCTGCGCAAGCACATGCTGGCGCGGCGCGCCGCGTTGGCCCCGGCTGTGCTGGAGCAGCATTCGCGCGAGATTCACGCCCTGCTCTGGGCGCTGCCGCAGATGGCCGCGCCGAGGGGTGTGCATTGCTACCTCAGCTTCGGCGCCGAAGTGCGCACGGGGCCCATCTTCCAGCGTTGCGCGGCGGAGGGCATCGCCACCTTCGCGCCCTACCAGCGCCGGGAAGGGGTGGGCCTGGGCGTGGCGCGCTGGCGGCCCGGCGACGCGCTGGTGCGCGGCAGCATGGGCGTGCCCCAGCCGGAGCCCGACCGCAAGGGCGACCCGCCGCCGGGAAGCTGGAGCGTGGTGCTGGTGCCGGGGTTGGCCTTCGACCGCCGGGGGGCGCGCATCGGCTTCGGCAAGGGCTACTACGACCTGTTCCTGAGCCCCCTGCGGCGTGCCGCGCAGAACCAGGGCGCGGCAAGCCGGCCCACGCTGATCGGCTTGGCCTACGGGCTGCAGGTGGTGCCGCGCATCGCCGCGGACCCCTGGGATGTGCCCATGGACCTGATCGTTACCGAGCGCGAAGTGATTGCCTGCCATTGAGCTTGCGCCCGCACGCGGCGCCGTCCGCGGCGCCGCGTGCTCTCCGTGCGGAGCAAGAGCCGGCGGCGCGTCGCTGCGTCGTGCACGCGACGGGGTCCCGGCCCGGGTTGGACACGGCTCGGCCATGTACGGAGAAGAACGATGACAGAGCCGCACCCCCAAGCCGCGCCGGCCGTGGTGCACGAGACCCCGGCCCCGCTGCCCGGCAAGGGGTCCCGCAGCGGCCTGCTGAAGAAGCTCAATCCCGTCAACCTGTTCAAGAAGGAGACGCCGGAGCGCTTCGTGCGGTTGGGCGAAACGCTGCTGGAGCAGAAGAACTTTGCCCAGGCCACCATCGCCTTCAACAGGGCCCTCAGCCTGGACAAGGAGTGTGCCGATGCCTATGCGGGCCTGGGCGATTGCCTGGCCAAGAAGGGCGGCCGCGTCAACATGCAGAATGCGCTGGAACTGTACGAGCAGGCCATCCTGCGCAATCCGTTCGACGAGGACGTCTACGTCTACCGCGCCAAGATTTTCGATGCCATGGGCAAACGCAAGGAAGCGACCCTGGAGCGCAAGAAGATGGTGGTGGTGAAGACACTGACCACCGACCCCCGGAATGCGGTGGCCAACAACAACATGGGCATCCTGCTGCTGCGCAACAACCAGACCGAGGCGGCCATCGAGTATTTCAGGAAATCCGTCGAGACGGACCCCTCCTACGAGGTGGCGTACCGCAACCTGGCCACGGTGTATTTCAACCTGTCCAAGGCCGCCGGCGACGAGGCCAAGAAGAAGGAGCTGCTGGAGCAGGCCCAGGTGCACATCACCAAGGCCCTGGAGCTGTTGAAGAGCATCCCCACCCTGCTGGTGGCCGCGCGCGTGCTGATGGCCAACGGGGAAAACGAGCCGGCCCTGGAGCTGGTCACGCAGGCCGAGGCGCAGGACCCGGCGCACAAGGACGTGTTCGGCCTGAAAAAACTGCTGCTGGAACGCCTGAACCGCATGGAAGAGGCCCGGCAGGCCTACGCGAGCTATCGCATGTTTTCCAGCGGCAAGATGCCCGACGATCTCTGACCGCGGCCTTGAGGGTGCGGCGGCCGTGCCGGTCGGGAGGGGGGAGCCGGAAGGGCAGCATGCGGCCCGCGCCCTGTCCCAGGGGCGGCGCCGGGCGGCAGGTTCACGCCTCGTCGAGCTTGGCCATGATGTCCTGGAAGAGGGGCTTGCGTTGGCTGAGCACCGGGCGCGCCGCGCTGAGCGCCGAGAAGGCATCGTGCAGGCGCTCCATGCCCCTCAACGCTTCGCGGCACGCCGGACAGTCGTCCAGGTGCGCCTTCACCGCTGCCCGCTCGTCCGGTGCGAGTTCTCCGTCGAAATAGGCTGACAATTCAACTGCCATTTCAGCACAGGCTTGTTTCATGGCGTGGTCTGCTTGCTAGGTCGTTGAATCGGGATCACCGCCGCCTGATTGCGGCATGCAACCTCGGCGCCTTTCCCGGCGCCCGCATTGTGATGCCCACTGGCGCGTCCCGCGCAATCGCCTTCCGGCGCGGCTTGGACCGCCCCAAGGTGCATCCCTGCACCGTCCTGCACGCTCCCGGCTCCCCGCCTGACGGGGGCCGCGGGCTAGGCATGTTCTTCCACGTAGGGCGACAACAGCTCCTTCAGCCGCTCGCGCGCGCGGAACAGGCGCGACTTCACCGTGCCGCGGGAGCAGTTGAGTATTTCGGCAATTTCCTCGTAGGTGAAGCCCTCGATCTCCTTGAGGATGATGATCGACTGCAGCTTCTCCGAAAGCTGGGCGATGGCATTGTTGAGGATTTCGCGCAGCTCGTTTTTTTCCATGGTGGCCTGCGGCACGTGGGTCGAGTCCGGCACGTCCTGATCCTTGCCCTGCTCGTTCCCGTCGGCGTTGCTGGAGCTGGTCAGCGACACGGTGTGCGCATGGCGCTTCCTCCTGCGCATGTAGTCGATGCAGCAGTTGACCGTGATGCGGTAGACCCAGGTGTAGAACGAGTAGGTGTGCTGGTAGCGCAGGATGGAGCGGTAGACCTTGAGGAACACTTCCTGGGTGAGATCCTGGCTTTCCACCTCGTCGTTGACCATGCGCAGGCACAGGTTGTACACGCGTGACTCGTACTTCTGCACGAGCGCCTGAAAGGCCAGCTTGTCGCCGGCTTTGAAGGCGGCGATCAGCTCGAAGTCGCCGTGGTCCGTGTTGCTCGCGGGGCGTGGGCCGGAGGCCCCGTCGCCGGAAGGGTCGGGCACGGCGGGCCCGGCAGCCGCCGCGACGGGGTCGGGCGGCGCGGCAGCCTGACCGTCGGCGACCGCGGCCGCCGGCGGCTCCGCCCCTGGCAGGCCGCTTCCCCGCGCGCGCCGTGGTGCCGAAGTCCTCATGGTTCCCCGCCAATCAGCACATCGAATAAGCAAATAGTGCAGCGTGTACACTCTCTGCTGGGCTTAAACGCCGTGCGTACGAAAACGGTCCCCAGGGCCGCGCATTGCCCAGGCCTGTCGTGCCGGTCCCCGTCGTGCCCTCAGGCCGCGTGAACACTGCGGCCCTGCCCCGGCACGGGAAGCCGGCTCCACCGGAACGAGGCTGCGGGTCACGGCCCACCGTGACCCGAGGGCGGGGGCGTGGAGCGCGCCCGCTATAGCCGGTTGACGCCGTTGAGCGCCGCCACGCGGTAGAGCTCCGAGTACGTAGGATAGTTGAACGTGTTGTCGATGAAGTACTCGATGCTCCCGCCATAGGCCATCACGGTCTGCCCGATGTGCACCAGGTCGGTGGCCCCCTCGCCCAGGATGTGCACGCCCAGCAGCTCCAGGGTTTCGCGGCGGAAGAGCAGCTTGATGCGGCCCACCGTGTTGCCCACGATCTGCCCCCGGGCGATCTCCTTGTAGGACGCAGAGCCCACCTCGTACGGCACGTGCTCGCGGGTGAGCTGCTCTTCCGTGGCGCCGATGGTGGAGATTTCCGGGATGGTGTAGATGCCCGTGGGCAGACGCGTGATCTCGTGTTTTTCCAGGTTTTCGCCCATGGCGTGCAGGGCGGCCAGCCGCCCCTGGTCCATGGCCGTGGCCGCCAGCGCCGGAAAGCCGATCACGTCCCCCACGGCATAGATGTGCGGATGCCGGGCGGTTTGCATGCAGGCGTTGACCTGGATGTTGCCGCGCGAGTCCACGGGCACCTCCAGCCGCTCCAGGCCCAGGTGCTCGGTGTTGCCGGAGCGCCCGTTGGCGAAGAGCAGCACATCGCTCTTGAAGGTCTTGCCGGCTTCGGTGTGGGCATAGACGAACTCGTCGTCGCAGGTCACGGCATTGAGCGTTTCGCTGAGGCGGATGCGAATGCCCTGGTCGCGCATGAGAAAGGTCAGCGCCGTGGAGATTTCCAGGTCCAGGAAGTCCAGCAGCACCTGGCGCGGGTTGACCAGGTTCACCTTGCTGCCCAGGTTGGAGAACATGGTGGCGTATTCGCAGCCGATCACCCCCGCTCCGATGACGGTGATGGTGCGCGGGATGCGCTCCAGCTCCAGGATGGAGTCGCTGTCGCGCACGCGCGGATGGTTGAAGTCGATCCATTCCGGGCGATAGGGCCGCGAGCCCGTGGCGATGATGGCGTAGTCCGTGTGCAGCACCTGCTCGGGCAGCCCGCTGGAATTGATGCGCAGCACGTGGGGCTCGATGAATTCGGCCCGGCCGCGGATCAGCTCCACGCCGTTGCGCTCGAAGTTGGTGGCCAGCCGGTCGGCCAGGGACATCACCGCCGAGCGCTTGCGCGTCATCAGGCGGTTCAGCGTCAGGTCGTCGTCCACGTGCGCCGACACGCCGTAGACCGCCTTCCTGCGCACGGCGCTGATGTAGAGCACGGCTTCGCGCAGGGTCTTGCTGGGAATGGTGCCGCGGTGCAGGCAATTGCCGCCGGGCTCGGGGTCCTGCTCCACCACCGCCACGCGCTTGCCCAGCTTGGCGGCCTGGATGGCGGCCTTCTCCCCGCCGGGGCCGGAGCCGATGACGACCAGGTCGTAATTCACTGCACGGGTCTCCAGGTGCGTCCGATAGGTTTGCCCGCGGGCGTCGCTCGGCGGGCCCTGCCCCGTGTGCCTTGCCCCGCACGGCGCCCGCCTGCCGCGGCACGCTTGCGTCGTCTCGCGGTCTGCACGGCGCCCGGAAATGCGGTGCCCGAAAATGCGCCGCAACGCCGCGGGTGGGCGGGCTACGCGCCCAGGTGCCGGCGCAACGCGTGCAGCGTGCGCTCGATGCTCCGCTCGTCCACGTCCAGGTGCGTGACGGCACGGGCCGTGACGGCATCCATCTGCCCCAGCAGGATGCCCTCGCGCTGCAACGCCGCGGCCAGCTCGGCCAGGGTCATGCGCGCGCCCTCGACCTTGAAGAACACGATGTTCGTCTGCGGCAGGCCCATGCTCAGCGTCACGCCGCGCAGCCCGGCCAGCCCTTCGGCCAGGCGCAAGGCATGGCCATGGTCCTCGGCCAGGCGCGCCACATGATGCCCCAGCGCGTGGCGCGCCCCCGCGGCCAGGATGCCCGCCTGGCGCATGCCCCCGCCGAACATCTTGCGGAAGCGCCGGCAGCGCGCGATGAAGTCGCGCCCTCCGGCGATGACAGAGCCCACCGGCGCCCCCAGGCCCTTGGAAAAGCACAGGGTGACCGAATCGAATCCGGCGGCCACGGCGGCCGGACGCCAGTCGCGCGCCACGCAGGCATTGAGCACGCGCGCGCCGTCCAGGTGCGTGGCCATGCCGTGGGCGTGGGCGTAATCCGTGGCCGCCTGCATGTCCTCCAGGCTCAGCACGCTGCCCCCGGCGAAGTTGTGCGTGTTCTCCAGGCACAGCAGGCGCGTGGGGGCGAAATGGGGATTGCTGCCGTTCTGGTACACCCCGGCGATCTGCTCCGGCGCGATGCTGCCGTCGGCGCGGCCCACGGCGCGGAATTGCACGCCCGAGAGGGCTGCTCCGGCGGCGCTTTCCGCGCGCAGCAGATGGGCCTGGGGATGTACCACGGCCTCGTCGCCCGGCTGCGTGTGGGCCTTGAGCGACACCTGGTTGGCCATGGTCCCCGAGGCCACGAACAGCGCCGCCTCCTTGCCGAACAGCGCCGCCACCTCTTCCTGCAGGGCGTTGACCGTGGGGTCCTCGCCATAGACGTCGTCGCCCACTTCCGCCTCGGCCATGGCCTTGCGCATGGCCGCCGTGGGCTTGGTGACGGTGTCGCTGCGCAGGTCCACAACGGATGACGTGGTCAAATCGCGCTCCTCCAGTAGAATGGGCTCTGGTAGAGTGGCCGCGTGGCAGGAAGCCGGCGGCGGTGTCGCGGCCGGACTCGCGGAGGCGCTCCCGGCGACCTCCTGCCGGCGTTGCATGCCGGGCGTGGCGCGGCGGGCCGTGCCCGCGGAGCGTGCGCACCCGGCGGCGCAGGCCATTATAATCATCAACGGCGACGATTTGCCACGCCGCTTCCCGGCCGGGCGCCGGCCCATTGCGCACGGCCCATGCGGCCCGCCCGCACCACCCCTTGCCCGTTGCGTTCCCATGTCGCGCTCGCCAAATGCATCGCCCACGGCATCGCCGCTGCACCCCCTGGAGCGCCGGCTGCTGGTGCACCTGCGCGACACGGCGCTGCTGCCGGCGGGGTCGCGGGGGGTCGTCTGCGTGAGCGGCGGGGGCGACTCCGTGGCCCTGCTGCGGCTGTTGCATGCCCTGCGGGAGCGGCTGGGCGTGGCGCCGCGGGTGCTGCACTTCAATCACGGCCTGCGGCCCGAAGCGGACGACGAGGCGCGGTGGGTGTGCGCCCTCGCCGCCACGCTGGGGGTGCCCTGCGAGGTGCGCGTGGCGAGCCACCTGGCCGGGCACAGCGGGGTGCAGGCCGCCGCGGCCGCCTGGCGCCGCGAAACCTGCCGCGGGCTGCTGGCCGCGCAGGGGCTGGACTGGGCCGCCACGGCCCACCAGCGCGACGACCACCTGGAATCGCTGCTGCTGGGGTTGCTGCGCGGGCGGCACATCGCCAATCTGCGGGGCATCGCGGCAGAGTCGCCGCCCTTCGTGCGGCCCCTGCTGCCGTTCACCCATGCCGAGCTGCTGGACTATCTGCGGGCGCGGGGTCAGGGCTGGCTGGAGGACCCCAGCAACCGCTCTCCGGCCTATCTGCGCAACCGCGTGCGGCACGAGTTGCGCCCGCTGCTGGAGGCGCTCAGCGGCGGGGCCCTGGCGCGGCGGCTGAGCGCGCTGGAGCGCCAGAGCGGCGAACTGCGCGCGTTGCTCGGGACCCTGCCCGAGCCGGCGCAGAGCGATCCGGCCCGGCCGCCGCACTGGATCGACGCCCCGGCGCTGGCCGCGCTGCCGCGCATCGCCGCCACGGGCGCCCTGGCACGCTTCATCCAGGCGCGCCTGCCGGGGGCCGTGCTCTACGAGCAGTTGGAGTGCGCCGCGGACCTGCTGGCCGGGGGCGCGCCGACGTGGGAGGTGCAACTGCCCGGCGGGCGGCGGTTGACCCGCATGCGCGACCGCATCGAGCTGGCGCGGGTGCCGGACGCCTGAGCGGCCCGCCCCCGCGCGCGGCGCAGACCCCCCTGGACCGCGGCGCGTGGCCGCCGGGCGCCGGCTCCGCGGGAAACACTGGTTTCATGTTCCCGAGCGCTAGGCTATAATCCTACTATTGGCATAGTTTGCCGCACCGCCGGCCCGCAAGGTGGAGACGGCGGGGTGTCCCTTGCCGCCGCCATCGCGGGGCAATGCGCCCTGGTAGCCGCCGGGAGACCCGCGCGCATCCGGGCCGGCGAGGATTGGCCCGCACGAGTGCGCTGGCCCCGGCCGCGCAGCTCCGGCGCAGGGGGCGTGCCGCGGCCCGGCACCCGCCGTAGGACAAGCCGGAGCCTTGGCGCCGCGCCGGCCCATCGAACCGGCAGGCGGCCGGGCGGCATCGGATCATCAGGGACGATACAACCTGAATTCTACTCCCGAGGGAGCAATTCCTTGAACGGACTATACAAGAACCTGGGCATCTGGGTGCTGATCGGGTTGGTGATCTTCATCCTGTTCAACCTGGTCAACACGACGCCCTACAATTCCGCGCAGATTTCCTTCACGGATTTCATGAACCAGGTGCAGGCCCGCAAGGTGGCTGAAGTGACCATGCGCGGCAACGAGGTGCGCGGGCTGTTCGAGGATCGCACGCCGTTCCAGGCCTTCCTGCCCGAGGTGCCGGGGCTGGTGAGCACGCTGATCGAGAACGGCGTGCGCGTGAGCGCGGAATCGCCCACCCAGAGCGGCCTGCTGCTGGCCATTCTCAACAGCTGGTTTCCCATGCTGCTCATCATCGGCGTGTGGATTTTCTTCATGCGCCAGGTGCAGGGCGGGGGCAACCGCGCCCTGAGCTTCGGCAAGATCCGCAGCCGCCAGTTGGATGAGAAGTCCAACACGATCACCTTCCGCGACGTGGCGGGCATCGACGAATCCAAGGAGGAGCTGACCGAGATCGTGGAATTCCTGCGCGACCCGCAGAAGTTCGAGCGGCTGGGCGGGCAGATTCCCCGCGGCGTGCTGCTCATGGGCAGCCCCGGCACGGGCAAGACGCTGCTGGCCAAGGCCATCGCGGGCGAGGCGGGCGTGCCCTTCTTTTCCATCAGCGGCTCGGAC
>JACQHH010000020.1 GCA_016199125.1 Candidatus Lambdaproteobacteria bacterium
CGCATCCTCGGGGTCGGGAATCTGCACCGCCCGCAGCAGATCCAGCACCGTCTGGCGGTCGGCCTGGAAGCGCTCGCGGGGGTAGCGCCACAGCAGCCGCGGCCGACGCCCGTTGCGCCCGCCCTCGCGCAGCAGCGGCGACTTCCACTTCATCAGCTCCATGATCTGCGTGCCCACGCTGAACACGGGGTTGAAGGAGCTGTAGGGGTCCTGGGGGATGAAGGTGACGGCCCGGCCGCGCACCTCTCCGTTGAGCGCGGCAGGGTCCTTGCGCAGCAGGTCTTCGCCGCGGAACATGATCGAGCCCGACCCCACCCGGCCCGCGGGCGCGGGCAGCACGCCCAGGATGGTGCGCGCCAGCGTCGTTTTGCCGCAGCCGCTTTCGCCCACCAGGCCCAGCACCTCGCCCCGCGCAAGGTCCAGGCGCACGCCATCGAGCACGCGCGCGATCCCGCCGTCGGTGGAGAAGCTCACCTTGAGGTCGCGGACGGTCAGCAGGTCAGCCATCGTCTTTTTGCCCCCGCCGGATTCTGGGGTCCAGGATGTCGCGCAGCCCGTCACCCAGCAGGTTGAAGCCCATCACCACCAGGAAGATGGCCATGCCCGGCGCAGCCGCGTACCACCAGGCCTGCGGCAGGTATTCGCGGGATTCGGAGATCATGCGCCCCCATTCCGGGGTGGGCGGCGGAGCCCCCAGCCCCAGGAAGCCCAGCGTGGCCGCCGTGAGGATGGTGAAGCCCATGCCGATGGAGGTGCGCACGATGATCGGCGAGGAGACGTTGGGCAGGATGTGATAGACGATCACCCGCCAGGGGCTGGCTCCCAGCGCGATGCTGGATTCGATGAAGATCTCGTTCTGCAGCGAGCGCGTCTCGGCATAGACCAGGCGCGTGAACCAGGGCCAGTAGGTGACCGAGAGGGCCAGGATCACGTTGGGCAGGCTGGGCCCCAAGGTCTGCGCGATGGCGATGGCCAGCACCACCTGGGGCACGGCCAGGAAGATGTCGGAGACCCGCATCAGCAGGTCGCTGAACCAGTTGTGATAGTACCCGGCGACAAGCCCGATGGGCACGCCGATGATCAGCGAGGCGCCCACGGCGATCACGGCCACCAGGATCGTGATGCGCGCGCCGAAGAGGATGCGGCTGTAGATGTCGCTGCCCATGCGGTCGGTGCCGAAGAGGAACTGCCCATCCGGCGGCAGCAGGCGGTTCACCGGGTGCAGGTCCCACACGTCGCCGGGGTAGGTCGCCAGCCAGGGCGCGAACACGGCGCAGAACACCAGCCCCAGGATCAGCAGCAGGCCCAGGAAGGCCACGCGATCCTCCATCAGCTTGCGGAGCACGAAGAGCGACGTTTTCACCTAGGCGGTCTCGCGCGGGTCGATGAAGGTCTGGACGATGTCCACGGCCAGGTTGACCACGATAAAGATCACGCCGGCCCAGATGGTGAAGCCCATGATCGCGTTGTAGTCGGACATGATGATCGAATTGACGGCGTAGTTGCCGATGCCCGGCCAATCGAACACCGTCTCGATGACCACCGTGCCGGCCAGCAGAATCCCGAACAGCAGCCCGATCTGGGTCACCGTGGAGATGAGGGCATTGCGCAGCACGTATTTCCAGACGATCACCGGCGCCGGAAAGCCCATGGCCCGCTCGTAAAGCACGAAGTTGCTCTGGGCCACGTCCAGCACCCCGGCGCGCGTGAAGCGCACCACGGTGGCCAGCGCGGGAAAGGCCAGGGTCAGCGCGGGCAGGGTGAGATGCGACGCGGCCACGGCAAAGATGCCCAGCTCGCCCGTGAGCAGCGCATCGAGCGTGTACATGCCCGTGATGTCGTCGGGCGGAAACCCCGCCATGCGGCCGGCCAACGGCAGGGCGCCCAGGCGCATGGCAAACAGCAGTTGCAGCATGATCCCCAGCCAGAAGCTGGCGATGGCCAGCCCGGAGACCGTGATCACGCGCAGGACATGGTCCAGCCAGGAGTTGCGCCGGATCGCCGAGATCACCCCCAGCGGAATGCCCAGCACGATGGTGACCAGCATGGCCGCCAGGGTCAGCTCGATGGTCGCGGGCAGCCGGTGCAGCAGATCGGCCGAGATGGCCCGCGTGGTGTACAGGCTGCGGCCCATGTCGCCCTGCAGCAAGCCCTGGAAGTACTTGAGCAATTGAATGGGCAACGGCTTGTCCAGGCCCAGCTTGGCGCGCAGGACCTCGACCTGGGCCGGCGTGGCGGTTTCTCCGGCCACCAGGGCCACGGGATCCGCCGGAATGATGCGCGAAATGATGAAGACGATGACGATCAGCCCCACCACAGTCGGAATGAACCAGAGCAACCGCTTGAATGCGAGAACCAGTTGTTTCATGGACGCACTCTTACGTAGGGTTGCCCGCGCCGCGGTCGCCCCGGTTCAGTCACCTGCCCGCGGAGCACCTACTGGAAATACATCCAGCGTATTTCCTGGGCCTCGCCGACCGGGGAGAAGCGCATGCCTTCCACGTTCTTGGCAAAGGGTCCAAACCACTTGGTGTTGTAGACCCACACTCCGCCGGCGTCGTTGTAGACGATGCGCGCCGCATCGGCATAGGCCGCCGCCCGCTCTTCCTGGTTGGTGGTCTTCAACGCCTTGTCCAGCAGGTCGTCCACCTTGGGGTTCTTGTAGAAGCTGGAGGACTTGAAGGTGCCCCAGCCGCCCGAATGGAACATCTCGCCGATCCAGTTGTTGGGGTCGGCATAATAGGTGCTGATCCAGTAGATGGAAATGTCCGGGGAGGTTTCCGGCTTGGACATGTTGCCCACGATCACCGGCCACGGAAAGGACTCGATCTTGCTCTCCACCCCGATCTGGCGCAGCCCGTTCTGCAGCAGCGTCGCCGCCTGCTCGGTCTGAGCATAGCCCGTCAGCACGCCGATGGTCAGCGAACGCTTGGGCTTGGACTTGGCCATGGCCAACTCGGCCTTGGCTTTCTCCAGGTCATAGGTGTATCCCGTCACGTCTTTGGGGACGCCCCACATGTTGTTGGGGATGGGCACCGGGTTGCGCTCGGCCGAGCCCCCCAGGATATTTTTGATGAAGCCATCGTAGTCGAAGGCATAGGAGATGGCCCGCCGCACGTGCACGTCCGAGGTCGGCGCGCGCTGGTTGTGAAGCTGGAACATGAAGATGCGCATGGACTCCTGCTCCAGCACTTTGACGGTTTCCGTCTCCTTCAGCCGCTTCACCTGGTCCTGCGGCAGGTAGCCGTCGGTGCCATGATAGTCGCCGTTGATCATGCCCAGCACGCGCGTATTGATCTCCGACACGGTGCGGAACTCGATCTCGGGGATGAACTTGTCCCCCCAGCCATAGAAGTGGTCGGCGAAGCGCGTGGCCGTCCAGCCCACCGCCGGATCGTACTTGGTGAGCATGTACGACCCCGAGCCGGCATCGTTTTCGCTCAGCCAGGCCGCGCCCCAGTCGCCATCCTTCACGTGCTCCTTGACCAGCTTGGAGTTGACCACGTGCACTTCCGGCACGATGGACAGGAAGATGGCCGAAGGCTTGCTCAGCGTGAACTGCACCGTGTATTTGTCGACGGCCTTGGTGCTGCCCGGCGAGAGCATGCGCGTGAACAGGCTGGCCGCGCCCTTGCCGACGCCGAAGATGCGCTCGGTGCTGTAGACGACGTCATCGGCCGTCACCTCGCTGCCGTCGTGAAATTTGGAGCCCTGCTTGAGCTTGAAGGTCCAGGTCAGACCGTCCGGGGACACGGTGTAGCTCTCGGCCAGCCACGGCTCGATCTTGGGCGGGTTGTCGTGCCAGCGATACAGCCCGTCGTAGAGGTTCAGCCGCACTGCCACGCGGCCCACGTCAAAGGCCTGGTGCGGATCCATGGTGTCGTAGTTGCTCGTGTTGGCGAAGACGAACTTCGCCGGGGTGCTGGGCTTGGACTTGCAGCCCGCCGCCAGCGCCAGTGTCGTGGCGATAGCGAGCACAACGACGATGCCCCGCTGCGTGAAGCGGGTCAGCGCCTTGGGTAGCGATAGCTGAACGTGTTTCATGGGTTCCCCTGGCAGCTTGAATGGATGAAAGGGCCATCGATCGGCCTCCGACAGCAGGTCACGATGATAGCAAGTTCTTGGGGAAATCGCGGCCCCCCGATTCGCCCGGCGCACAGTCTGCCGCGGTTGCGGGCCGCCGGGGCAAGACGGACAAGATTCTGTGCAGTGTGGTCATCAGATTTGAATATCCGACCTCGAATTGCAAGCGTCGTTGGGCGCGCCTCGCATGCCCGGCGGCGGCACGGCTCCGTCCGGCAGATGCCCCGCGGCCGGCGCACGGTTACCCGGCGTCGCCCTGATACAGTTCCCGGCTGAACAGTTTGCGCTGGAAGGCCAGGTATTGCGCCTTGGTCATGGTGGGCTTGAAGGAATCCATCACCTGCCGCGCGGGCGCGGCGTCGTCATAGAGCAGGTCGATGGCGGTCATGGCCAGCAGCTTGGCCGGGGTGACGTAGGCATGTTCGCGGTCGTTGATGTTCCAGGTGGCGCTGTGGATCACGCCCTCGGCCGCCCTGACGTAGGGGTGGATGGTGGGCACCATGTGCCCGATGTCCCCCATGTCGGTGGAGCTGGTGCGGTGCCCGCCCAGGGCGAACTGCGCCGGCCCGAACAGCGCCTCCACATTGCGGCCAAACACTTCGCCCATGGCGCGATTGTTCATCTGCGGCAGGTAGCCCGGGATGGTGTGGATTTCCACCTGGGCCCCGATGGCCAGGGCCCCGGCGCGCAGGCAACGGTCCACCTTGCGGTTGGCATCCATGATGGCCTCCGCGCTGCGTCCGCGGACGAATGTTTCGATGGTCACCTCGGCGGGCACCACGTTCACCGCGTCGCCGCCCTTGGTGACGATGGGGTGGATGCGGATCGTATCCTTCTCCCAGAAGGTTTCGCGCAGGGCGTTGATGGCCATCAGGGCGATGGTGGCCGCGTTGAGCGCATTGATGCCCTCCTGGGGTACGGCGCCGGCATGGGCCGGCTTGCCGATGAAGCGGATCTGCTTGACCACGGCGCCATTGGAGGAATCCACCAGCACCGAGCGCGTCTCCGTGTTGGCGATGGTGTGGATCATCATGGCCAGGTCCACATCGTCCAGATGGCCCTTGGCCACCAGCTCCGGCTTGCCCAGCAGGAACTCCAGCTTCTTTTCGGCCACCAGGCCCATGCGCTCCTCGACCTCGATCAGCTCCTCGGCCGGGGTGGCCACGAACAGCACCTCGCCGCGCAGGTCGCCCATGGCCTTGGCCGCCGCCAGGCCCATGGCCGCGCCCAGCATGCCGGCGATCTGGGCGTTGTGACCGCAGGCATGGGCGGCATGGGTGGCCGGGTCGGCCTGGGGATGGCCTGTGACCGTCAGGCTGTCCAGCTCGCCCATGATGGCCAAGCGCGGGCCCCGGGCCTTGCCCTGCAGGCGTCCGATCACGCCCGTGAGGGCCAGCCCGGTCTGGGGGTGCATGCCCAGCGTTTCCATGCGCTCAGCCACCAGCGAGGCGGTCTTGTGTTCCTTGAAGCCGGTCTCCGGGTTGTGCAGGATCGTTTCGCCGATGCGCACGATCTCGTCCCGCCGCCGGTCAATCTCCGCACAGACGGCGCGTTTCAGTTCCTCTTTGGTGGCCATGGATTCTCCCGTGTCAGCCGGAGGCGTGTGGTTGGTGC
>JACQHH010000174.1 GCA_016199125.1 Candidatus Lambdaproteobacteria bacterium
CCGTTTGCTGGAACCTTGCTCATGGTCGCGCCTCTCTTCCGGGGAAGCTCAACGCCTGCAATTCATGGGTACGCGCCGGGCGGGGCCGCGCATGGGCCGGGCGCGGCGCCGGACGGTTTCTTCAATGCAGAATGACAGATACGCTAGCACAGGGACGGGGGAAATTCACCGGCCACACTGCGGGGGGGGGCCGCGGTGGGCCCGTGCGAGGACACGACGGCCCGCCGACGGAAAGGGCCACGCGGCGCGCTCAGAACATCCAGCCCAGCGTGACCATTAGCACCGGAACGTCGCCATGCAACTGGAACGTGTTGACGGTGTTCTGGGTCAGATTGGAAGTCAGGTCATGGATTCCACTCGTGCCCTGGATCGTGCCTCTGATGCTGTCCCGGGTGAACTCCTGGCCGGTAAACCAATCGATGCCGAGGCTGAAGCCCGACGCGAAGCTCCACTGGTTGCCCAGCGACAGGGAAAGGAAGCCCGCCGTGAAATCAAAGTCGCCGGAGAAGGGCGCTCCGTTGCCGCCGGTGCCATCGCCCGTGTTGCCGCTGGCCGGGCCCTGGGCAAAGTATTCGTTCGCGCCGAATCCGAAATACAAGGAGCTCAGAAAACGGGAGTTGACGAGGGGAAAAACACGCGCCACCAAGGCCTGTCGTGCATAGCTGATTTTGGCGGCAACGCTGCCTCCCCCCTGATTGGACGCCGAGACCGATACGCCGCTGCCGGTACCTGCCTGCAATCCCAGAGAGACGTAAGCATTGATGAGCCAAAACAATTCCACGTTGAGCTCATCGCCGGCGACCCGGTTCACCGCACCGGGGCTGAGCCCCACCTGCCAGCGGCTGTCATAGCGTTTGGCCGCGCTGGCGCCCTGCGGTCTGGTCGGCGCCGCCGGGGCGGCCTGGGGCGCCTGTGCGCCCGGCCTGGCACCGATCCCGTCCTCGGGCAGGAGCTCGGCCACCACTTGGTCGATGCGGGGTTCCAGGTCGCCGAGGCGGCAATCCGCGCAACTGCTGGTGCGCACGAAGCGGCTGTCGCCCCGCGCCAGGGTCAGGCTGAGTTGGGTGTACTGCACGTCGCGCACAATCTGCAGCACGAACAAGCGGTCCACCTGCAGGATTTCCTGAATCTTGCGGATGCACTGCTCCTCGGTGCACTGCGTGGCGTCCAGCTCCTTGAAGGCCTGCTCCTCCGCCAGGGTGTAGCTTTCCTGGGACACCAGGCGGTAGACGTTCGAGAGCTGCGCCTGCAGGCGGTTGAACAGGATCGCCCGTTCCCCTGGAGAAATCTCGCCCAGCACCGATACGGGCGCGAGGATCGCATCGCGCTTGTCTGCCTGTGCCCCGGCCGCTCGCGCGCAGACCAGCGCGAGCAGGGGGATCATCAACAACCCCACGGCGCGCGCAGCGCCGCACCCGTTGCGAATCATGCCGTTTTTGCTTGGATGTGAGAGATCCTGGACACCGACCCATGGTTCACGAAGTCGGGGTGTTGACAGGATCGTGAGCTTGCTGTGATGTCCCACAAAGCACGGCAAAAATCCACCGCCGGCGCAGCGGTTGCGCTTGCATCCTCCCGGCGAGCGGCCGTCAGGCGGTCAGGACGCCGCGGCGTTCCCGCGCCCAGGCGGCCGCGGGCATCCGGCACGCGCGAGGACAGGGAGGCCCATGGGCAAGCGCTGGGGGCAACATTTTTTGCGCGATGCCGCGGTGCTGGAGCGCCTGCTGGCCGCGGCGCAGGTGGTGCCGGGGGAGTCGGTGCTGGAGATCGGCCCGGGCGAAGGTGCGCTCACCGGACGCCTGCTGGCCGCCGGGGCGCGCGTCACCGCGGTGGAAATCGATCCGGCCCTGGCCGCCGCGCTGCGTGCGCGCTGGGGCGGCGAGGAGGCCTTTCGCCTCATCGCAGGGGACATCCTGCACACCGCGCTGGCTCCCCAGGCGCTCTTCGGCGCCGAGACGCGCTACGCCATCGTCGCCAACCTGCCTTACTACCTGTCCACCCCGCTGCTGTTCCGCCTGCTGGCGGCCCGGGGCGCGTTCAACCGGCTGCTGCTGATGGTGCAGTGGGAGATCGCCCGGCGTCTGGTGGCCACGCCGGCCCAGGGCAAGGAGTACGGGGCATTGAGCATCGCCGCGGGGCATGCCTTCGAGACGGCGCTGCTGTTCCCGGTGCCGCCGGGGGCCTTCCGTCCGCCGCCCAAGGTGGAATCGGCCGTGGTGCGCCTGGTGCCACGGGCGCCCCTGTTGGCGCCGGCCGCCGAGCTGGCGTTCCTGGAGCACGTGAAATGGCTCTTCACCGGGCGCCGCAAGCTGATGGCCACGGCCCTGCGGCGGCGCTATGCGTCATGCTCCGCGCACGCGCTGGACGCCGCCGGGGCGCTGGTGGGCATGCGGCGCGCCGAGGCGCTGACGCCCGAGGAGCACCTGCACGTATTCCGGCTGCTGACGGAGGCGCCGCCCCCCGGCCCATGACCGCGCCGGGACGCTGATCCCCGGCACGGGCGCCGCGCCGCCGACGGGCGGCACATGCGCCGCGGTCAAAATATGTGCTACTAATGCTTACCGGCATGCGACGCACGCGCGCCGGGGCGACCATGCAGGGATGCAGGCGGCCGGGCCACGCGCCGGGTGGGGGCCACGCCGCGAACACCAGGGGTGAATCATGAAAGCTGTGCTCGTGTCAGCCGCGCTGCTGTTGCTGGCCTGGGGCGGTGCCCAGGCCGAGCCGGTGGTGGTCTATCGCAACTCGGCCCAACTGCACGCCGAGCCCAAGGCCGAGGCTCAGGTGGTGGGGCTGGTCTTCGGCGGGGAAACCCTGGAAGCCCGCGAGGTGCGCCGCGGCTGGTTCAAGGTGCGCGACCGCAAGAACGTGGAAGGCTGGGTCAGCATGCGCGACGCCGACGTGGCGCGGCGCGTGGCCGCCCGTCCCGACGAGCCGCGCTCCAGGCTGCTCATCGCCGGCAACCAGCACCAGGACCTGGGCCGCGTGCAAGAGGCGCGGCTGGCCTATATCGAAGTGCTGATGCGCTTCCCCGGCACCTACGAGGCTTATGTGGCCGCGCGCAAGCTGCTCAACTACCACCGCCTGGCCACGCTGACCCCGGCGCGCGACGGGCGCATCTCCCCCGCCCAGAACGATCAGGCGCGGGCCGTGGTGGGACCCGTGCTGGTCAGCGAGGCGCGTCTGCTGCTGGGCGAGGGACGGATCAAGCTGGGCGGGCAGGTGCTGGAGGGTCTGGAACATGCGGTCGGCAGGCACGTGGCCGAGGTGGAGGGCCTGGAGCCGCTGCTGCGCGACTACGTGGTGCAGGTGGCGGAGAAGCTCTCGGCCGAGCAGCTCACGGGTGCCGTGACCCTCTTCCGCCGGCACTTCCCACAGGGGACGCTGCCCGCCGAGATCGATGCGCGGGTGCCGCGCGGCGCGGCCGAAGCGCCGGCCAAGGCCCCCGCGGATGCCCCGCCGTCGTCCTCGTCCGACGAGTCGTCCAAGTCCAACTGAGTGCCCTCCGGAGCCGCCCCATGATCAAGCTTGTCGAATGCCTGCGCCGGCTGCCCCGGCTCTCGCACCAGGAGTTCCTGGACTACTGGCACGACGTGCACGGGCCGCTGGTGGTCTCCCTGGCCAAGGATCTGCGCATGGGGCGCTACGTGCAGTGCCACGGCATCGCGCATCCGGTGCACGAGGTGATCCGCAAGTCCCACAACAGCCTGGAGCCCTTCGACGGCGTGGCGGAGGTGTGGTTCCCGAGCCGCGAGGCCATGGAACCGACCTACTCCACGCCCGCCATGCGCGAGGCCAACCGCAAGCTGCGCGAGGACGAGGCGCGCTTCCTGGATTGGCCGCGCTGCGTGGTGTTCTTCACCGAGGAACGCGTCATGCGTCCCTAGGGGGGCGGCGCGGCTGAGGGGCCGGCGCGTGGCGGTCTCAGCTCCGCCCCAGGAAGCGCACGGCCAGCACCAACGCCTTGCGGTCCTCCTGGCCCAGGCGCGGTGCCAGGGCCGGCAGCACGTCCCACAGGATGTCCTGATCGGTCTCATGCGGGGGATGTACCTCTTCCACCAGGTAATACAGCCAGCCGGCCTCATGGGGCCGGCCCACGAAACGCTCGTGTACGCGGGGCTCCCGCAGGTGCAGGTTCGTGGCGGCGAACTCGGCCAGGGCCGTCTCCAGCTCGGCCAGGTCGGGCATGGGCATTACGGGAATCTCCGCCACGGCGCCGGCCAGGCGCAGCCCGAAGTGCACGGCGGCGCCCTGGCGGCGAAAGAGAATCACCTTGCAACCGGGCAGGTATTTTGGTGTTCTTTTGAGGGCCATGGGGATGGCGAACGCTGTTGGGCGCCGGCTGGGCCCGACCGGATGCGACCCAGCTTGCCGACCGTCCACGTCAGTCTAGAATGAATCGGTTGCGAGCGGAACGGCGGCGCGCCGCCGCCGCTCCGCCGGGCCTGCTCCGGAGTGCGGCCGGGAGCGGGCCCGCCTCCCACCCATGACCGCCGCAATCACCCCACTGGCGCGCCCGGGCATAGCCGCGGAAAGCGATGAGCCAGGTCGATTCCAACACGCCCATGATGCAGCAGTTCAATGCGCTCAAGGCGGCGCATCCGGACTGCATCCTCTTCTTCCGCGCGGGCGATTTCTACGAGATGTTCGGGGACGACGCGGTGCAGGCCGCGGAGATCCTGCAGATCGCGTTGACCAGCCGCGACAAGCGCGCCCCCAACCCCATCCCCATGTGCGGCGTGCCCTACCACGCCTACGAGAACTACCTGAACCGCCTCACGGCCGCCGGCATGAAGGTGGCCATCGCCGAGCAGATGGAGGAGCCCGGCGTGGGCAAGGGTCCCGTGCGCCGCGAGGTGGTGCGCGTGGTCACGCCCGGCACCACGCTGGCCGAACAGCTCGTCGGCGACGACCGCAACCACTACCTGGCCGCGGTGGATCCGCGCTCGGTGCGCAAGCCGATCGGCCTGGCGTGGGCCGACCTGGGGACCGGCGAGTTCGAGGTGCAGGAGTTCGCCGACCCGGCCGCCCTGCTGGACCTGCTGGCCCGCGCGCGGCCGCGCGAGGTGATCCTGCCCGAGCCGCGCGGCGAGCGCGAGCAGGAGGCCCTGGCCCTGTTCCGCGAGGCGCTGCGGCGGCGCCTGGGCGATGGGGCCGATGGCGCGTTGGCCGTGGACGAGGCCCCGGCGCCCTGGTTCGATGCGGCGGGCGCGGCCAAGCGCCTGCGCACCCAGTTCGGCACGGCCAACCTGGCCGGTTTCGGCGTGGAGCACCTGCACAGCGCGCTCGGCGCGGCCGGCGCCCTGCTGGCCTATCTGGCGCACACGCAGAAGTGCGATCTGCAGCACATCACGGCCATCCGCCCGGCGGCCGGCGGCGGCTGCATGTGGCTGGACGTCGATACCCTGGCGCACCTGGAAATCTTCGAGAACCGGGCCCCGGGCGCCGCGCGGCACACGCTGTTCCACGTGCTCAACAAGACCAGCACGCCCATGGGCGCGCGGCTGCTGCGCCGCTGGCTGGGCGAGCCCTTGCTGGAGCCGGCCGCCATCGAGGAGCGCCTGGATGCGGTGGCCGAGCTGGCCGGCCATCCCGGACGCCGCGAGCGCCTGCGCGGGTGCTTTGCGGCCATCCGCGACCTGGAGCGCGTGGTGGCGCGCATCAGCCTGCCCCTGGCGGGCATCGCCGACATCGTGGCCCTGCGCGAGGCCCTGGGCGGCGTGCAGGCGTTGCCCCCGCACCTGGCCGACCTGCGCGCGCCGCTGCTCAAGGGGCTGGCCGAACGCTTCGACCCCATGCCGGACGTGCACGCCTACCTGCAGGCGCGCTTCCTGCCCGAGCCGACCCTGCGCCTGAGCGAAGGGGGCTACATCGCCGACGGCGTGCTGCCCGAGCTGGACCGCCTGCGCGCCATCTCCCGCGACAGCCGCCAGGTCATCGCCGCGCTGGAGGCCAAGGAACGCGAGGCCACGGGCATCGGCTCGCTGAAGATCCGCTTCAACAGGGTCTTCGGCTACTACCTGGAAATCTCGCGCATCCACCAGGCCAAGGTGCCCGCACACTACGAGCGCAAGCAGACCCTGGTCAACGCGGAGCGCTACACCATGCCGGCGCTGCAGGAGCTGGAGGAGCAGATCCTGGGCGCCGACGAGCGCATCGGCGAGCTGGAGCTGGAGGAGTTCCACGCGGCGCGGGCCATCCTGGCGGGCTATGCGCGGCGGTTGCAGGTGACCGCCGGGCAGGTGGCCATGCTGGATGTGTTCTGCAGCCTGGCCGAGGCGGCCAACGCCCACGCGTATGCGCGCCCGCGGGTGGAAGGCCCCGAGGTGCCGCGGCGGCTGGAGATCGCCGCCGGGCGGCATCCGGTGATCGAGCGGCTGGAGTTCGAGGAGCCCTTCGTGCCCAACGACGTGCGGCTGTCCGCGCAGGAGGAGCAGATTCAGCTCATCACCGGACCCAACATGGCCGGCAAGTCCACCCTCATGCGGCAGGTGGCGCTGATCCAGCTCATGGCCCAGGCCGGCAGCTTCGTGCCGGCCGCCGCCGCCCGGCTCTCGGTGGTGGACCGCATCTTCACCCGCGTGGGGGCCTCGGACAACCTCAGCCGGGGGCAGAGCACCTTCATGCTGGAGATGAACGAGGCGGCCAACATCCTCAACAACGCCACGCCGCAAAGCCTGGTGGTGCTGGACGAAATCGGCCGCGGAACCAGCACCTATGACGGCATCAGCATTGCTTGGGCCATGGTGGAACATTTGCACCGCCTGGGCGCGCTGACGCTGTTCGCGACGCATTATCACGAGCTGACGCAACTGCAACGCGAGCTGCCCCGGCTGCGCAACTACAACATGGCCATCCGCGAGGAAGGCGAGCGGCTGGTGTTCACACGCAAGCTGCAGCCCGGGGAAGCCGACCGCAGCTATGGCATCCAGGTGGCCCGGCTGGCCGGGCTGCCCGCCGAGGTGATCGGCCGGGCGCACGAGGTGATGCGCAGCCTCACCGCCGGCAGCGATGGCGAGGCCCTGCTCACGGCGGTGCCCAGGCGCAGCGCCTCCACGGCCAGCGCCGAGCGCGAGGCGCGGGCGCGGCAGCAGCTCTCGTTTCTCACGGACATGCATCCGGCGTTGCAGGCGCTGCGCGAGCTGGACCTGAATCATCTGACGCCCGTGGAGGCGCTGAACTTCCTGGCCGCCACCCAGGCCAAGCTCAACCAGGGCGGCGGCGACAAGGACTGAGCCGGCGGCCCCGCCCCGGCCTTGACAACGAATCGCGGCATGATGCGCCTCGGCCCCCAGACGATCCTCCTGGCACTCGCGTGCCTCCTGCTCCCGGCCCTGGCCGCGGCGGGCGACGACGTGGACGCGCGCTATCGCGACGCGGCGGCGGTGTTTCACCGCCTGCGCGCCAATGATGCCGCGGCGGCGGAGGAGTGGCGCAATCTGGCCGGCGTGTTCGGCGACATCGAGCGGGAACATCCCACCCATCGCCGCGCGCCGGATGCCCTGTTCTCCGCGGCGCTGGCCCTGCGTCATGCGTTTGCCGGCGGCGACGCGCCTTACGACCTGCAACGGGCCGAGGACACGCTCCGGCGCTTCGCGGCCACCCATCCCGAGCATCGCCTGGCCGACGACAGCCTGATGCACCTGGCGGAATTGCAGGCCGAGGCCCGCGGGGAGCCCCGCGCCGCGGCGGAAACCTATCGGCGCGTGCTGCAGGAGCATGCCCAGGGCGACCAGGCCGGCCTGGCCCGCGAACGCTTGGCAGCCATGACCGCCACGCTGGCGCGCAGCGCCGCGGCGCCCGCGCGCACCGCCGCCAGCCATCCCGCGCGCCCCGCCCCGGGCGCCGGCACGCTCAAGCGCGTGCAGCGCTGGTCCGCGCTGGGCTCCACGCGCATCATCCTCACCACCGACCGCA
>JACQHH010000182.1 GCA_016199125.1 Candidatus Lambdaproteobacteria bacterium
GCTGGCCGCGGGCGCGCTGGTGACCAGCACCGGCTCCAGCCTGGCCGTGCCCGACTGGCCCCTGGCCTATGGCCAGGTATTTCCGCCCATGGTGGGCGGCATTCTCTACGAACATGGCCACCGCCTGGTGGCCAGCGCCGTGGGCCTGCTCACGCTGGTGCTGGCCGGCTGGCTGCTGTGGGCCGAACCCCGGCGCTGGGTCAGGTGGCTGGGGCTGTGGGCCGTGGTGGCGGTGATCGTGCAGGGCGTGCTGGGCGGACTGACCGTGCTGTTCCTGCTGCCCAAGCCCATCTCGATCAGCCATGCGGTGCTGGGGCAACTGTTCTTCCTGCTGGCCGTGGCGCTGGTGCAGGTCACCTCGGGCCAGTGGGGCGCGCTGCTGCATCCTGCGGAACCGCGGCGGCCCGGGCGCCTGGGACCCCTCGGCATGGCCACGTTCGCGGCCGTGCTGCTGGAGCTCGTGCTGGGCGCCACCGTGCGGCACCATGCCGCGGGGCTGGCCATCCCGGACTTTCCGTTGGCCTATGGAAGATTGATCCCCCCGTTGGGCGCCTTTCCCATCGCCATCCACTTCGCACACCGCGTGGGAGCGCTGGTCGTGCTGGTGCTGATCGCGGTGCAGACCGTCGTGGTGCTGCGGCAGCACCGGGTGCAGGCGGCACTGCGACGCCCCGCGCTGGCCGCGGCGCTGCTGACGATCCTGCAGCTCGTATTGGGCGCCCTGGTGATCTGGACCCAGCGCGCCGTGCCTATCACCACGCTGCACCTGGTCAACGGGGCGCTGCTTCTGGCCGCCACGGGCCTGCTGGCGCTGCGGGCCGTGGTGTTGGTGCCCCCGTGGCGGTCGCCGGGCCGCCTGTCCGCCGGCGCGGGCGTGCAGGGCGCGGGGCGCTCATGAGCAGCGGCGAAACCGTTCCGGCCCGGCCGCCGGGGCTGGCCCGCGACGTCAACCTGCTGGTCAAGCCGCGCATCGTGAGCATGGTGCTGCTGGCCATGACCGTGGGCTATGTGCTGGCGGCCAAGGGCTCCTTTCACTGGCTGCACTATGTGCAGACCATTGGCGCGACCATGCTGGTGGCCATGGGCACCAGCCTGCTCAACCAGTACACCGAGCGCGACACGGATGGCCTGATGGCACGCACGCGCGACCGGCCGTTGCCGGCGGGCCGCCGGCGGGCCGGCTGGGTGCTGTTCTGGGGACTGGCCGTGAGCGTGGTGGGCGTGGCCCTGCTCACCTGGTGGGCCAATGCCCTCACGGCCGGCGTGGCCGTGGTGGTGCTGATCACGTACAACTTGTGTTACACGCCGCTGAAGCGCATCACCGCCGCCAACACGCTGGTGGGGGCCGTGGCCGGGGCCTTGCCGCCCGTGCTGGGCTGGGCCGCCGTGGCGGGAGAGCTGGGCCGCGAGGCCTTTGCATTGTTTTTGATCCTGTTCATGTGGCAACCGCCCCACGTGCTGGCCATCGCCTGGATGTACAAGGACGACTACACCGCCGCACGCATGCCCATGCTGCCCGTGGTGGACCCCAGCGGCAACAGCACGCGCCGCCAGCTCGTGGTCTACACTTTGGCGCTGATTCCGGTCAGCCTGTATCCCACCATGATCGGCATGGCCGGGCCGCTGTATTTCTACGGCGCTCTGCTGTTGGGGCTGGGCCTCACCTGGAGCATGCTGGTCATGGTGCGCGCACCTTCGTTCCAGACCGCGCGCAACCTGTTGCGGGCCACGGTGATCTACCAGCCGCTGTTGTTCATGCTGCTGGTGATCGACGGGCTACGCACGTAGACGGTCGCCGCGGCCGCGCCCCGGCGCAGCGTGCCGTGCACGCTGTTGCCAGCCGCCCACTCCGCGCGGCGCCGCGGCGCCAAGCCTTCCAGCCAGGCACACACCCTGCGATGACTTCCTCCACGCCATCCCAGCCGGCTCCTCGCGCCTTTGCCGGCCCGGCTCCCGCCGCCCTGCGCATCGAGGCGCTGAGCTTCGACTATGGGCGACGCCACGCCCTGCGGGAAGTGACGCTGGACGTGGGCCGGGGCGAGCTGCTGGGCCTGCTGGGGCCCAACGGCAGCGGCAAGAGCACGCTGCTGCGCATCCTTTCCACCCTGCTGCCCTGCCCGCCGGGGCGGGTGTGGATCGATGGGTTGGACGCCGCGCGCCAGGGCGACGCGGTGCGGCGGCGCATCGGTGTTGCCTTCCAGTCCCCCAGCCTGGACGGCAAGCTGTCCGTGCAGGAGAACGTGCGCTTCCAGGGTTGGCTCTACGGGCTGCACGGCGCCGCGCTGGCCGCGCGCGGCGATGCGCTGCTGACCCGCTTCGGCCTGGCGGCGCGGCGGCACGAGCGCGCGGAAACGCTCTCCGGCGGCCTGCAACGCCGCGTGGAGCTGGCCAAGGCGCTGCTGCACGCCCCGCCGCTGCTGCTGCTGGACGAGCCCTCCACGGGCCTGGACCCGGCGGCGAGGCTGGAATTCTGGAACACCCTGCACGCCCTGCGGGCCGAGGGCGCGCTGACCATCGTGGCGGCTACGCACCTCATGGACGAGGCCGAGCGCTGCGACCGCGTGGCGCTGATGGACGAGGGCCGCCTGATGGTGGCCGATACCCCCGCCGCCTTGAAAAGCGCGCTGGGCGGCGAGGTGCTGACCCTGGAGTGCAGCAATCCGCCCGGCTTGGCCGCGGCGCTGGGGGCGCGCCTGGGGCTGGCCGCCCAGGCGGTGAATGGCGTGGTGCGCCTGGCCGAGGGCACGGGGCGCGAGGCCGTCGCGCGCATCCTGCAGACCTTCGCCGCCGACGTGCTGGCCCTGCACGTGAGCAAGCCCACGCTGGAGGACGTGTTCATTGCGCGCACGGGTCACCGCTTCAATCGACCCGAGGGCGCATGAACGCCGGAAACGCCCTTGCCGTCGCG
The DNA here is from genome assembly GCA_016199125.1 of Candidatus Lambdaproteobacteria bacterium. GTDB lineage: Bacteria > SAR324 > SAR324 > SAR324 > JACQKK01 > JACQHH01. The sequence goes on from JACQHH010000182.1 coordinate 2,909, forward strand.
CTGCCCGTGTGGAGCCTCTTCGCCCGCGAGGTGCTGCGCTTCGTGCGGCAGCGCAACCGCATCGTCGGAGCGCTGGGCACGCCGTTGCTGTTCTGGGTGCTGCTGGGCTCCGGGTTCGGACGCTCGTTCAGCCCGCCGGGGCTGGAGGCGGGCATGGATTATCTGGCGTATTTCTTCCCCGGCACGCTGCTGCTGGTGGTGCTGTTCACGGCCATCTTCTCGTCCATCTCCATCATCGAGGATCGCAAGGACGGCTTTCTGCAGGGCGTGCTGGTGGCGCCCGTGCCGCGGTTGTCCATCGTGGCGGGCAAGGTGCTGGGCGGCACCGCCCTGGCGGTGGCACAGGGCCTGCTGCTGCTGGCCCTGGCGCCCCTGGCGGGATTGCCGGTGGGGTGGACGCACTTCCTGGCGGCGGGCGGCGTGATGGCCCTCACGGCCATGGCGCTGAGCGCGCTGGGTTTCCTGTGGGCGTGGCGCACCGATTCGGTGCAGGGCTTTCACGCCGTCATGAACCTGCTGCTGATGCCCATGTGGCTGCTTTCCGGCGCACTGTTTCCGTCCACGGGCGCCTCGCCCTGGGTACGGGCCGTGATGGCGGTCAATCCGCTCACATACGGACTGGCGGCGCTGCGGCGAGTGCTGTACGGTCCGGCCATCGCGGCGCGCCTGGGCGACCCTGCGCTGGCCACGGCGTTGCTGGTGCTGAGCGCGTTCGTGGTGCTGCTCTCGGCCCTGGCCGTGCGCATGGCCCGGCGTGGCGGGCGCGTCTGACCGTGGCGCTTGCGCGGCGCGCTGGGCTGTTCACGCTGGTTGAGTCACTGATTGGGAACGATGGAAATCTCGCAACTGCCCACGCTGAATGCCACGCTGAATGCCCTGGCGGGCGTGCTGCTGCTGTGCGGCTTCGTGTTGATCCGCAGCGGGCGGCGCGCGGCGCACCGGGCCTGCATGCTGGCGGCGTTTGGCGTCTCGACGGCCTTCCTGGTGTCATACTTGATCTACCACGCGCACCATCTGTCCACGCCCTTCACGGGCACCGGGGCTGTGCGCGTGGTGTATTTCACCATCCTCATCACGCACATCGTACTGGCCGCGAGCGTGGTGCCGCTGGCGCTGCTCACGCTCTACCGGGCCCTGCGCGGCCAGGAGGCGCGCCACCGGCGCATCGCCCGCTGGACGTTGCCCATTTGGCTCTATGTGTCCGTCACCGGCGTGGTGGTGTACGTGATGCTGTATCATGTGTACGCTTGAAGGCGCGCCGGGCGCTCATTCCCGGTGCCGCCCTTCTCACTTCCACCCGCAGGACGGGCACAGCCGCATGAGCGAGCAGATCAAGTTCCACACCGTGCAGGCGGTGGTGTTCGACCTGGGGGGCGTGTTCCTGGAAGGCGGGCCCAACCTGGTCAAGGCCTTCGGACCCCAGCACGGGCTGAATCAGGCCGCCTGGGACGCCATCAGTCACGAGCTCTTCATCAGCGGCGACCTCTGGGGCCAGGTTGAGCGCGCCGAGATGTCGCTGGATGCGTTCGCCAAGGTGCTGATCGCCCGCATGGCGGCCCACGGCATCCGCATCAGCATGGACGAGGCGCGCTACTTCATGCGCGATCCCAGTCACGAGTCCGGCATGCCCCTGCGGCCGGAGGTGGTGGACGTGGCCGCCCGCCTCCACCGCTGCATGCCCACGGCCCTGCTCACCAACAATATCGCGGAGTGGCGCGAAGGTTGGCGCGCCCGGCTGGACCTGGACGACCTGTTCGACGTGGTCATCGATTCCTCCGAGGTGGGCATGCGCAAGCCGGAGCCCGGCATCTACGCGCTCACCGAGGAAAAGCTGGGGTTGGCGGGGGAGCAGTTGCTGTTCGTGGACGACATCGGGCTCAATCTCAAGGCCGGCCGCGCCCGTGGCTGGCAGACGCTCAAGTTCGAGGACAGCGGCCGGGTGGTGGATGTGCTGGGGCAGTTGGCCACATCGCGCCCCCCGCGGCGCTGAGGCGCCGCGCCGCCGAGCAGGCCCGGTCCAGGGCGGCCGGCCTTGATCCGCCGTGCACGCGACGAATCAGACCATCCGCGGCCGGGACTCTGCGTGGCCCCGGCCGCGCCGGGTCACATTGCGAGCCGCTTTGTGACGCGGGCTATTCGTCCAGCACGCCGATCGCCTGCCCCGTTTCCAGGATGGGCTGGTAGTCCGAGTTGTCCGCCGGCACGAAGCTCTTGCGGGGGAAGGCCTCCAGCAGCTTGGGATCGGTCATGCCCAGCAGGGCCTTGCGCACCTTGTCGGTGAATCCGGCGCCAAAGGTCTGATCCGCATCGCCGCGGATGCTCCACTGGTAATCCGGGTAGGTGGGCGTCTGCCAGATCACGCGCACTTTGCTCAGATCGACGTTGCCGGCCTTCAGCTCGTTTTCCCACACCTTGTAATTCAGCGCCCCCACCTCGTAGGCGCCCGATTGCACCAGGGCCAGGGTGCGGGAGTGGTCGCCGCTGAAGCCGACGCGCTTGAAAGCCTGCTCCGGCGATTTGCCCAGGTGCTTGCGCACGTAGAATTCCGGCATGAGCCGTCCGGAGGTGGAGCCCTTCTCGCCGAAGGTGAACGTCTTGCCCTCGATGCCCTTGGGGAAATCATCCGACGGGTGCAGGCCCGTGCTGGCGTTGACGATGAAGTAGGAGATGAAGAACTGGTCCTCGTAGCCCTGGGCGATGGCGCGGGAGCCCGGCACGGCCCTGCGCGCGCGCACGCCCGACAGTCCACCGAACCAGGCCAGTTGCACCTGGTTGTTCTTGAAGGCCGTCACGGCCGCCGCGTAGGACTTCACCGGTACAAACCGCACGTCGACGCCGAGCTGGGCGCCCAGGTAAGCGGCCACGGCGTTGAAGCGCTCGCGCAGCCGCGTCTCGTCCTCATCCGGAATGGCCGTGAACACGAACGGCTTGGCCTGGGCCGACACCGCCAGCAGCAATAACATCCCAGCCAACACTCCCGTGGTCTTCCAGCGACGCATCGGTCTCCTTTTTTACGGCTTCAGGATGAATTGACGCTCAATGTCCCACCCGCCGGCACAGGACCGCGCACCGGCGGCGTAGGAGCTTCCGCAAGCACGCGCAGCGGGCCTTGCAACGAATAGGCAGGAAGGCAACAGCATAGCCTGGATACCGCGCGCCATTCAACCGCAGGCCGCGGGGCCCTGCCGCACGAAGGCCGCGTCGGCGCAAGGGTTGTGCCACGGGGGGAGAGGCGTTCGCGTGGGCTCAGGTGGCGCCCTGCACGATCAACTCGCGGCGGTAACGGTCGAACAGGGTCGACTTGGACATCATGCCCAGGAACACCCCGTTGTCGACCACCGGCAGCGACCAGGCGCCGCTGGATTCGAACTTCTGGATGGCGGTGAGGGCCGACTCGTTGGATTCGATGGTGGGCAGGCTCTCGTCCATCACCGAGCCCATGTTCATGATGGAATACAGGGTGCGGTCGAACAGATAGGGCCGGATGTCGTCCAGGTACACCACGCCCTGCCACCTGCCCGTCCGCTCGTCCACCACGGGAAAGATGTTGCGCTTGGCGTTCTTGAAGATCTCCACGAATTCGCCCAACAGGGTGTGCTCGTGCAGCACGATGTCCTCGGCGTCCAGCAGCTCGCGGATCTCCATGGTGCGCAGAAGCTGCTGGTCGCTGCCCCGGCGGGCCAGCAGGCCATGGTCCACCAGCTCGCGGGTGTAGACCGAGCCCAGCTCAAAATAGAAGCTGACCAGCATGCTGAGCACGGCCACCATCATCAAGGGCAGGATCAGCCGGTAGCCCACGGTGATCTCCAGCACCAGGAACATGCCCGTGAGCGGCGCGTGCATCAGCCCGGCCACCATGCCCGCCATGCCGACCAGGGAATAGGCGTTGGGCGTGGCCAGGACGAAGCCCGGCAGGGCCAGGCGCAGCAGCCGCCCGAACCCATAGCCCGTCGCGCTGCCCAGCACCAGGCTGGGCGCGAAGACCCCGCCCGAACCGCCGCTGCCCAGGGTCAGACAGCAGGCCGCGAACTTGAGCACCACGAACGCGCCCAGGAACAGCAGCGAGATGCCCGCCTGGTCCTGCAGGAAGCGCTGGATGGCGTCGTAGCCGTCGTAAAGTATGGCCGGCAGGAAGAATCCCCCCAGTCCCACCAGCAGCCCGCCGGTGCCCGCCTTGGCCCAGAATGGCGCCCGCAGCCGGTCGAACTGCACCTCGGTGAAGCGCAGGCTGCGCTGGAAGCCCACCGAGAGCAGCCCGGTCATCAGCCCCAGCACCATGCAGGCCAACAGGTCCAGCGTGCCGAAGGCGAACACTTCGTGGGGAAAGGCGATCTGGTTGCCCAGGGTCAGGCGGCTGAACTGGGTCGCCGAGACGGCGGCAATGATGGTGGGCAGGATGGCCAGGGCGCTCCATTCGCCCAGGATCACCTCCAGGGCGAACACGGTGCCCGTCAGGGGCGCGTTGAAGATGGCCGCCACGGCCCCGGCCACCCCGTAGCCCAGCAGCAGGATGCGCCTGCGCTCGCTGAAGCGCAACGCGCGCGCGATCAGGCTGCCGATGGCCCCGCCGCTGGTGGCGATGGGGCCTTCCAGGCCCGCCGAGCCCCCGCTGCTGATGGTGAGAAAGCTGGAGATGAGCCGGGAAAAGACCAGGTCCCGCCGCAGGTGTCCCGCGCCCACGGACACGGCGCGGATCAGCTCCGGGACGCCGTGACCGGCGTCGTCGTGCAGGAAGGTTTTGAGGTACAGGGCCGATAGCGCGGCCCCGACGGCCGGCACGCCGATCAGCCACCAGTGGCCCTGCCAGCCCATCAGCGCCGCCGTGGCGTGGTGCACCGCCAGGGACAGCACCACCGCGCTGACCCCGCTGGCCAACCCCACGGGAATGGCCAGCACCATCAGCACGGCGGCTTCGCGCGCGGAAATGCGGTGGATGCGGACGCCGGGGGCGGCTGGTGCATCCTCACGCGACGGGGTCTGTGCCGGCATGGGCGATCCGATCCATCAGCTCATTGGCGCCGGGCGTGGCGCGCAGGAAGGTCTGCATCGCGGCATTGTTCACCAGGTGCGACACCTGGGCCAGCATGCGCAAGTGGCCCTTGACCGTCGCACAGAGCAGCACGAACAGCACGTGTACCGGCTGCCCGTCCAGGGCCTTGAATTCCACCGGGTGCTCCAGGAGGAAGATGCAGCACACCGGCTCCCCCAGTCCCCAGTCGCGCGGATGCCGGGGATGGGGCAGGGCGATGCCGTGGCCGATGCCGGTGGAGGCCAGGGATTCGCGCTCGATCAGCGCGGAGGCCAGGATGCCGCGCAGGCCCTCACCCTCCTCCTCGAAGGGCACGTGCTGCGCCAGGTTGCTGTAGACGGACTCGGGGGTGTCGCCGGCGATGCCGTGGTAGATGCCGCCGCGGGCCACGGCCCGGGACAGTTGCACGGTCTCCTCGTGCGCCGCCCCCAGCTCCGGGGCGCTGCCGATGCGCTTGTGGGTGGCCCAGGCCTGCAGCTCGTCGCGGTCGAAGCGGTATTGCCCCTGGAACTTGATGCTGGGAATGACGCCCTGGCGCAGCCAGCGGTAGATGGTCTTTTCAGAAACGCGCAGAAGGTCGGCGGCGTCCCGCACCGATATTTCGTGCATGGCGGTGTCGTTTTCGTCACGTTGCGCACTTCACGCGTGCGCAAAGTGCTTTGGACAATTTTGGACATTGTAGGCGCGCTGGCAGCGCCGTTCAAGTCAAAATCCGGCACGCCGTCGGGTCAGCCACCCGCCCTGCGCCCGGTCAGGGTCGCCGGGCCGCGCGGCTCGTCTTCACGCGGCCACGCAGGGTTCCGCCCGTCGTCAGGTGCTGCAGCGGCACGGACAGGGGCCGTGGGCGTGCCGATTTGGTATCCATGCTGCATCATGGCTGGAGGGAGGGGAGGTCAACTCCGTCCAAACGACGCCAGCCCAAGGAGCCGAGGCCGCGCCGCGACGGCGGGGCCGTCCCCGGCCGGCCAGGGCCGGCGCTCTGTGCTCACCCTCTTTGCGATCCGCCCATGCCTGCGCCGTTCCGTCACATTGCCGTCCTGTGCGCCACCGCGCTGCTCAGCGCCACCGTGGCCGCGCCCATTCTGCATGCCCAGCGCGGAGAGGGCGTCTCGCACCTGTGGAAGCGGCAATACTACGGCTACCTGGACGGACAATTGCGCATGCTCTTCGGCCCCGGCTTCGAGCGCGGCAAACCGGAGCTGGCCGACCTGGACAACGACCGCGATGCGGACCTGGTCATGGGCGGCGCGGACGGGCGCCTGCTCTACTTTGAAAACCAAGGCGCGCCGGGACGTCCCGACTGGCGCCTGGTCAGCGAGGCCATCAGCGCCGAAACGCCCGACGGCAGCGGGGCGCGCGAGGTGATCGACGTGGGCGACAACGCCGCGCCGGCTCTGGTGGACATCGACGGCGACGGCGACCTGGACCTGTTCGTGGGCAATGCGGTCGGCAAGTTGGCCTTCTACCGCAACGTCGGCAACAACTACCTGCCCACGTTTCGCCTGGAGAACACCGATTATCTGGCCCGTGTCTTCGGGCTGAACCTGGTGGTCAAATTTGCCGACGTCAATGGAGACGGGGTGCCGGACATGACCCTGGGCAACGAGGACGGCGCGGTGTTTCTGGTGCACAACGGCGGCACGCGCGTGGAGCCCAAGTTCTGTCTGGACGATCCGCCTCCGCTGGATTGCCTCTCGCCCCCGGTCAAGCTGGCCCAGATCTCGCCCGAGGACAACGCCGTGCCCGAGTGGGTGGATTGGGACGGCGACGGAGACCTGGACCTCATGGTCGGCAAGAGCGACGGGCGCATCGCCTACTACCGCAACATCGGCACGGCCCGCGAGGGCAGTTGGGAGCTGCGCGATCCGCGCTTCAACATCCTGGACGCCGGGGGCTATGCCGCGCCCCTGTTCCGCGACATCGACGGCGACGGCACGCCCGACCTGCTGCTCACCGGCGGGTCCCAGCGCGTGGCCTTCTACAGCACACGCGTCAACGGCCGTCAGCGCGACCTGTGGCTGGAGCGCGAGAACGTGCTGCTCGCCTCCTCGCTGGGGCGCTTCCAGACGCGCCTGCGCGTGACCTCGGGCGACGTGACGGGCAACGGGCTGCCCGACCTGTTCATCGGCACCCGCGGCGGGGCGCTGCTGTTCTACGAAAACGTGGGCGGGCGCGAGCTGCCGGCCTTCACGTCGCACCCGGCCAGCATCCTGCCCACTTCCCAGCGCTCGTTCAGCACGCCCGCGGTGGCGGATGTCGACGGCGATGGCCTGCCGGACCTGGTGGTGGGCGGCGGCGCGGGACGGCTCGAGCTGATCCGCAACCGGGGCACGCGCTCTGTGCCCAAGTGGGAGGTGGGCAACCTGTTCCTCAGCGGCATCGATGTGGGAGCCATGAGCGCCCCGGTTTTCCGCGACCTGGACGGCGACGGCGACCCCGACCTGGTGGTGGGCAACAGCCTGGGCAATCTGGTGCTCTATGAGAACCGGGGCGACAAGGCGAGCATGGACCTGGTGCTGCGCACCACGGGGCTGTTCCGGGCGCGCGTGCCGGGTGCCGCGGTGCCCGACTTTTTCCCCTGGGACCCCAAGGCGCCGCCGGACCTGGTCGTGGGCGGACAGAACGGCAACCTGTATCCCGCCGCGCGCAACGCGGCGGTACCGGTCATGCAGGGCGGCGCCTACGAGAGCCTGGGTGTCCCCTGGGCCGGGATCACGGGTTCGGGACAGGCCCTGCCGCACTTCGTGGACCTCAGCGGCGACGGGCGCCCGGACCTGCTGCTGGGCGGCGCGGACGGCACCCTGCGTTATTGGGAGTACGTGGGCAATGCGCCCACCAGCCAGGTGGCCATGGCCCAGGCCCAGCGCCGCCGCGAAAACGTGCTGGCCGGCGCGGAGGCCGGGGAGGGTGCGGCCGCCGGTCAGGCGACGCTGCGGCCCAGCTACGTGGAGCCGGTGTTCGAGCTGGAAGCGACCACGCTCAACACGCTGTTTCGCGAGCGCAACACCAATCCGGCGCTGGTGGATCTCACGGGCGACGGCCTGCCGGAGCTGGTGCTGGGCACGGCCCGCGGCCGCGTGCTGGTCTTCCGCAATCGCGGGGCCACCGCCAGCCCGCAATGGGCGCTGGAGCCCGAGCCACTGGTACCGGACACGGGACTGAACAATGCGGCACCCACCGTTGCCGACGTGGACGGCGACGGGGATGCGGACCTGCTCATCGGCACCGCCGACGGGCGCGTGGTGCTCTTCCTCAACGAAGGCAGCGCCCAGCGGCCCAAATTCGTGGCCCGGCCCGACGCCCTGCGCAGCGTGCGCGGCGACAAGAACGCCGTGCCCCTGGCGCTGGACCTGGACGGCGACGGACGGCTGGACCTGCTCGTGGGCAATCTCAAGGGGTGGATCTATCACTATGTGCAGACGCGCGGGCCGGGCATCGACTTTGCCCTGGAGCAGCGGCGCTTCATCGGCCTCAGCGTGGGCGTCAGCGCCAGCCCATCCGGCGGCGACCTGACGCTGAACAAGCAGCCGGTGTTGCTGGTGGGATCGGATCAGGGTCCCGTGACCGTGCTCGAGCGCACCACCACCAGCCCCTTCCGCTCGTCCGGCTGGAAGATCAATCGCCGGTTCATGGAAGGCTTGAAGCTGCCGCCCGGCAGCCATCCGGCGCTGGGCGACGTGGACGGCGACGGCGACCTGGACCTGTTCGTGGGCAGCGACGGGGGCGATATCCAGTTCTACCGCAACAACGCGCTGAGCGCCGAGGCCATGGCGGCGGGCCCGCCACCGGGCCGCACGCGCTGATCGTCTCCGCAGGCCCCGCCGGGCCCGTTCCGCTCCCGCGCGCCACCATCGGGCGGCGTCGCCGGCCGTGCGATTGAATTTCAGGATGTCGATCGCGCGCGCACCGCAGTCTAGCGGCCGCTGGCGCGTCGATCCTGTTGGCCCGGAATCTCGCGCGCTCGCGCATCCTCCTCGCCGGGCAGCGCAGACGCCTCCGGGTGCGCGGCCGTCGGCGGTGGCCGCACCACGTTCTGCGGCGAGCCCTCGGCGGGCTCTTGGCCGTGCGCGTCCGTGGCGGTGGGCTGTTCCATGCGCCCCAGCAGATCGGCGATGCTCAAGGCGCGCAGCGGGACGTTCATGGCGCGGTTGGTCTCCGCGAACAGCGCACGCAGGATGTCGATGCGGGCAAACTGGCCCATGGTGGGCTGCTCGGCAAACTGGGGCAGCGCCTCCATGCGTCGCAACGCTTCGCCTACGGTCAGCTTGTCCATGCGCTCCGCCGGCACATAGGAATTGCGGCGGTCCTGCAGCGGCGTCACCAGGTAGGCCTCGGCCAGGTGCCGCAGCTCCTCGGCCGCGGCCCCGCGCGCGATGCCCAGGTGCTTGGCCACGGCGGCCAGCCGGGCCGGCTTGCCCGTCGCCTGGAATACCCGCACCACCTCCAGCAGCACGGCCAGCACCACATAGGGCCGGTTGATGGTCAGGGCCGTACCCCGGCGGCGGCTGATCAGCAGCACGGTGTAGTTCTGGATGGCGCAGGAAAGCTGCGCGCCGAACAGGAACAGCATCCACGCCAGGTAGAACCAGATCATGAGGAACGGCAGCACGGCAAACGCGCCGTAGATCAGGTTGTAGGCGGACAGGCGCACGAACGCGAAAATGTACAGATCCTGCGCGGCCTGGATCAGCACCGCGGAGACGATGGCCCCGGTCAACGCGCCCGGCCAGCGTACATTGGTATCGGGCAGGAACAGGTACGCATACAGCAGGATCACCACGAACAGCGGCACGCTGGAATAGGCAATCGCCCAGGCGTATACCTCCGCCGGCAGGCCGCTCAGCAGCAGCGCCTCCCCCAGGCGGATGCTGTTGAGATACGTGGTCAGGCTGAAGGTGGTGGCCAGCACCAGCGGCGCAAGCGTCAGCACCACCACGTATTCGATGAGCCGGTAGCTGTAGCGCGGCGTGTGGCTGATGCCCCAGATGTGGTTCAACGCGGCCTTCACGCGCTGCAGCATCATGAAGCCCACCGTGAACATCACCACCACCCCCACGCCGCTCACGGCGGTGCCCTGGGCATTGGCGATGAACAGGGCCAGGTTCTCCGCCGCGCGCTGGTTGCCCGCGCTGACCAGCACCAGCAGCATGGGCTGCACCACGTTGGAGAGCCCCACGACCTTCAGGATCAACAGTACGAAGGCCATGAAGGGCACCATGGAGAGTGCCACGTAGAACGAAAGATCGGAGGCGTGCAGCAGCAGGCGGTTGTCGCGGAAGCCTTCGAACGTCATGGTCAGCACCCGGGCCACGATCACGGCCCAGCGCTTCAGGTGCGAGCGCTCGCCATAAAGCGGCCGCCACAGCAAACGGCCCCACCAGCGCAAGACGGACTTGTCCAAGGCCATGCCGGATCGATCCCAGGGGAGGTCCCACGCCGCGCCGCATTGACATTCGCGCGTCCTTCAACTTTATACAGGATGCACGGCGATAAGTCGCCGCGAGGACCGCGCCGGGCGCTGCGGCGACGCCGGCGCACCGCCTGGTCGCATCCCGTCCCACACCCCAGCAGGAGTCTGTCCCATGGCCGCCCCGGAACCGACGCGCTGCGGATGGGTGCTGGACGACGCGCTGTACCGCGCGTACCACGACACGGAATGGGGCGTGCCCGTCTACGACGAGCGCGTGCTGTTCGAATTCCTGCTGCTCGAGGGGGCCCAGGCGGGTCTGAGCTGGAGAACCATCCTGCTGCGGCGCGAGGGATACCGCCGGGCCTTTGCCGGCTTCGACGTGCGGCAGGTGGCCGCGTTTGGCCCGCGCGACCAGGCACGCCTGCTGGCCGATACAGGCATCATCCGCAACAAGTTGAAGATTGCCGCGGCGATCGCCAATGCCCAGGCCTTCCTGCGCGTGCAGGAGGAATTCGGCAGCTTTTCGGCCTATCAATGGCAATTCGTGGGCGGCCGGCCGCAGCAGAACCGCCGCCGCAAGCTGACGGATATTCCGGCCACCACGCCGCAATCCGACGCGCTGAGCAAGGATCTCAAGCAGCGCGGCTTCAAGTTCGTCGGCTCGACCATCATGTATGCGCACATGCAGGCGGTGGGCATGGTCAACGACCATCTCACGAGTTGCTTCCGACATGCGGCCGTGGCCGCGCTGGCCCGGCCCTGAGCCGGCGTTGTGCCGCGTGCCACGGGTCGCCGCCGAACAGCCCAGGGACCCGCCCCGGCCCTTTCCCCCCACATGGACTCAAGTCAGGAGCAGTGGCGATGAACTACGATTTCCAGACACTACAAGTCACCCGCAGCGGCAAGGTGCTCACGGTGACCATGCACCGCCCCGAGAAGCTCAACGCCATCGATGAGGTCATGCACACCGAGCTGTCGCAGGTATTCGAGCGCGTGCGCCAGGACGAGGCGGCCGAAGTGGTGGTGCTCACGGGCGCCGGCCGCGCCTTTACCGCCGGCGGCGACACGCGCTGGATGCAGCGCATGATCGACGATGCGGCCCTGTGGCGCAAAACCAGCCGCGAAGGCCGCCGCATCGTGCTGAGCCTGCTGGACGTGGAAAAGCCCGTGATCGCCAAGGTCAATGGCCCCGCGGCCGGCCTGGGCGCCAGCATGGCGCTGATGTGCGACGTGATCTTCGCTTCCGACCAGGCCACCATCGGCGACCCGCATGTGCGCATCGGCTTCGTGGCCGGCGACGGCGGCGCCGCCATCTGGCCGTATCTGATCGGCTTCGCGCGGGCCAAGGAATTCCTCTTCACGGGCGAGATGCTGCCGGCGCAGAAATGCGCGGAAATGGGCCTGATCAACCACTGCGTGCCCCATGCGGAGCTGGATGGCCGCGTGCAGGAGTTCGCCGAGCGCCTGGCCAACGGACCGATCCGCGCCATCTCCTGGACCAAGATGGCCGTGAACGCCCCCCTGCGCGCGCTGGCCAGCAAGAGCATGGACACTTCCATCAACATGGAAGCCATGTCCAATGTCAGCTACGACCACCAGGAGGCCGTCCGGGCATTCAACGAGAAGCGCAAGCCCGTCTTCCAGGGACGCTGACCGTGGGCGCTGAGGTGCGCGCGCACAGCCTTGCACTCCGGCGTTCCCTTGAGTTCCCGGCAGGGCGGCGGTATACGGTCAGAGAGGGGAAGCGCTGGGCGCGCATGAGGCACCGCCCGCTCCACTGCACATCGATCCGGCGAGGCAACCGTGACGGGACACAGGGAAAGCAGGTGGCGCCGGGCACCCTGGGTGCTGTTGCTCCTGCTGTCCCTGCTGGCCGGCGGCTGCCTGGAGGACGCCGACAAGAAAAGCTACAAGTACAACAACCCGCTCGATCCCTACAGCACGGCCACCGCGTCTGGCGTCGTGGAAATCGCCGCGGTGGTGTCCCCAGACATGGTGCTGCTGGTCAACTTGAGCGGGAGCCAGATCGCGCTGACCGGCTGGACGCTCACCGCGCAGCCTTCCGGTACCGCCTTTACGATCGGCACGTTTTCGCTGGCCAATCCGGGATTCGTGCGCATCTGGTCTGCCACGGGAACCGACGATGTCGACGATCTGTACGGCTCGGGACTGGATTGGGGCAGCGCCTCGAACCAGGCCATCCTCAAGGATGACGAGGGATTCACCATCGACGAATGCCTCAATCCGACGCTGAGCTCGTCGACGACGTGCTGGAATCCGTGAACCGGCGGATCATCGTGCATCGCCGGCCGGCCCGACTGCGCTCCTGTGTTGCTCTGCGACTGTTTCCCCCGATGCCGCCGTGCCGGGCCAACGTCGGTCCACCAGGGAATCGCCGGCGGCGCCGCATGGCGCTCGCTACGCTGCTGGCGGCCGCGCTGTGGCTGGGTGCCTGCACCTCGGAAACGCCGCCGCCCGATGCGCTGGTGGTGGCCATCGAGGCGGCGCC
>JACQHH010000188.1 GCA_016199125.1 Candidatus Lambdaproteobacteria bacterium
CGTCTACTGCGCCCTCTGCGGCCCCTGCACCCACGATCGTGTGCAGCTCGTCAATGAAGACCACGAAGCGACCTTCCTGGGCCGTGATCTCCTTGAGCACCGCTTTCAACCGCTCCTCGAACTCCCCCCGGTACTTGGCGCCGGCCACCAGGGCGCCCAGGTCCAGGGAGATGACCTTCTTGTTGCGCAGGCTTTCGGGGACGTCCCCGCGCACCACACGCTGCGCCAGCCCCTCGACGATGGCCGTCTTGCCCACGCCGGGCTCGCCGATGAGCACCGGGTTGTTCTTGGTGCGCCGGCTGAGCACCTGCACGACGCGGCGGATTTCCTCGTCGCGCCCGATCACCGGGTCGAGCTTGCCCTGCTGCGCCATCTCGGTCAGGTCGCGCCCGTACTTCTGCAGGGCCTCGTAGGTCTCTTCCGGGTTGGGCGAGGTGATGCGCTGGGAGCCGCGGATGCCCTTCAGCGCCTCCATGACCGCCTCCCGCTCCAGCCCCTCGGCACGCAGCAGCTTGCCCGCCGGGCCCTGGCGGCCCTCGGCCAGCAGTGCCAGGAACAGGTGTTCCGTGCCGATGTACTCATCGCCGAAGCCGCGCGCCTCCTGCTCGGCCTTCACCAGCGCCTCGTTGAAGCCGATGTTGGCGCTGAGCTGACGCGCGGCGCCGCTAACCCGGGGCAGCCGCTCCAACTCGCCGCGCACCCGCTGGGCCAACGCCGCGGCGTCCTTGCCCAGCTTGCCGAGCAGACGCGGCACGAGCCCCTCGGGTTGATCCAACAGCGCCAGCAACAGATGCGGCGTGCCGATCTCGGCATGCTGCCGCCCCACGGCCAGGTTCTGCGCGCCTTGCAGCGCCTGCTGCGCTTTTTCGGTGAATTGTTGGATCTGCATCACGCTCGTTCCTCCCGTCCAATGCTCCCAGCGGCGCCAAGCGTTTCCTGCCGCGGCCCTGAGTTCCTGCGGCGTACCGACACTCCGCAAACCTCATCATGTTAGCAACTATAACATTCGAGTGCTAACAGATCAACTCTTGCCGCATCGTGGGTGATAGGGACCATGGTAGCGTATGTCGGCCCGCGTGGCACCCTGCAATCCGGCTGGAGGTTCTGGCGGGACCGGACACGACGCTGCACCGAGCCTCGGCAGACAAGGGGTCTCCCGTTGCCTTGGTCCGGGCACACAATCATCGCCCTGGCAAACGGCGGGCAGGGAATCTGCACCTGGCAACAGGACGAGGCCGAGGCAGCGGCTTGGCACAAGCGGCATGTTGAACCGACCCGCCGCGACGATTTGGCATCCTGCTTGTATCCCATTCAAAATCACTATATAATCGTCTACCGATATGAATGAACTTGCCAATGCACTCAAGCTGTTGGGCGACGACACGCGGCTGCGTATCCTGCGCCTGCTGCACCGGGAGCCCCTCAACGTGACGGAGGTCACCTCCATCCTGGGGCTCGCGCAGTCGGGAATTTCCCGACATCTGAGCCTCCTGCGCAAGGCGGGACTGGTGGAGGAACAGCGGGAGGGGTTGTGGAGCTACTACAATATCTCGGCCTCCGCGCGACTGGGCCTGGACAGCGGCCGCGAGGCGGCGCTGGACACTGCCCCCGGCGGCGCAACGGACGCGGGCATGGCGGCCCCGGGGATGGGGGCCGGGGGCAACGGACTGCTCAGCGAAGATCTGCAACAGGCGTGGCAATTCGTACGCACCCGCATCACCGGCGCGCTCGACCCCTATCACGATCTGCCACGCCTGGCCGAGGTGCTGCGCCAGCGCGAGAACTTTGGCGGGGGCCTCAACGAGAAGCTGCTCGAGCCGGGGCAGTCCTGGTTTGCCTGGTCCCGGGCGCTGCAATATCTCTTGCCGCCCGTGGACGCCATCGACCTGGGCTGCGGCGACGGCACGATCACCGTGGAGATCAGCCGCTTCGCCTCCGCCGTGGTGGGCATCGATGCCAATCCGCGGGCCCTGCAGGCGGCGCGGCGGCGCGCCGAGCGCGAGGGACGCGACAACGTGCAGTTCCGCGAGGCGCGCATCGAAGCCCTGGACGAACCGGCCGCGCGCTACGACCTGGCGGTGTTCTCCCAATCGCTGCATCACCTGGACGACCCGGCCGCGGGCATGGCCGAGGCCGGACGCATCCTGCGCCCCGGGGGGCGGCTGGTGGTGATCGACCTGCTGCCCCACGACGAGCAGTGGGTGATCGCCAAGCTGGGGCACGTGCAGCTCGGCTTCGACCCGGGCGACGTGGCCGCCATGATGCACAACGCCGGCCTGGCGCAGACCAGCCACGAGCTGGTGAATCAGCGCCGCGGCGAGGTTTTTCACGTGTTCGTGGCCACCGGCGTCAAGCCCCGCTACCGCAACGAGGCGGCCGAGCGCTTCATGGTATAGCCGCACTCCGGCACGACACGCCGCGATCCAACGCAACAGGCGGATTTTGGCCATGACCGAACCCAACAAGCAAACCCCGCGCATCGCCGCGCTGCGCGACGCCCTGAGGCGGCGCATCCTGCTGCTGGACGGCGCCACGGGCACCCACATCCAGAACCTGGGGCTGACCCAGCACGACTTCGGGGGCGAGCTCTACGAGGGATGCAACGAATACCTGAACGTGGTGCAGCCGCACATCGTGCGCAACAAGCACCGCGGCTACCTGGCCGCGGGCGCCGACATCGTGGAAACCAACACCTTCGGCGCCACGCCGCTGGTGCTGGGTGAGTTCGGCCTGGCCGACAAGGCCTACGAGATCAACCGGCGCGGGGCGGAAATCGCGCGGCAGACGGCCGCTGAGTTCGACGCCCCCGGCCGCCCGCGCTGGGTGGCCGGGTCCATGGGGCCCACCACCAAGGCCATCTCCGTCACGGGCGGGATCACCTTCGAGGCCCTGGCCGGGCATTTCTACGAGCAGGCGCGCGGCCTGCTGGACGGCGGGGTGGATTACCTGCTGCTGGAAACCAGCCAGGACACGCGCAACGTGAAAGCCGGGCTGATCGGCATCGAACGGCTCTTCGCCGAGCGGGGCGTGCGCATTCCAGTGGCGGTCTCGGGCACCATCGAGCCCATGGGCACCATGCTCGCCGGCCAGGGTGTGGAGGCGCTCTACGCCAGCATCGCCCACGTGGAGCTGCTCTACGTGGGGCTCAACTGCGCCACCGGCCCGGCCTTCATGACCGATCACCTGCGCACGCTGGCGGGACTGGCCAACGTGCCGGTGGCCGTGGTGCCCAACGCGGGCCTGCCGGACACGGACGGGCACTACCTGGAAACGCCGGCCATGATGGCCGACGTGCTCAAGCGCTTCATCGACAACGGCTGGGTGAATCTTGTCGGGGGCTGCTGCGGCACCACCGCCGAGCACATCGCCGCCTTCCGCCGCGTCGTGCAGGGAGCCCCGCCACGGGTCGCCTCCCCGCTGCGGCGCACCATGGTCTCGGGCATCGACTTCCTCGCCTTCGAGGACGAGAACCGGCCCGTGCTGGTGGGCGAGCGCACCAACGCCGTGGGCAGCCGCCTGTTCAAGCGCCTGATCACCGAGGAGAAGTTCGAGGAGGCCAGCGAAATCGCCCGGCGCCAGGTGCGCGGCGGAGCGCAGATCATCGACATCAATCTGGCCAACCCGGACCGCGACGAGGCGGCCGATATGCACGCCTTCCTGCAGCGCGTGATCAACAAGGTCAAGGTGCCGCTGATGATCGACTCCACCGACGCGGCAGTGATCGCGGCGGCCCTGCCCTATTGCCAGGGCAAGAGCATCATCAACTCCATCAACCTGGAGGACGGCGAGGAACGCTTCCGGCAGGTGGTGCCCCTGGCCCGGCGCTACGGGGCGGCGCTGATCGTGGGCACCATCGACGAGGATCCCCGCCAGGGCATGGCCGTGACGCGCCAGCGCAAGCTGGAGATCGCCCAGCGCTCGTACGCGCTGCTCACGGAACAGTACGGGGTGCCGCCGGAGGACATCGTGTTCGATCCGCTGGTCTTTCCCTGCGCCACCGGGGACCAGCAGTACATCGGCTCGGCCGCCGAGACCATCGAGGGGCTGCGCCTGATCAAGGCGGCCCTGCCCCGCGCGCGCACGGTGCTGGGCATCAGCAACGTCTCGTTCGGTTTGCCGGCCGCCGGCCGGGAAGTGCTCAACGCCGTCTTCCTCTACCACTGCGTGCAGGCCGGGCTGGACCTGGCCATCGTGAACACGGAAAAGCTGGAGCGCTACGCCTCCATTCCCGAAGAAGAGCGCGCACTGGCCGACAACCTGCTCTTCAACCGGGGGGACGACCCCATCGGCGCCTTCGCGGCACACTACCGCGACAAGGCGCCCACGCGCACCGCCGCGCTGCTGGAGGCCCTGCCCCTGGACGAACGTCTGGCCCAGTACATCGTCACCGGCTCCAAGGACGGGCTGATCGACGACCTGGAGCGCAAGCGCGCCGAGGCGCCGCCCCTGGAGATCATCAACGGCCCGCTGATGGCCGGCATGAGCGAGGTGGGTCGCCTGTTCAACGACAACAAGCTCATCGTGGCCGAGGTGCTGCAGAGCGCCGAGGCCATGAAGGCCGCCGTGGGACACCTGGAACAGTTCATGGAGAAGTCCGAGACCACCAATCTCGGCACGGTGCTGCTGGCCACGGTGAAGGGCGACGTGCACGACATCGGCAAGAACCTAGTGGACATCATCTTCACCAACAACGGCTTCAACGTGGTCAACCTGGGCATCAAGGTGGCGCCCGAAGTGCTGATCCGGGCCTGCGCGGAGCACCGGCCGGATATCATCGGCCTCTCCGGGCTGCTGGTGAAGTCGGCGCAGCAGATGGTGGCCACGGGCGAGGACCTGCGCCAGGCCGGCATCCAGGTGCCCATGCTGGTGGGCGGCGCCGCGCTGAGCCGCGATTTCACCCTGCGCAGGATCGCCCCGGCCTACGGCAAGCTGGTGGCTTATGCCGGCGATGCCATGAAGGGGCTGGAGCTGGCCCAGCGCATCGTCAATCCCCGGCGCCGCGCCGAGCTGGAGGTGGAGCTGGCCACGCAGGCGGAAAAGGCCGCTCTGCCCGCCGCCGCACGGGCACCGCGTGTGGCCGCGCCGGCCCAGCGCTCCTCGCGGGTGCGCGTGGACCTGCCCCTGCCCCGGCCGCCGGACACCGACCGGCACGTGCTGCGCAACCTGCACCTGGACGAGATCTGGGCCTACATCAACCCCCAGATGCTCTACGGCAAGCACATGGGCCTGCGCGGCAACGTGCGCAAGCTGCTGCGCGGCGGCGACCCCAAGGCCCTGGAGCTGCATGCGCTGTTCGAGCGCATCAAGGAGGAATGCCGCGCGGGCGGCATGCGCGCCCACGCCGTGTACCAGTTTCTGCCGGCCACGGCCGAGGGCAACACCATGACCCTGCACCTCAACGGCCAGGGTCGGGAGACCTTCGACTTTCCGCGTCAACCCAAGCCCGACGGGCTGGCGCTGCCGGACTTCGTGCTGCCGCCCGACGGCGAGCGCCGGGATCACGTGGCGCTGTTCGTCACCTCGGCGGGCCACGGCATCAGCGAGCGCGCCCGCGCGCTGAAGGAGGACGGACAGTACCTGATGAGCCACGGGTTGCAGGCCCTGGCCCTGGAGACCGCCGAGGCCGCGGCCGAATGGATGCACGCCACCCTGCGCGCCCTGTGGGGCTTTCCCGACCCGCCGGAGATGACCATGACCCAGCGCTTCCAGGCCAGGTATCGCGGCACGCGCTATTCCTTCGGCTATCCGGCCTGCCCCGCCCTGGAGGACCAGGAAAAGCTGTTCCGCATCCTGGCCCCGGCCGACGTGGGGGTCACCCTCACCGAGGGCTACATGATGGACCCGGAGGCCTCGGTCTCGGCCCTCGCTTTCCACCACCCGGACGCGCTGTATTTTTCGGCCCAGGCCGACGAGCAGGAGTAGGCGGCTCCCGCCTGGCCGCGCGACGCGCAGGGCACCGCCCCGCCCCGTCTCGCTACGAGGCCAGCTCGGGAAAGCCGTTGGCTTGCAGCACGAGCTCCTGGTACCAGGCCAGGGGGGCGTAGGAGAGGGCCAGCAGCCGCGAGCGCTTGGCGAACATGTGCATCTGGTGCTCTTCCGTGGTGGCGATGGCGCCCTGCACCTGGGTGGCGTGCCGCACCACCAGGTCGTAGGTCTCGATGGCCGTGCAGCGGGCCATGGCCGCGGCCACGCGGGCGGGCACGGCGCGTGCGGCGGCCGGCACGTCCAGCACCCAGGCCGCCCACAGGGCGATGGCGCGCAGGCTTTCCACGGCATACAGCATATCGGCGGCCTTGTGCTTGATGGCCTGGAAGGAGCCGATGGGCTGGCCGAAGGCCTGGCGCAGCTTGGCATACTCCACCGCCATGTGCATGGCCCGCTCGGCGCCTCCCAGGGCGTCGAAGGCCAGCGCCACGTCGCACAGTGCGCTCACCTGCGCGGCCGCCTCGTCGCCGGAGGCGCCCGCAAGGCGCTGCCCGGGGGGCACCTTGACCATGTTGAAGCTCACGCCGGCCAGTTTGACGCCCTGCTCGATGGCACGCAGGGGCCGGATCTCCACCCCGGGCGCCGCCGCGTCCACCAGGTAGAAGGCCAAGCCGCCCTTGCCGGCAGCCGCCACCACCAGCGTGCGGGCTTGCGCGGCACCCGGCACAGCCAGCTTGCCGCCCTCCAGCACGTGCGCCTTGCCGCTGGCGCGGGCGCGCACGTTGCCGCCCTGGGCGTCCGTCCGGCCGCCCTCGCCGTGAGCCACCAGAGCCACGCGCTGCTCGCCGCCAGCCAGGCGCGGCAGCCACTCGGCGCGCTGTGCCGGCGTGCCCGCCAGCAGCACGGCCTGGGTGCCCAGCAGGTGCGCCAGGAAGGGTCCCGGCAGCAGTCCACGCCCCAGCTCCTCCAGCACGCGGCTCAGGTCGGTGACCCCCAGGCCCAGCCCACCGAACTCTTCCGGCAGCAGCATGCCCATCCACCCCAGCTCGGCCATCCCGCCCCAGAGCGCATCGTCACAGCCGTCCGGCGTATCCCAGAGCGCGCGCACGCGCTCCAGCGGACAGTGCTGCTCCATGAACTCGCGGGCCTGGGCCTGCATGGCCCGCTGTTCCTCGCTGAATTGCAGATCCATATTTTCTATAACCAGAATGAACCTGAAAAATGCCAATCCACAATCATACTTCACCTTCTGCTTCGAAATATTCGGCGATATTCTGGAGAAATTCTGGCTTCAACGACTTGATAATATCATGTTCTCGCAGAACTTCTATCTTTTCAGTTAAATCAGAAAATGAGATATAGCCACATATTTCAGCCAAAGGCTTTTCCTTAAGATCAAACGTTGGTCGAAGCATTTCTTGTCTGACCTTATCTCTCCTGTTGTCTGGCGCAACCAAGAATAGTCGAATATCAAGATTTGGTTGTAGGGCAATAAGATCGCTCATTCTGAGAAGCCCTGAATAGATACTTGTCGTGCTCTCGACCTCAAATGCAGCCTCAACTGAATTTCCTTTGAGCCAAAGTACGTCTATGTACTCTATTGTAGCCGTTGTAGCCTCATTGAACTGAGTGGGCAAAGAGTTCACCATTCCTGGAAAATCAGAAAACTTCTTTCCGTCAGTAACCTTGCTTCTGTCGTTTTTGGCAACCCAGACCTGAAAACCCATGTCGTGACCAAGGGTCAAGAGCATACTTTGAATTTCTGTGTGCCGGCTTGCTTCAGGGTCGATCATTTTCGCGGAAGCAGCTTCCTTGTCGGACTCTGATTCTGGTTCGGGAATCGCGACGGCTTTGGTTATTGACTTCTTGCCTCTTACCTGGCTGGCCAGATAGAAAGGGCGATACTCCAGTTTCTTAGGATCAACAGCACGATACTTTGGAGAGGATTCTGTCTCTTTGAGAAGTTGAAGGATATATTCTCCATTCGAATGAACTCTAAAAATATTTGGGCTCATTCTCAGGAAGCCCTTGAATTTTCCTTGGTGCTTCTTATTTTCAAAGAAGTCTACTTTTCCTTCAAGAATTTCCATCGGCACGCCGTATTCTGGCTTCAGCATGACTATGGGCTTTACATCAAATCTGACGGGAAAAGGGTCCTGAGACCAGATCACGTCAGTATTCTTGCTAGGCCCTGTGACTTCAAGTGCACCCACCCAACGCATTACACCCACAAGATAGCACAACAGTACATCTCCCTTGGTGATTCTAGAAAGGTACGCTTTCTTGCTTTTTCGAAATCCGGATACTTTTGACCCAGCCTCTTCAAATTCCCGCCACGTAACAGCGGAAAAAAGATCCAAGTAGTAATTCATCTGCTATCCCCCAAGCACCGGAGGTGCGGATATGAGGCACGGGTCCTCCCTGCTGGCCCCGCGCTATTTGCCGCTGCGGGCGGCGTCCTTGGGCAGGCCCAGGATGCGCTCGGCGACGATGTTGCGCAGGATTTCGCTGCTGCCCGCCTCGATGGTGTTGCCGAAGCTGCGCAGCCAGTTGCGCGGAAAGTGGCCCGCGGCCGGGATGTCGTCGTGGCCGTCCAGCAGCACGCCCAGTGGCCCCAGCAGCTCCATGGCCACGGCCTGGGCATCCATGTTGGATTCGCTCCAGTCCAGCTTGACCAGCGAGCCCTCGGGGCCGGGCGGCGCGCCCGACTCCACGCCGGCCACCACGCGCAGGCCCTGCACGTCCATGATCTGCAGGCGCGTGAGCAGCCGGGCCAGGCGGGCCCGCGCCTGCTGGTTGGCCAGCGTCGGGGGCGCATGGGCCAGGCGCGCGCGGGCAAAGTCCACCACGCTCTCCAGCAACGGGCGGAAGAGGATGTGGATGTTCGAGGTGCCGCGCTCGTACATCAGCGTGTCGATGGCCACCTTCCAGCCGCCGTTGACCTCGCCGATCACGTTCTGCGCGGGCACGTGCGCATTGTCGAAGAACACCTCGTTGAACACGTGGGCGCCGTTGTTGAAGCGGATGGGGCGCACGGTGACGCCCGGGGCGCGCATGTCGATGAGGAACATGGTCAGGCCCTGGTGCTTCTTTCCGCCGGCATCGCTGCGCGCGATGAGCAGCCCGAAGTCGGCGTACTGGGCATAGCTGGTCCAGATCTTCTGACCGTTGACGCGCCAGCCGTCGCCGTCGCGCTCGGCGCGGGTCTTCAGCCCCGCCAGGTCGCTGCCCGCGCCCGGCTCCGAAAAGAGCTGGCACCAGATTTCCTCGCCGCGGGCCGCCGGGGGCAGGTAGCGCTGCCGCTGCGCCTCGCTGCCATTGTGCAGGATCACCGGCAGGCACATGCCGAAGCCGATGATATTGATGTTGGGCACCACCTGCAGCGTGTCGATTTCCCTGGTCACGATGTAGTGTTCCACCACGCCCAGGCCCGCCCCGCCGTAGCGCCGGGGCCAGGTGACACACGTGAGCCCGGCGTCGAAGCGCTTGCGTTGCCAGTGGGCATAGCGCTCGCGGATGGCCGCCAGCGGCTCGCCCATGGCCGCTTCGCTGAAGCCGCGCGCGGGAGGGGCGTGCTCGGCGATCCATTGCCGCACGCGGGCCTGGAACTGCTGCTGCTCGGGGCTCAGGTTGAAGTCCATGTCGGCCTGTGGAATGGGGGGCGCAGCGCCGCCGGGCGGGCCCGCACGACGCGGGGCGACCGGGCGACAGCTCGGCTGCGCTTGGGCGTGCGGGCATGGCCTCGCCGGCGCGCAGGCTCCGCGTGGCCCGGCCCGCGGCGGACGTTACTGGGCCGGCTTGAGGTCCGGCAGGCGGCGCTCAATGGCGCGGCGCAGCGCGGCGTCCTGCTCCTGGGGGAGCCGCGCGCGCAGCAGGTTCCACGTCTCCGGGGTGCGGGGCAGGTGGCTGGAGAGCCCCAGGGCCGCATAACGCACGGAGAGATTGGGATCGGCCAGGTGCGTCTGCACGAGCTGGCGCACCTGCTCCGGCTTGCGGGCGCCGAAAGCGCCCAGCACGGTGAGCACCAGGCGCTTTTCCTGCGGTTCCGGCGTGTCCAGCCGGGCGCTGAGGAACGCAAACGTGTCGTCGGTGGGATACAGCCCGAGCGCCTTGATGGCCTGACGACGCAGCAGCGCGTCGCCGCCCTGATCGGCGGCCAGGCTCTTCAGCGCACCCGCGACGTCGCCGCCCAGCGCATCCAGTTCCCGGCGGTCAAAGCCGTCGACGCTCAGCAGCAGGGTGCGCAGACGCTGCAGATCTTCCGCGTTGAGCGGCGCCCTGGCTTCGGCTTGGGCCTTGCCGGGGGCCCCCGCCGGTGCCGCGGGCGCTTGCGCCGCGGGCATAGGCCTGGCGGCGTCCGTGGCGGTCACGGACTTTGCGGTCGCCGCCTGGGCGGGAGCGGTCTGCGCGGCCGCCGCGGCCGGGCTCAGGGCCAGCAGCCCCGCCGCAAGAGTCGCCACGGCCAGGCGCTGCCCTTTCCACTGCCCTGCGCGGACCACACGCCGTATTGCTGCATGCATATGCCATCTCACGTGCTGGTGTGCCTTGTCACACTCTTTCACGGGCGACAGCGGATTGTAAACCACCGCTCCCGGCGCGAGATGCAGCCTAGGGCGTGGATATCGCCGGGTTGAGGCGGATCACGTTGACCTGTTCCTGCGACACCAGCGGATTGCTGTTGCTGGTCACGAAGGGAAACATCAGGTTGGACACGTCCGGGCAGCGGCCAAAGTCATGGCTGGCGCCCAGGTCGTCGTCGGTGCACTCCGGCGTATCGGCGATGGGATCGTGGCCGACGATGCTCAGATTGTATTGCTGGCTGGTGTGGTACAGCCCCAGGTAATGGCCCAGCTCGTGCGCCAGCGTGTAGCCGAGCTGCGAGCCGCTGGACTGGTACTCCACCACGATGCCGGATTTGGCCGTGCCGTCGAGGTTGAACGGTCCGGGGATGCGCGACGCGAGACCCACGACGCCGGTCAAGACGCCCGGCAGCGCGAGCTGGTCCACCACGAACATGTTCAGCGCGTCGTCCTCGGGCGGGCTGGGATGGCCGGCGAACAACGCGTCCAGCTCGTCCTGGCTGTCGATGATCAGCAGCTCCGGCACGTCGGGCAGCAGGATGCGCCTGACGTTCAGATTCAATCCGGCCCTGTTGCCATAGACGTTGTTCAGCACGACCGCCGCGATGCCGAGAATCAGATCGGCATTCACCTCGTCCTGGGTTTGCAGGCCGTTCCCGCTGCCGACCCCTTGCACGACCCACAGGTTGACACGCATCTCCGAGGGCAGGCTGGCCGCGACCTTGTAGTACACGTCCACGGCCACCGGCGCGGAGATGAGAAGTCCACCGAGATCGCTGCTGGCGACGGGAAACGTGTACGTGCCCGCAGGCAGCGAGAGCACCGACCCGTCGTTGGGGTAGAACAGCGCCACAGTCTGCTGGTCGAAGAGCAGGTTCTGGTCGATGTCTTCCTCCGCATCCTGGTCCACGTTCACGCGGTTGAAGGCCAGCGGCGCCGGGCCCAAGGGCGTGGTCAGGCAGAGGGGCGGCTGGGAGAGCACTCGCACGCCATGATCCAGCGTCTGCAGAGTGGAGTCGAGCCCGCGCACCACCACGCCCACGGACAGCGCGTCGACGCCCTGGGGCAGGCTGGCCATGACGCTGGTGAAGCCGCTCGCGGACGTGTTGAAGCTCACCTGACCCAAGTGCAGGGTGGTGCCAAAGGCCAGCGGCGCCGCCGAGCCGTAGCCCACCGTGTCGCACCGGGACTGCGCGAGGAAATCGGTCGGCGGGTCGGTTGTGTCGTCGCCGTTCTGGGCCGGAGTCAGGTTGATGTCGCAGCCGCCCAAGGCCAGCCCCAGCAACAACGCCAGGGCCGCGCCCAGGGCCATCGGCCCGGCGGCCGGCCGGCGGGCCGCATCCCTCGCGGGGCGCCGCGCGGGAAGCCGCAATGCGCCGGCCGCCGCGGGCCGGCCGGAGTCGGGTGGGGATCGCCGCAAGGACAGGGGCATGGCGCTCCGCGAAAGCGTGCCGGTGGCTCCAGGCCGACCGCCGGGGCCGGGGCGCGGCGGAATGCAGCGGCTTGAGATCAAGATGAATTTCCGGCCGGCGGCGGTGGCGCGTTGTGCCCCCGCATGGCGCCAGTGTGCCATGATTTGCGCCGCGGAACGAGCCACATGATCCGCCTCCTGCAAGGGCGCCGGTGCCGCGGGGCGGGGCGGCACAACCCAGGGGCCCGCGCGGGAGCCGGCGAGCGTCATGCAGGGTGTGCCGCGGCCCATGGGTCGCGCCGCGCAGGGCGGAGGGCGGCAACGATTGAAAATCCGTAGCGGGGTCAGTAATGTATTCGGAATTTCCCGCATTGCATAACAGCGGTCGGGGCCAAGGCCATGCCATGCGCGGACGCAGGTTTCCAAGCGATCCAACTGCCGTCGTCGGAGGGATCCAGCGACATTCGGCCGTGCGCATTGCAATCCATCATCAAAGGGGCCGCCATGAGTGACCAGTTGATTCCGGTGCCAGCCGACTTTCCCCGCCATGGCACCCTGGATGAAGCGACCTACCAACGCATGTACAAGGAATCGGTGAGCAATCCCGAGGTCTTCTGGGCCAAGCAAGCCGAGCGGCTGCATTGGTTCAAGAAATGGGACAAGGTGTTGGAGCAGGACTTCCGCAACGCCAAGCACTCGTGGTTCATGGGAGGCAAGCTCAACGCCAGCTACAACTGCCTGGACCGGCACCTCACCACCCCCATCGCCGACCAGACGGCACTGATCTGCGAGGGTGACGATCCCAGCGTCAGCATCCGCGTCACCTACCGCGAGCTGCACCGCATGGTCTGCCGCTTCGCCAATGTGCTCAAGAAGCACGGCGTGAAAAAAGGTGACCGGGTGACGGTCTACATGCCCATGATCCTGGAACTGGCGGTGGCCGTGCTGGCCTGCGCGCGCATCGGCGCCGTCCACTCCGTGGTCTTTGGCGGGTTTAGTCCCGACTCGCTGCGCGACCGCATCCTGGACTGCAAATCGGAATTCCTGATTACCGCCGACGAGGGCATGCGCGCCAACCGCCCCGTTCCGCTCAAGGCCAACGCCGACGAGGCCCTGCGGCAGACACCCGCGGTGAAGAAATGCATCGTGGTCAAGCGCACCGGCGGCAAGGTGGGCTGGCAGGCCGGGCGCGACCTGTGGTGGCACGAGGAAGTGGACCGGGCGGACATCGGCGACGTCTGCCCCGCCGAGCCGATGGACGCCGAAGATCCGCTGTTCATCCTCTATACCTCCGGCTCCACGGGCAAGCCCAAGGGCGTGCTGCATACCACCGGCGGCTACATGGTGTACGTCTCCCTGACGCACCAGACCGTCTTCGACTATCAGCGCGGCGACGTGTTCTGGTGCACGGCGGACATCGGCTGGGTCACGGGCCACAGCTACATCGTCTACGGGCCGCTGGCCAACGGGGCCATCAGCGTGCTGTTCGAGGGCGTGCCCAACTATCCCGATGCCGGGCGCTTCTGGGACGTGGTGGACAAGCACCAGGTCAACATCTTCTACACCGCACCCACGGCCATCCGCGCGCTGATGCGCGAAGGCGACGCGCCGGTGACCAAGCGCAAGCGCACCTCGCTGCGCCTGCTGGGCACGGTGGGCGAGCCCATCAACCCCGAGGCGTGGCTGTGGTACCACCGCGTGGTGGGCAACTCGCGCCTGCCCATCGTCGACACCTGGTGGCAGACCGAGACGGGCGGCATCCTGATCACGCCGCTGCCCGGCTGCACCCCGCTCAAGCCCGGCTCGGCCACGCGTCCCTTTTTCGGCGTGCGGCCGGTGATCGTGGACAACGAAGGCAAACGGCTGGAGGGCCCGGGCGAAGGCAATCTGTGCATCGAGTTCCCCTGGCCCGGTCTCATGCGCCGCGTGTATGGCGACGACAAGCGCTTCTTCAGCACCTACTTTGTGCAATACCCCGGCTTGTACTTCACGGGCGATGGCTGCCGCCGCGACAAGGACGGCTACTACTGGCTCACCGGGCGCGTGGACGACGTGATCAACGTCTCCGGGCACCGCATGGGCACAGCCGAAGTGGAATCGGCCCTGGTCGCTCACCCCAAGGTGGCCGAGGCGGCCGTGGTGGGCATGCCCCACGAGATCAAGGGCCAGGGCATCTATGCCTATGTGACCCTCGTCGCCGGCGTGCAGGAGTCGGAGGAGCTGCGCCAGGAGCTGGTGCAGCACGTGCGCAAGGAGATCGGCCCCATCGCCACGCCCGACGTCATCCAATGGGCGCCGGCCCTGCCCAAGACCCGCAGCGGCAAGATCATGCGCCGCATCCTGCGCAAGATCGCGGAGAACCAGGTGAACAACATCGGCGACACGTCCACCCTGGCCGACCCGTCCGTGGTCAGCAGCCTGGTGCAGAACCGCGCCCACGCGTGAGTCGCCGGGCGCGGGGCGCAGTGCAGCCGGCTCCCCACGCGGCCGGCTTTTTTGTTTCGTGTGCGGGGCATGGGGAGATGCGATGTACCGCATCCGGGATGGCCGCGGCCGCCTGGAGGCTCAGGGCGGGCCGGTCAGCCCGGCCACTGGCGCGGTCAGATTCCCAGCAATGCCGCCAACTTGCCCAGCACTTCCTCCAGCACCTCCGGTGGCGCCCGATCCGCAACGCGCGCATTGCGGGCGCGCCAGTCCATCGCCTTGACCTGATCGGCAAGCACGGCACCTGCCACGATCAGCCCCGCGGGCAGCAACACCTCGAATGGATAGCCCTTGACTTGGCCGGTGACGGGGACGACGAGGCAAAGCCCGGTCTTGCCGTTGTAGGAGGCGGGAGACAGCACGAGCGCCGGCCGGGTCTTCTGGATTTCCTTGCCCGCCTGCGGCTCGAATTGGAGCCAGATCAGGTCGCCCCGCTCCGGAACCTTCACCATACCTCCCGGCCTGTGGGCCGGCCGGTGGACACCTCACCGTGCAGGTTGTCCGGGGTGATGCCGCTCAGGAGTTGCTGCAGCGAATGCCTGGGCCGGGCCGACGAGATGACGATATCGCCGTCTCTGACGATCAGCTCCACGCGGTCTCCGGTCTTCAAGTTGGCTTCCTCCAGGATCGTCTTGGGCAGGCGCACGCCTTGGCTGTTGCCCCATTTCATCAGTCGCGTTTCCACGGTGCGCTCCATCTGTGTTGACTATACAATGTATAGCCCAGGCCGTGCCTCGCGACAAGCCCCGCGAGTGGAAACGGCGTGTGGCACGGCAGTCGGAACCAGGGTATGCGGCAAGGCAGGGGAATGAGGCGGCGCAGCGCGCCTGGAAGCAGCCGGGAAGCCGCGGCCACCTCTGGGGGCTCAAGGCGGACCGATCAGCTCGCGCACATGATCGACGATGGTATGGATGGAGCGCTTGTCCAGCAGCCCGGCGGAGAATTCGTCAATGAAGGCGCGCGCCTCGCCGGTGACCGCGGCCGCGCTGAGGCACAGCACTGGAATGTCGCTGTTCCGTTCGCTGAAACGGATGTTCTCCAGCACCTCGATGCCGGAGCGCTCCGGCATCATGATGTCCAGGATGATTGCATCGGGCCGCTCCTGCTCCAGCATGGCCAGCGCGGCGAACGCACCATCGGCCAGCAGGGGCTCGTAGCCGGCCCGGTCCAGAAAAATCTTGAGCAGGTCCAGCACGTCCCGGTGGTCATCCACGATCAGCACCTTTTTGGTCACAGGTTCTCTCCGTCCTGGAGCAGCGCGCACCTGACCGCGGCGGATGGGGGGCGCTCAGCGCTTGTCCCCCCACTGCCGCGCCAGATCGATCAGCAGGCCCACGCCCACGCCGGTGGCGCCTTCGTTGGGCACGTGCCCGACGTTCTTGACGCCCCACGCCGTACCGGCGATGTCCAGATGCACCCAGGGGGTTTCGCCCACGAAGTGCTTGAGAAACAGACCCGCCGTGATGGCCCCGCCTTCCCGCGCGCCGACGTTCTGCAAGTCGGCGTACTTGCCCTTGATGAGCTCCTCATACTCCGGAAAATTGGGCAGCGGCCACACCGTGTCGCCGCTGCTCTTGCCGCTGGCCACCACCTGTGCCTGGAACGCTTCGTCGTTGGCGATGGCGCCCGTGGCATAGTGTCCCAGGGCGATCACGCAGGCGCCGGTGAGCGTGGCCAGGTCCACGATGCCGTCGGGCTTATAGGTTTTAACGGCATAAGCCAGCGCATCGGCCAAGATCAGCCGCCCTTCGGCGTCCGTGTTGAGGATTTCCACGTGGGTGCCCGAATAGGCTCTGAGGATGTCGCCGGGCTTGAGCGCCTCGCCGTCCGGCAGGTTTTCGCAGGCGGGCACGACCCCGATCACGTTGACGCGGGGCTTGAGCGCGCCGATGGCATCCATGGCCCCCAGCACGGCCGCCGCGCCGCACATGTCGAACTTCATCTCGTCCATATTGGCGCCGGGCTTGAGCGAGATGCCGCCGGAATCGAACGTGATGCCCTTGCCCACGATGGCCAGGGTCCTGGTGGCGCCGCGGGGGCGATATTCCAGCAGGATCAGCTTGGGCGGCTGCCGCGAGCCCTTGGCCACGCCCATGAACAGCCCCATGCCCATGGCCTCGAGCTGCTTGCGCTCCAGGGCCTTGAACTTGAGCCCGCGCCGCTTGGCCACCGTCGCCGCCTCCTTGGCGAGCTGGGTCGGTGTCATGGCGTTGGCCGGCTGGTTGCCCAGGGTGCGCGCCAGGCACATGGCCTCGGCCCGCACCATGCCTTGCTGCATCGCCGCGCGGCTGCTGACCTGCTGCGGGTCGAACAGGGTGATGCGCTGCAGGTGCTGGCGGGACTTCTCGTCCTCCGCCTTGGCCTTGTAGGTGTTGAAGCGATACGCCCCCAGGGCCATGCCCTCGGCCACGACGCCCGCCACATCCCCGGCTGGCACCCCGCCGCCGGTCTTGGGCAGCACGGCGCCGGCCAGGCTGAGGTTGAAATCGGCGAGCTGTCCGGCCGCGCTGCCGGCCGCCCGGCGCAGGGCCTCCCGCGTGAGCGCCTTGGCCTTGCCCAGTCCCACCAGCAGCAGCCGCTGGGGCTTGCCGTCGGCGGGAAACAGCAGGCGCGACTGACCCGCTTTGCCCGAGAATTCCTTGAGATCCATCACGCGCTTGATGTCCCTGCGCAGCCCGGCGGAAAGGGCCGTCGGCACCGCATTGCGCTCGTCACTGACGAACACGGCCAGGGCGCCCAGGGCGGGCGCGGCCGGAAGCTGAGTCTGATAGGTGAATTGCAACGAAAATCTCTCCTGAGGGAAATGAGGCACTGCGCCGGGCGGCTGCCCGGCGGCTGACGGCGGCGCACCGCCGCGCTAACCGGCGAGCTGGGAGGGCAGCGGAAAGGACACGTGCTCCCGCACAATCTCGACCTCGCGCACCGTGGCGCCGTAGCAGGTTGACAAATGGGCCACCAGCGCCTGCACCACGTCTTCGGGAGCCGAGGCACCCGCCGTGACGCCGATGCGCCGGGCATCCGCCAGCCAGGCGGGTTGCAGCCGGTGATGGGATTCTACCAGATAGGCCGGCGTGCCGCGCGAGCGGGCCACCTCCACCAGCCGGTTGGAATTGGAGCTGTTCGCGGAGCCCACCACCAGCACGACGTCCGCCTCGCGCACCAGCGCCTGCACGGCGTTCTGGCGATTCTGCGTGGCGTAGCAGATGTCGTCCTTGCCGGGCCCTTTGAGCGCGGGAAAGCGCCGCTGGAGCACGGCCACGATGGCCCGCGTGTCGTCCACGGACAAGGTGGTCTGGGTGAGGTAGGCCACGCGCTGCGGATCGGCCACGGTGACCTCCCCGGCCTCCTCCACGCTGCCGATGACCACGATGTGCTCTGGGGCCTCGCCCAGGGTGCCCACCACCTCCACGTGATGCTTGTGCCCGATGAGGAAGATGGTGCGCTGTTCGCGGCTGAAACGCCGCGCCTCCATGTGCACCTTGGTGACCAG
>JACQHH010000181.1 GCA_016199125.1 Candidatus Lambdaproteobacteria bacterium
GGTTGCGGCCTGCACGGCTTTTCTGGCCGCCATCTTAAAATCCATCGGTGCTTGCACCGTGCTGGTTCGACCCCCCGCCCTGGGCATGGGCTACATTGGTGCTCTGCACGGTGGGCCGGTGTACACCGGCCTGTATCGGGTGAGCAATTGCGGTGTGCCGGTGCGCATGCCGCACGATCCGCCTTGAGTCGAGGCTGGCGGCTTGCACGACAATGTCCGTCAGCGACTCAGGTCGCGGCTGGTGTGCCGCCGTCAGGCTCCGCCAGGGGATGCACAGGCAGGTCGAGGCGGGCGACGCGTTCCGCCACACGCTGCCGGCGCGCGTTCATGAGCGGTGTCAGCTCGCCGCTTTCGTTGCTCAACTCCTGGTCGAGCACGACATAGCCGCTGATGCCGTGGGCGGCGGGCAGGGAGCGGGCCCCACGTTGCAGGCGCTGGCCGATCAGGGCCGTGGCCGCGGGCAAGGACACCAGGCTGCGGAAACCGGCGAAGGGCAACTGGTGTTGGGTCGCCCAGGCCCCCAGCAGCCCCGCGTCGGCCTGCACCGCGGCGACGAGGCCCTGCCGGCCGTTGCTCAGCAGCACCGCCTCGCGGATGAGCGCATCGGTCTTCAGCCCGGCTTCCATACGCTGCACGGCGGCGCCGCACTCCGCGGCGTCGTGCGGCCCTGGCGCCCTGCCGCGCAGAAGCAGTCCGCGCCGAGTCGTTTCGCCCACATCCCCGCTGAGGGCCCATCCGTCCTCCTGCAGGGCTTGCGCCGAGACTTGTGCGCCCTGGAAGTGCAGCAGGCCCTGGGGCGAGGCGCGCACCAGCAGCCGATCGAGCGGGAGCAGCTCGCCGGAGCGGTCGTGCTCCGCGGCCACCGCCACGATGCCCGCCGCCGCGCCGACGCTGTAGGCGTCGCGAATGTTCGTGCCGACGGAACGGAAAAAGTCCGCGACGGCAGGCGGCAACATGCCGCCCGTGGACAGGGCGCAACGCAGGCTGTTGAGTCCGAAGTGCCGCTTGAGCGGCCGGAACAGGAGCAGCGACTGCCACGCGGCGGGCCGCGCATCTCCGCCGGTTTCCCCGGGCGCCTCCCGGCGGGCCGACGGGGCGCTCCCCAGCGCGCGGTTGAGCAGGTTCTGGCGCAGCCTCCCCGTCTGTTGTATCCGCAGCAGCAGATCGGCCCGCAGCTTCTGCCACATGCGCGGCGGGCCCGCCAGAATGGTCGGCGCGATTTCGCGGATGTCTCCCTGCATGGTACGCGGCGACTCGCTGAAATTGACGGACATTCCGGTCAGCAGCGGCAGCACGACGGACAGGGCCTGCTCGGCCGGATGACCAAGCGGCAGCACGGACACCGTGCGGTCCGTGGCGCGCACCGCGAGGCGGTCGCCCAGGGCTCGCGCGGCGGCAATCAGGTTCCCGTGGGACAGAAAGATCAACCGCGGATCGCCGGTGGTGCCCGCCGTCGTCGCGATCAGGGCAAGGTCGTCCGGGCCGGGTTCCGGCCCTTGCGCGTCGGCACCCGCCTGGAGTTCCATGAGCCGGTCCAGGCTGGTGATGCGTGCATCCGACTGGCCGTGCAGGGCGCGCTCCTCGACGGCCACGTAATGTTGCAGATCGGGCAAGGCCGCCACGTGGGGCAGCACCTTGTCCAGCCGCGCCAGCGTATCGAAAATCACCGCGCGCGCGTGGGTACGCGCCAGCACGTCCGCGATCTCCGCACCGGTCAGGCTGGGATAAATGCCGACGGGGATCCCGCCCGCCAGGCCAATGGCGTGTTGTGCCGCCATCCATTCGATGGAATTCGCCGCCAGAATGGCCACATGCTCGCCGTGGCCCAGCCCCAGCGCCCGCAGCCCCCGTGCCACCTGCCGGGCTTTGTCTTCCAGCTCACGCCAGGTCAGCGGCTGCCAGATGCCATAGCGCTTCTGCCGCGCGGCGGTGGCGCCGCCGTGCAGCGCCGCCCGCTGCCGCAGCAGCGCGCTCAAGGTGCTTGCGTGCAGGTCCGTGGACGCACTCATGCCAGCCACTCCGGTACGGGCTTGCGCCGTTGCGCCTCGCGGAAGTCCTGCCGGTCGGCGCCGTGTTCGCTGATGCCGAGGTAGAATTCGCGGATGTCCTTGTTCTGCACCAGATCCTCGGCCCTGCCGTCGATGACCGCGCGGCCATTTTCGATCACGTATCCATAGGAGGCAGTGCGCAGGGCCGCGGTGGCGTTCTGTTCGACGATGAGCATGGACACCTCTTTCTCGCGGCTGATCTTGCGGATGATCTCGAAGATCTCGGCCACGATCATGGGCGCCAGGCCCAGCGAAGGTTCATCGAACAGAATCAGACGCGGTTGTGCCACCAGCGCCCGGCCGATCACCAGCATCTGCTGTTCACCGCCGGAAAGGTAGCCGGCGTTCTGCTTGCGGCGTTCGGCCAGGATGGGAAAGTACGAGTAGACTTCGTCAAAGGCGTGACGGCGCGCAGCGGGCCGCCCCACCGTGGCATAGGTGGCGGCGACCAGATTGTCCTCCACGGTCATGTCCGCGAAGACATGCCTGCCTTCCCGCACCTGCACGATGCCGCTGCGCACCAGCAGGTGCGGTGCGGTGCCGAGAATGTCCGCGCCGCCCACCTGGATGGTCCCGTGGGTCACTTTTCCGCCTTCCAGCGGAAGAAATCCGGAGATGGCCTTCAGGGTCGTGGATTTGCCGGCGCCGTTTGCGCCGAGCAGAGCCACGATCTCGCCTTCAGGCACCTGCAACGAGAGTCCGTTGAGGGCCTGAATGGCGCCATGGTAGACGACCTCCAGATTGTTGATTTCCAGTGCCACGGTCATGGGATCAATCCGTCGTAATCCAGTCGGAGACCGGTTCCGGAGTCCAGTCCTTTTTGGCATTCCAGCGATAGATGCGGCCCACGCCGATCTTCTGCCCGCTGATGTTGACCTTGGTTCCGAACATGCCGCCGGTATCCCAATCCGTGACCGTGCGCAGGTTGTTGGCCAGGTTCGTGCCGGTGAGCGGCTGACCCTTGTCGATGGTCATCTCGATGGCCTTCGTGGCCAGCAGGGCATTGGCCCAGGAGTGGAAGTAGCCGATCTGCGCCTGCCCGTCGTATTTGGGGTTCTTGTCGCGCATGATCTTGTCGATCACTTTCAGGATCGGCTCGGAGCGGCCCGTGGTGGAATACGGATAGGGCTGCACGCCCATATAGCCGTCGGCGGCGGGCCCGATCTCCATCACCTTGATGCGGTCCATGGCCCAGATGGTGCCGAGAAATTTCGTGTCCAGTCCGTATTCTTTCACCTGCCGCATGATCTCCGGCCAGACGGAGAAGGCGTAGCCGTGAAAGACCACGAAATCCGGACGTGCCTGCCGGATGGCCAGGGCGAACGAGCCGACGTCCGTTTCAACGAATTTGGTCTGCTGGATCAGGGCGACGTCGATTTTCAGGCGCTTGGCAACCTGCTCCAGGCGTTCGACCGGGTCGCGGCCGAAGGCGATGTTGCTGTGCACCATGGCCACCTTGGGCGTGCCGGAGCCGGTGTACTGGGCGCGGACGTACTTCAGGGCGATTTCGATCATGTCGCCGTAGCTCGGTCCGGCCATGAAATGCAGCGGATAGGTTTTGGTGTCGTCGAATTCCGTCGCGAACGACCCGCTGGTCATCAGGATGTCGTACGTGGAGTTGTTTTCCGCGTTGAGCGCCTTGGTCATGGCGGTGCCGTCGCCGGAGACATAGACCGGCTTGTAATTGGACAGCACGCGCTTGAAGCCCGCCACCGCCTCCGCCGGCTGGAACGTGGTGTCGGTCATCAACAGCTTGATCGTCCGTCCACGGATGCCGCCGTTGGCGTTCTTCCAGGCCACGTAGTCCTGAAAGCCTTCCGCCTGTTTTGAGCCGGAAAATGCGGCGGGGCCCGTAATGCCCACGTGGACGCTCCACACGATCTCCTCCGCCGCGGCGGCCGCACCCGAGGTGCCGATGACCAGCAGGGCCAGCGCACCGAGCGCCAACAATCGTCGAATCCAGCTCCTACGAATCGAGTTCATCGAGTTGCTCCTTCAATTCTGCTTGATGATTGAACCGCCTGAAATATGAATGGGCAGCAGCCGGGCTGCCGTCCCCGTCCTGTGTTGCCGGCCCGCATTGGCGCGGCAGCTCGTACCGGCATGGTCCGCGTGTGCTGGAGGTGCGCCACGCACACGGCTTCCGGCGGCATCGTTCCCCTTCGCCCCGATCTGTGCCGAGACCTCCGGCACGGTTGCTTTCAACCCTTCAACGGCCACGTGGCAACAGCAAGCCGGATGCGCTCCCAGATCTGCACCAGGCCGTGCGGTGCGAAGATCAGAAACAACACGATCAGCAATCCGAACACCGTCTCCCGCAACGGAACAAGGACCTTCGTTACGTCCACCCCGTATGTGTCGCCGAACAACTGCACGATCAGACGCAGCACCTCGGGCAGGATGGTCATGAACAGCGCCCCCAGGATGGAGCCGAGGGTCGAGCCCATGCCGCCCACGATCACGCTGGCCAGAAAGAACACCGACAGCAGCAGCCCGTACTGCTCGGGAATCACGAAGCGGAAAAAATAGGCCATCAGGCCGCCGGCCACGCCGGCATAGAAAGAGCCGATGGCAAAGGACATCAGCTTGTACTTCACCAGGTGCACGCCCAGAACCTCGGCGGTCAGATCGCGCTCGCGGATGGCCACAAATGCACGCCCTACCCGGGAGCGGAAGAGATTGTGCGCGAACAGCAGCATGACGATCGCCACCGGCGTGACCAGGAAGAACATGTGCCGCTCGGTGTTCAGCGTGATGCCGAAGATGCGCGCCGGTTCCAGCACCAGCCCGACGTCTCCCTTGGTCAGACTGTCCCATTCCACGAACACAAAATGCAGGATGAATTGCGCCGCCAGGGTGGCGATGACCAGATACAACCCGCGAATCCGCAGCGAGGGCAGACCGAAGGCCACGCCCACGAGTGCCGTCAGCGCCCCGGCCGCGGGCAGCGTCAGGTAGAACGGCATGTTGAAATGCACCGCGAGCAATGCCGCCGTGTAGGCTCCCACGCCCATGAAGGCCGCGTGCCCCAGGGACAGCAGGCCCGTGTACCCAGTGATGATGTTGAGCCCGGTCGTGGCGATGATGTTGATCGCCAGCAACCCGCAGAAATACACCCAGTGGCCCGGGCCGAAAATGGGGAAGAGCACCAGCACCGCCCCGAGCAGCACGGCCCAGACGATCTGTCCGCGGGTGCGGAACAGGGCCTCGTCCTGAATGTAGCTGGTCGTGATCTGCATCAGATGCGCTCGATGGGCTTGGTTCCGAACAACCCGTGCGGCCGCGTGAGCAGCACCAGCAGCGCGGCGATGTACGGCGTGATGTCGCGCCATTCGCTGCCCAGCAGGTAGCCCGTCACGGCTTCGAGCCAGCCGACGATCAACCCGGCCACCAGCACGCCCCCGATGCTGTCCATCCCGCCCAGAATCACCACGGCCAGCACGTTCAGCGCCACCAGTCCCAGCGAGGGCGAAAGAGAGTTGATGGACGCCATCAGAATCCCGCTGATGGCGCCGGAGATGGCGGCGATGACCCAGGTCATGGCAAAGATGCGGTGTACATTGATGCCCATGGCGAACGAGGTGGTCTGGTCGGCCGCGGTGGCACGCAGGGCCACGCCGGCCCGCGAATAGCGAAAGTACAACACCAGCCCCACCACGACCGCCACCGCCACGGCGAAGGCACGCGCCGTCTTGCCCGGAATGAACAGCTCGCCGAGCATCACGGGGTCCCGCGAAAGAAACGAGGGCATCTGGTCGGTGTCCGACCCCCAGATGATCGATGCGATGCCGCGCATCATGATGCCCGCGCCGAACGTCACCATCACCAGGGAGATGATGGGCCGGCCCAGCATGGGCCGCAGGATCAGCCGTTCCATCACCAGCGCGATGAGGACGGACACGGCGATGGTGACCGCCAGGCCCACCATCCAGTTCCAGCCCATCAGCACG
Source organism: Candidatus Lambdaproteobacteria bacterium (assembly GCA_016199125.1). Classification (GTDB taxonomy): domain Bacteria; phylum SAR324; class SAR324; order SAR324; family JACQKK01; genus JACQHH01. The sequence goes on from JACQHH010000181.1 coordinate 5,999, forward strand.
ACGCACATGAAATACACGTAGGCCGAGACCATCATCATCTCGCCCATGGCGAAATTGAAGGTCTGGCTGGCCTTGAAGATCACGACGAAGCCCAGCGCGATGAGGGCGTAGACGCCTCCGGCCGCGATGCCCAGCGCTGAATATTCGAGGAAAATCTGCATGGTCCCCGCTTCTGTCGTTCTAGGGGCGGCGTACCGCGTTCACGATGCTTCGGCGCGGCCCAGGTACGCGCTGATCACTTCCGGATTGTGCTTGACCTCGTACGAAGTGCCCGCGGCGATGTTGCGGCCGAAGTTGAGCACCACGACGCGGTCGGAGAGGTCCATCACCATGCCCATGTCGTGTTCGATCAGCAGCACGGTCGTCTGCCAGCGTTCCCGCGCTTCGAGGATGAAATGGGACAGTTCGCCCTTTTCCTCCCGGTTCATGCCGGCCACCGGCTCGTCCAACAGGAGCAGCTTGGGACGCATCACCAGGGCCCGCGCCAGCTCCACCCGCTTCTGCAGGCCATAGGAAAGCTCCTGCACCGGCTTGTGGCGAATGTGGTCCAGCTCCAGCAGGCTGATCACCTCCCGCTCGATCTGCTCGCGCAGGGCGGATTCCTCGCGTCTGGTGCGGCCCAGGAACACGCCGGCGGCCAGCGGCCCCGAACGCAGGGTGGTGTGGGCGCCGAGCTTGATGTTGTCCAGTACGGTCATGCCCCGGAACAGCGCGACGTTCTGAAAGGTGCGCGCGATCCCCAGGAAGGCGCGGCGGTGCGGGCGCACCGCCGTAATATCCACGCCCGCCATGCGCACGGCACCGTGGTTGGGCTTGTAGAATCCGGAAACCACGTTGAACAGGCTGGTCTTGCCCGCCCCGTTGGGGCCGATCACTGCGGTGATTTTGCCCGCCGCGGCGCTCATGGACACGTCCGTCAGGGCATTCACGCCTCCGAACGATAGACTGATGTTATCGATTTCCAGGACGTCCATCCTCACATCCACTTCACGAGATTGCCGTAAGAACGAGCTGCACGGGAATTGCGGAAGATTGCCGGGGAAAGGTTCCAGGACCGCTGTGTTCGGCGCCGCCTGCTGGCGGTGGCGCAATACTCAGTAGCATGTTGCATACGCCGGCACAACACCCACGGCAAGTCGGTAGTGGGTCAGTTTGAACAGAACAGCAGATTTCTCCCCGCGCTCGAAATGACACGTGCTTGTCACCCCAAGCGCAGAGAGGGGTCTGCTGTTCCTGTTCCGGCGGGAAAATTGAAACTGAGTCACTACCGGCAGTTCGCTGCGGGCGGCGTGCCGGCGCGCTGCGGCGACGGCCGCCCCATTCCCGCGTTCAGAAGGACAGGCGGGCCAGCTCGACCGGCGCAGCCTTGCGCAGCGCGGGCAGCAGCTCGCGGGAGATCATGCGCATGGAATGCAAGGCATGGTCGATGGGCATGCCGATGAAATGGGTGCGCAACACGAACGTCGTCACGCCCAGCTCCTCCCAGCAGGGCCGGAGCTGCTCGTAGCAATCCTCCGGGGTGCCGATCACGAAGCGCTCCCGCAGCAGCTCCGCGAAGGGCAGGTCCAGCCGCTCATCGGCGGGCATGGCCCGCGCCTGCCCCCAGCGCGAGTAGATGCGGTACTTCTCCCCCAGGTAGGGCGCCACCATCTCCAGCGCCTTGGCGCGGGTTTCCGCGCAGAAGATTTCCCGGCGGCAGGGCACCTCGGCAGGCAGGGGCAGCCCCGCGGCGCGCCGCTCGGCCACGTAGAGCGCCATCTGCCGCCGGTTCGTGGCATGGGTGGCGTGGGGATTGATGTACCAGCAGTCGCCCAGGCGGGCCGCCCGGCGCACGGCGCGATCATGATTGGCCGCCATCCAGATGGGCGGATGGGGCTGCTGAACGGGCCGCAGGTTGAGCCGCACGCCCGCCAGCCGGCACTGGGGCGCGTCATGGCTCACCGTCTCGCCGGCCCACAGCCGCTTGACGATGTCCAGGTGGTCTTCCAGCCGGCGCACGCGCTGGCCCTTGGGCACGCCGAAGGCATCGAACTCCACGTCGCGGTAACCCAGACCGATGCCGAACACGAGCCGCCCGCGGGCGATCACGTCCAAGGTGGCCATGGTTTCGGCGGTGTAGACCGGGTTGTGCAGGTTGAGCAGGAAGATGGCCACGCCCATGCTCATCTCCCCCGCCTCGGCTTGCAGGCGCGCCAGCAGGGGCACTTGCTGCATGGCCACCACGTCGCCGTCGTGGAGATAGTGCATGGAGGCCATGAAGCCGTCCCAGCCCTCGTCCCGCGCCAGGCGCACCATGGCGATCTGCTCGTCCAGCGAACGCACCAGGTCCGCCGGCAGATGATGTTGATTGTTGACGATGATCGCGATCTTCAAGTGGCGCTCCTCTGGCCCCCTGCACGGCACGCGCGGTCGCCGGCCAGGTTGGTGCAGTACGGCCCCGGCCGGCCGGGCCGGTCCCCGCCGGCTGCTCGGACCGGCGCCCAGGGGCTCCCGCACCGATGTTGCGCCCGAGCGCCAGTCCGGCGACGTCGCCCGCGGGGGCCACCGCCTACGGGGCGTAAAGTGCGATTTCCAGCCAGAACGACTCAGCCCCCAGATTCCTGCGCCGGGCCAGCTTGGCGGCGCCGCCGGGGAGCCCCGCTTCCGCCGCCTGCCACGCGGGCTCCTGCGCCGTGTGGGGGCAGGCGGTCTCGCACAGCGCCAGGTACTTTTGCGCGCCGGGGCCGCCGCCGTAGATCTTGCGTTCCGCGGTCATGATGGCCGAGATGCCCTCGTCCGCCTGGTAGAGCCGGCTGCGGAACACCTGGGGCACGGCCGCCAGCGCGGGCAGCCAGCGGTCGACGAGCCAGTCGCGCAGCTCGTCCTCCGTGGCCGCTTCCAGGTTGAAGCGCTGCAGGAACAGGTAGGGCGCTTCCAGGGGCGCGGGCGCGCCGGCGGTTCCCAGCAGCGCGTAGATGTTGCGCTGGGTATTGCGGAAGTGCGTCAGGGATTCGGTGGTCCACGGCGAGGGATGGTTCAGCGCAGCGAGATACGGCGCGCTGGACAGCACGGCGGGGCTGTCCGTCTCGTAAAACATGAAGTACAGGGGCGCCGGCGGCACGCCGCGGTAGCGGCGCCCCACGTTGAAGCCCGGAATGTTCACGCGCTCGGGGATGTGCTCGCAGTTGTGCCACTCCTGGAAGCGCGGCAGGTAGTCTCCGTCGATGTCCGCCCAGATGCCGAGCAGGCCTTGCGAGCCCGTGCGCTGCATATCCTCGCCTCGCCGTGAGGGATTTCCGCCGCGGTGGGACCGCCGGTGAGCTCAGCGGGAACCGGCGCGCACCCCTTCCATTTCCTTGATGGCCACCAGCATGCGCAGGCCCTGCTCCTCATCGGCGAACCGGCAGCGCACGCGGTAGCGCGCGGGATCGTGCAGCACCTGCAACGGCACTTCCTGGCACGCCAGCACGTCGGCTTGCGCTTCCACCAGGTTGCCCAAGGCGATCGTGATGGGCTGTCCGGCGGCAGGGCGCTCGTCGGCGTAGAATGAAATGCCGTTCGCCGAAATATCGACGGCGACCCGCCAAGGGGAAAGCGGCTGAGCCAACCGGTCCGGGTGCACCCGCACGCGCGGATTGCTCCGCCGCTCATGGCCCAGGGGCTCGTCCAGCACCTCCCCCCGTTTTTGGCATTCCGCCAGCAGACGCTGGTACGCTTCAACGAGCTTCGCATTCATCGCAAGAGTTCTCTCTCTGGTCTGCTGGTCCTCCGCCGCGCCACGGGAGATGGCCCGCGTGCCGACCATCATTCTACCACTTCGCGAGCGGGCCGCGACGGCCCCCCCTGGAATCGTCGTTCCGCTCCGCTGGGCGTGGGAATTCCACGCCGCTACACGCGCAGCTTGGGGTCCAACACGTCGCGCAGGGCATCGCCGAACAGATTGAAGGCGAACACGGAAGCCGTGATCGCCAGCCCCGGGAAAATTGGCATCCAGGGCGCGCTTTCCGCGTACTGCTCGGCGCCGCCCTGCAGCATGAGGCCCCAGGCCGGGGTGGGTTCCTGCACCCCCAGCCCGAGAAACGAGAGCGACGCCTCCAGCAGGATCGCCTGCCCCATGAAGGAGGTGAGCATGATCAGGTAGGGCGCCACCACATTGGGCAGCATGTGGCGGAAGACGATGCGCGAGTGACTGAAGCCCAGCGCCCGGGCCGCGTCCACGTAGGGCACCTCGCGCAGCACCAGGGCGCTGGAGCGCACCACGCGCGCGCAGCGCGGCACCATGGGGATCGTGATGGCGACGATCACGTTGTTCACCCCCGAGCCGAACACCGAGACGATGGCCAGGGCCAGCACGATCAGCGGAAAGGACATGAACACGTCCAGCAGCCGCTGGATGGTACTGTCCACCCAGCCTTTGAAATAGGCGCTGGCCACGCCGATCACGAGCCCGAGCGTGGCCCCGGCGAACGAGGCCACGAAGCCCACCAGCATGGCGGTGCGGGCGCCGAAGATGATGCGCGAAAGGATGTCCCGGCCGAAATCGTCCGTTCCGAACCAGTGGGACAGCGAAGGGGGCGTCATCATCGCGGCGTAATCCGGCGTCAACGGATCGAAGGGCGCGATGAAACGCGCCCCCGCCGCCGCCAGGATGAACAGCAGCACGATCAGCATGCCGGCCGCGCCCAGCGGCTGGCCGCGCGCGAACCGCAGCAGGGCGCCGCCGCCGCGCTGCAGCCGGCCGGCCAGCACGATCCCGCTCCACGGGGCAGCGACTTCGGTCATAGGCCCTCCGCTCGATTACCGGTAGTACACGCGCGGATCGATCCAGGCGTAGAGGATGTCCACGACCAGATTCGTCACGATGAAGACCATCGCCACCAGCATCACCAGCGCCTGCACCATCGTGTAGTCGTGGTTGCCCACGGCCTTGACGAACAGCAGGCCGATGCCGTTGAGATTGAACACCTGCTCGGTGACCACCAGGCCCCCCAGCAGAAAGGCGAACTCGAGCCCGATCACGGTGATGATGGGCAGCAGGGCGTTCTTCACGGCGTGCCGCACGAGCACGATGCGCTCGCGCAGGCCCTTGGCGCGCGCCGTGCGCACGTGATCCTCGCGCAGCACCTCCAGCACCGCGGAGCGCGTCATGCGCGTGGCGACCGCGGAATAGCGGTAGCCGGTCGCCAGCGCCGGCCAGATCAGTTGCGTCAGGTTCGCCACCGGATCCACCCAGATCGGCGTGTAGCGGATGGGCGGCATCCACTGGAAGAAGATCAGGAAGCCCAGGATCATGAGGATGCCCAGCCAGAACGACGGCGTGGCCAGCCCCGCGATGGAAAACACGCGCACCGCATAGTCGATCAGCGTGTCCTGCTTCAACGCCGACAACGTGCCCAGGGGAATCGCCAGCAGCGTGGCCAGCAGCGTGGCCATGATGGCGATCTGCAGCGACAGGCCGAAGCGCAGTCCGATTTCATAGGAAATCGGCTGCCCGGTCCACATGGAGATGCCGAAGTCGAAGCGCGCGATGCCCACGATCCAGTGCACGAATTGCCAGACCAGGGACTGGTCCAGCCCCAGCCGGGACCGCTCCTGGGCCATCATCTCTTCGGTCACTCCGCCCCCCTCGCCGGCGAAGCGGATTTCCACGATGTCGCCCGGAATCAGGCGCATGAGGATGAAGATCAGCACGGCCACCCCCAGCAGGGTGGGAATCATGAGCAGCACGCGCCGGATCACATAGCGCAACATGAGTCACCGCAAGACGGCCCGGACGGACGGCCGCAAGGCGCCGGCCGTCCGGGCGGATGGGCGGGTGACGCGGGCCGGCCTACTCCTCCAGCCACACGTTTCCCAGGTCCTGGTTGAGGTAGTGGCTGGGGGTGATCTTCCAGCCCTTCACCTTGCTGCTGTGGGGGATGATGCGGTGCCACCACAGCGTGGGGATGTAATGGCCCTGGTCGATGAGGCGCTGCTGCATCTGCATCAGCAGGGCCTTCTGCCTGGCCGGGTCGGATTCGCGCATCTGCCGCTCGTACAGGTCGTCCAGCACGCGGTCGATGTATTTGCCGTTGTTGGACTTGCCGATGTCCGCCGAGATGAACAGGCTCACGTCCAAGGTGGGGTTGATCAGCGTCTGGCAGTTGAAGTCGATGGAGACGTCGAATTCCTGGGGCGCCGGGCTGCGCAGCACCTTGAAGAAGGGTCCGGTGGGCTGCACCCATTGCTCCACGTCCAGGCCGATCTGCCGCCACTGGTCGACCAGCCAGGTGCCGACGATCTTGTAGGGCTGGTCCACGTCGCGGTTGTGCAGCTTGAACTTGAAGCCCTGCGGCACGCCGGCCTCGGCCAGCAGCTTGCGGGCCTTGGCCCGGTTGGCTGCGATGTCCTTGCCAAAGCCCTCGAGCTGTTCCAGCTCGGCCTCGGTCGGGGCCAGCGCATGCCCGGGAAACACGATGCCGCCCACGGTCTTCACGATGGCGATGCGGGACAGGAACTGCGAGCCGCCCCTGCGGTCCATGGCCAGGCTGAGCGCGCGCCGCACGCGGGCATCGTCGAAGGGCTTCTTGTGCGGATTGGGCACCACGTACAGGCCGCAGTTCCAGGTGCTCTCCTGCACGGTGATCTTGTCGCCCAGGGCACGCACCAGGTCGTCGCGGGCCGCGGGCGAAAAGCCGCGGAACTCGATGTGCGCGCGCTCGCCGCGAATGGCCTGCACGCGCACACTCTCCTTGCTGGCGAAGATGGCCTCGTACCCGTCCAGGGAGGGCTGGCCCGCACGGTAATAGCTCTCGTTGCGCTCACCGACCCAGTTGGCGCCCGGCGAGCGGGATTTGAACTTGAAGGGCCCGGAGCCCAGCACGTTCTTCTCGTACCAGTGAATGTCCTGGGCCAGCTTGTCGGCGCTGTAGAGGAAATTGAACGGCACCGCCAGGGCGGGCATGAACGCCGGGCTGGCGAACTTGAGCTTGAACACCACGGTGTACTCGTCGGGATTCTCCACCGCATCGACCATCAGGTAATACGCCTGGCGCGCGCTGAGCACGCCCTCGGGCGGGAAGATGATCTTGCGGTACGTGGCCACGACGTCGCGGGCCGTCAGCGGCGTGCCGTCCCAGAACTTCACATCGCGGCGCAGCTTGAAGGTGTAGGTCTTCTTGTCGCCGCTGACCGTCCAGCTTTGCGCCACGTCGCCCACGATGTCGCCGCTGGCGGGCTCCTGCGGATCGACGCGCACCAGCACGCTGTAATGCGGTGCGATGGGGTGGATCAGGGCAAAGGTGGTCTCGCGGTGCCCGTCAAAGCTGGGGGGCTCGTCGGGCACCACCATCACCAGCGTTCCGCCGCGCTTCTGCGCCAGCACGTCCATGGCCCCCACGCTCGTCAGGCCCAGCGCGACCAGGGCACCCAGCAGCCCGTTCAGGATTCGATGCCAGTTCATCTCGAGCACTCCTCTGCAGAAATTAACCTCGTGGGCCACGCCAACTCGAGCGCCACCGCTGACTGCCGGTCGATCGTCGCGTGTGCTCGCCCCCCTTAATGCCGCGGCTCCCGCGGATGCGGTGGAGCCGCGCGCGCCCCGCACCGCGGCGCGACGAACGTTTCCGCCGTGGCCCGGCGGCCCTGCCCTGGCCGCGACACCGGCCCGCGCAACCCCGCCCCGGCGATGCGGGCGCTCCCGCGCCCCGCCGGTTCCCCCGCCGCGCGGCCTACACGTGATGGCAGGCCACCTGGTGGCCCGCGGCGATGTCCCGAAACACGGGCACCACGCGCCGGCAGATGTCGGTCGCCAGCGGGCAGCGCGGATGGAACACGCAGCCGCCCGGCGGGTTCAGCGGCGAGGGCACTTCGCCCTGCAGCAGCAGCGGCTCCCGCCGCGACTCCACGTCCGGGTCCGGAATGGGCACCACGGACAGCAGCGCCTGCGTGTAAGGATGCCGCGGATGGTCGTACAGCTCGCCGGAGCCGGCCAGTTCCATGATCTTGCCCAGGTACATCACGGCCACCCGGTCGCTGATGTGCCGCACCACCGCCAGGTCGTGGGAGATGAACAGATACGTCAGCCCGAACTCCCGCTGCAGCGTCTCCAGCAGGTTGATGATCTGCGCCTGGATGGACACATCGAGGGCCGAGACGGCCTCGTCGCACACGATAAACATGGGATTCATGGACAGCGCCCGCGCGATGCCCACCCGCTGCCGCTGTCCCCCGCTCAACTCGTGAGGATAGCGGCCGTAGACGTCGTCCGCGAGCCCGGTGAGGCCCAGCAGCTCGCGCACCCGCGCCTCGGTCTGCCGGGCGTTGCGGGTCAGCCGGTGCACGGCCGGCCCCTCGCCGACGATCTGCCCGATCGTCATGCGCGGATTGAGGGAGCTGTAAGGATCCTGGAAGATGACCTGGATCTTGCGGCGCACGGCGATCAGCGCGCGGTGCGAGAGGGCGCCCAGCTCCCGGCCTTCGAAGCGGATGCTGCCGGCGCTGGAGGGCGTCAGACGCAGAATGCAACGGCCCGTGGTGGTCTTGCCGCACCCCGACTCGCCCACCAGGCCCAGCGTTTCGCCGCGCCGGATGGAAAAGCTGATGCCGTCCACGGCCTTCACCGTGCCGGTGCGGCGCCGGAAGACGATGCCCTGGGACACGGGAAAATGCACCCGCAGGTCCGCCACGTCCAGCAACACGGGCTGCGCCTGCGCCGGAGATGCCATTTGCGTCGCGTTCATGGGCTTGCCTGTCCATGGGCCCTTGCGCCGCCGGAGCGGAGGCGGCGCCGAGCCCGCATCACGACCCGGCCGCCGGGTCGAACTCCAGGTCGGTCAGCAGACACGCCGACCAGTGCCCCGGCTCCACCTCGCGCAGGGGAGGGTCGTTCGTGCGGCACGGCTCCCTGCGATACTTGCAGCGGGGATAGAAGCGGCATCCCGCCCCCAGGGCGCCCAGGTCCGGCGGCTGGCCCTCGATGGGCACCAGGCGCTGCCGGCCGCGGGGCTCGTTCATGCGCGGCACGGAGGCGATCAGCCCGCTGGTATAGGGATGCCGGGGATGCGCATAGATGGCCCGCGCAACGCCCTGCTCGACGATGCGCCCCGCATACATCACGTTGACCCGGTCCGCATAGCGGGCCACGATGCCCAGGTTGTGCGTGATCAGCACCACCGACACCCCCGTCTCGACGCTGAGGGCCTTCATCAGCGCCAGGATCTGCGCCTGGATGGTCACATCCAGCGCGGTGGTGGGTTCGTCCGCCAGGATCAGCTTGGGCGAGCAGATCAGCGCCATGGCGATCATCACGCGCTGGCGCATGCCGCCGCTGAACTGGTGCGGATACTGCGTCATGCGCCGGGCGGGTTCCGGGATGCCGACCTTGGCCAGCATCTCCACGGCCCGCGCATGGGCCGCCCGCTGCCCGCCGTCGGAGTGCGCCATGACCGTCTCCGTCAACTGCCGGCCGATGGAGAGGATCGGATTGAGCGAGGTCATGGGCTCCTGGAAGATCATGGAGATTTCCTTGCCGCGGATGCGGCGCATGCGCTCCGCGTCGAAGTCCAGGATGTTCTCGCCCAGGAACCACACCTCCCCGTCGATGATCCGGCCCGGCGGCCAGGGAATCAGGCTCAGCAGCGAGAGGGCCGTGACCGACTTGCCACAGCCGCTTTCCCCCACGATGGCCAGCGTCTCGCCCACCTGGATGTCGAAGGACACGCCGTCCACGGCGTGGATTTCCCTGCCCTGGGTGTAAAAGCGCGTCTTCAGGTTCCTGACTTCAAGCAAGCTGCCCATGCTTCCTCACCAGGCGTACAGGTGCGCGCACGCGGTCGCCGAATCGCGCACGGTGCACCGTCCCGTGGGGGCGGCGATCGCGGGCGAACCGGCGGCATCGTCAAAACCAGGGTCATGCTGCGTTGGCAGTCCCGCCGCGTGGGCGGGCACAAGGCGTCGACATGGAACACCCCCCCAACCTGCCGTCGTCCATCGTGAAGAATCCCTCTGCCGGATTCAAGCACAAATCCAGTGGGGAGGAAATCCGCCGGGATGCGCCCCCGCGCGCTGCCTTGTCCGTAGCCCGCGGCATGCGCCGTGCCGGATCAGCGACGGGCGAACGCCAGCATCAGCAGGGGCCCCACCGCGGCGCCGGCGCCCATGGTCAGGAAGCCCGCGCCCCAGGATGGGCCGCCCGCTCCGCCGGCGACATCCAACGCGGCGCCCACCGCCAGAGGTCCGCAGAACGCGCCCAGGAACCCGATGGCGGAGTGCACCGCCATGGTGGTGCCGCGCTTGTCCGGCCGCGCCTCGGCGATGGCCCCGCTGGTGAGTGACGCCGAATCGCCCGCGACCGTCAGCCCGTAGACCAGGCACATGGCCGCCACGGCCGAGCCCGGCAGCCAGGGCAGGAAGCCGACCGCCGCGGCCAGCAGCGCCGAGGCGCCCATCACCGCCGAGATCACCCGTTGCCGCCCGCAGCGGATGGACAGTTCGTTGCCGCCCACGCTGGCGGGCAGGCCCATCAGGTTCACCAGCGCGGCCAGCGTGGGCGGCGCGGCCAGCGCCCAGGAGGCGGGGTGGAGGCCCCGCGCGAACGTGAGATAGGCCACGATCCAGGCGCGCATGCCGAACAGTTCCCAGTTGTGCGCCGCATAGGCCAGGATATAGCCCATCGCGCTGCGGTTGCGCAGGACGTCGAGAAAATCGCGCAGCCGCAGTCCCCCGCCGCCGGCGCGTGCCTGGGGCGAAGGGGCGACGCGCCGCCACACCAGCAGGGTGGCCAGCAGGGGCCCTATCGCGGCCACTCCGAAGGCCCAATGCCAATCCCGCCACGCGGCCACCTGGCCCGCGAGATAATAGGAGGCGCTGGAGCCGATGCCGAAGCTGGCGGTGTAGAACGAGACGGCGCGCGCCTGGGTCTGTCCGGCGATGCGGTCGCTGAGGATCTTCAGGCCGGGCATGTACGTGCCGGCCAACGCGATGCCGCCCGCGACCCGCAGGGCCGAGGCCGTCCAGAAGCCCTGCGCGAACAGCGCAAAGCCCGCCGTCGCGCCCAGGCTGAGCAGCATGCAGAACAGATAGATGCGCCGCGGGTCGATGCTGTCGGTCAGGCTCACCAGGATCAGCACGGCGGTCAGATAGCCGGCGAAGTACAGGCTGCTGATCCAGCCCGCGGCCACGTGGGTGAGCTGCCACTCGTCGATGAACGTGGGCAGCAGCGCGGGGAACGTGGCGATGGCGGACATGCTGGCGATTTCCGCGACGCACAGGGTCGCGATGAGAGCGACATCCCGCCGCCGCGCCCCCTCCTCTCCGCTCATGCCCCCTGCGCTCCCCGTTCCGCCGCGCCGGCCGTTGTCCGGGACGCCGCGCCGGCCGGTTCCCGCGCGCCGGGCCCAGGCACCGCACCGCGCCGACGCCGCACCCTAGAGCTGCACCGTGACCGTGACGGTGCAGAAGGCCGTGGAACAGGTCTGCCGGCTCTTGCTCACGCCGTCCAGGTATATTTGTGCGGAAATGTCGCCCCAGGCGCAGCGATTCGTCACGCCGAGCGCCAGCACCACGCCGCTCAGTTCGTCAGGATCGTAGGTGAACGCGGAAGACCAGGGCACGACTTGCTCGACACGCTGCTCCGTGCGGCCATGGGCGTCCGTGGATTGGATGTCCGCCGCGCAGGCCGTGCCGGTGACCCAGTACTGGGCATCGCTGACGCTGCGCGTGTCGGCGCAGGCGCCCGCCAGCCATCCACCCGCCAGCACGAGCGCCAGGCACAGTCCGTTGCGTGCCGCAAGTCCACCCGCTGCAAGCCTGACGCGGTGCATCAGCATATCGGTTTGCCGCCTGCTCGCTCCCGGCCAGCCCTGCCGCGCCGGGCCACGTATGACTGTGCAACGTCCGTCCGACCGGCGGCGCCGCGCTGGCGCATCGCCGCGCGCGCGCCGTCAACCCGGCGGGAAGCGCCATTGCGCGCCCGATCGACATCAGCCCCGGCCGGCGCGCGGGCGCGGGTCGATTCGCTCATGACAGGCTGGCGGGGGTGTTCGAGCGCAACGGAGCCGGCAGGGCGATCTGCCTGCCCCAGGACGTTCAGGCGAACGGATGCTGGGCCACCGCGGACTCGGCGCCGTACGCCACGCTCAGCGCCGCGCGATACGCCGCGATGGTCTGGTCCACGCAGCGCTTCCACGTATACTCGCGGGCCAGCTCAAATCCCGCCTGCTTCGCCGTCTGGCGAAAATCGTGATCGTAGAGCAGCCGTTGCAGGCCGCGCGCAATGTCGTCCACGTCCAAGGGGTCGATCATGGCGGCGGCCCGGCCCACCACCTCGGGCATGGCGGAAACGTTGGAGGTCAGCACGGGCACGCCGCAGGCCATGGCTTCCAGCGGCGGCAGCCCAAACCCCTCGTAGAACGAGGGATAGGTGAATCCATAGGCGCCGGCATAAAGCATCGGCAGGGTCGCGGAGGGCACATAGCCCAGCCACAGCAGCTCCCCCTGGTCCTGCAGGGGCCGCATCCTGCTCTCGATCGACTCGGTCAGCCAGCCCTTGTGGCCGACCAGCACCAGCGGATGGGTGCGGCGCACGCTCTTGGGCAGGCTTGCAAAGGCCTGGATCAGTCCGGACAGGTTCTTTCTCGGCTCCAGCGTGCACACCGAAAGCAGGTAGGGCACGCCCGCCAACCCGTGTGGCTCCAGCACCGGCGTCAGCTCCGCTTCGCTGCGGGGGCGAAACTCTTCGCTGACCCCCAGCGACACGATGGAGATGCGCTCCGGGGGCACGCCCATCATCCCCACCAGCTCCTGCCGAATGAACTCGGAGTGCGTGATCACCTGCGCCGCCTCGGCGACGGAACGCCCCAGGTGCTTCTCAAGCCGCTTCACGTTGACGCGCGGGTGAAAATGCGGATAGCGCAGGTGAGACAGGTCGGACACGGTGACCACGCTGGGTCCCGCGAAGCGCACGGCGATATAGTTGGGCTCGTGATAGAGGAAATCTTGTCCGGCCGTGGACTGGCGCAGCACGACTTCCGCGAGCTTGTCGCGTGCCTCGTAGGCGTAGGGCAGGCGCCGCACCGCATGGCGCACCCGGGCAGGGATCAAGGTCCTGATCGCGCTGCGATTCCTGGTCGGCACGCTGTGCATGCGCGAGAAGAATTGCAGCGAGGCCACTTCCGCTCGACTGGGCAGCGCTTCCGAAAGATGCAGGGTGTAGTTGCCGATGCCGGTGATCGGGGGCTTCAGTGAATCGATGTTCAGTATTACCTTCACGTAAGACCCTGAATCAATTAGGTGCCGCGGCCGAAGTCGCCATACCCAAGCCCCGTTACCGGGTCAGCAAAAGAAGAGTTTCAACTAACAGTTCACGCCGCGGCATGTCAATGCGGAAAACGCCACTGCGACAGCGGAGTGTGGTGACGTCGGCCCAGTTGGCCGAAACCGGCATGGCCTGCGTCCCTGGCTCGTGTTCGTTGCGCGATTGTCGCAAGTGCCGGTTTGTTGCGCTGGATGCCGATCCCTGTAAAAGCAAGGACCGATGCTAGCACGAAAGGGGCGCTATTCCTAGCGGCTTTTTCGCCCCCGCCGGCACGGGTCGTGGGTGCGAGCCGCGGGAAATCCTGGGATTTGCCGGGAGCAGCTTCCACCGGAGGAAAAAGGCGCTACAGTGGGAACAGGCGGTCTGCCGCGCGGCGCTCGTTGCCGGGGATCTGCCGGGAACGCGGCACTCCCGCCCGGCGTGCGCAGGGAGTCGCGGGTGCCGCGCAAGCCCCCACGCCGGGATCGGGCGCGGCCCCAGGCAGCCACCGTCGCTTGACGCTCCGCATGGCCTCGGTTAAACGTACAGACATTGGAAATCAGGCGCGTAGCTCAGTGGGAGAGCACTACCTTGACATGGTAGGGGTCGGCGGTTCAATCCCGCCCGCGCCTATGCCGGATTGGCGGCTGGCCCCGCCCAATCAGTCTCCAGGATGCCGGAGCAGGACGATCGGCAGGCGAGCGGGGCGCCGCCCCGGGACCGTTCACGCTCACGATCCCATCCCGTTGAAAGCGTCGCTGCATTGCGTCACGGCACGGCTCATGAGGAGGCTGCTGCGCCGGCGCCGCGGCAATCGCTGCAAACAGGTCTACGGCAGGACGCCCAAGGGCCTCGCGTTCCACGCTCATTCTGGAAGAGGACTCGCAGCCGTGCGGCGCTCATGAAGACCCTGGTTCAGGCTGTGCGCTTTTGCACCGTGTTGCGCATGACAGTGACCGGACGATTTCGCCGGTTTTGGGCCAGGTGAGCCGCGCGCGCCGGAATTGTCTCCCTGCGCAAGGCACAGGTCGATCCGAGCGCCGGAATACGGGAACGGATTCCGCGCGCGCCAGGTGCGGTCGGCGGCGGCGTGCAGGGGCGGAATCCTGTGCATGAAATGTTGCAGCAGAGTGTGGCGATCAACTTCCCGCGTAAAAGCCGATACTCCATGGGATCATTATTGCGCGATGAGCATTAACCATAGGTTGCTGCGCAGTGCCCGGGAGTTCTATCGGCGCCTTCCTGTTCCCTTGCGCTGGAAACAGCACTACTTGTTACCGACTATCTTTCGTTTGACGGGCGGATACTTCCGGGGCACCGGAGCCTATCAGAAATGGATCAGCGAGCGAAATACCCCGCAATTCGATCACCTTGCCGATACGTATTATCGGCAGCTCATGTCCAACGGAAATCTTGCATTCAAGCTACAGGATCATACACCAAAAATATCGATTATCATCCTATCGTTTGGGCAGAGCAAATACACGTTGGCCTGCCTGCAATCGGTCAGTGTACATACCGCACCGGCACCGCCTTTTGAGGTCCTGGTATTCGACAATGGCAGCAGCGCGGAGCATCTGGAGCGCATCGAAAAATATTCCTCGTCCCTGTGCCTGCTGCGCTCCGAAGAGAATCTTGGCTTCGCCAAGGGTTGCAATGCCGCGGCGGCACACGCACGGGGCGAATATCTTCTGTTCCTCAACAACGATACGCTCGTCACGCCGGGCTGGCTCACCGCCCTGCTGCACGTCATGCAGGCCCACGCCGATGCGGGCATTGTCGGTCCGAAGCTGATGTATGCCGATGGGACGTTGCAGGAGGCCGGGGCAAAGGTCCTGCAGGACGGCCATGTGGAGCAGCGGGGCAAAGCCGACGATGCGCACCGGCCAATCTACAATCGCTGCGAAGCGGTACCGTATTGTACCGGCGCGGCGATACTCGTGCGCCGGGACATCTTCCGGGCGGTTGACGGATTTGACGAATCGTATGCTCCCGCGTACTACGAGGACGCGGACTTGTGCTTCAAATTCCGCCAGGCCGGATATGAGACGTACTATAGTCCCGATGCACTGGTGATTCACCGGGAAGGTGGCACGAGCCAGTCCATGTGGGGGGACAGCGGTGTCGCGGCGGTGGTGGAGCGGAATCGTCTGCGCTTTCTCGGCAAGTGGAAAGGCGAGCTCCAGCAGCACGCAAAGAAGTCGCGCTAGGCTTTGTCTGAAAAGGCAACCGCCGCCCTTGTATGTCTGTACCAGCCCGTCTCGAAGGGCGCGAACCCGCATTGCTGGCGCCGTGGCCTTCGAGACAGCCGCCATTGGCGGCTTCCTCAGGCACACGGTATTTATTCCCAAACAGAGCTTAGCCGGCCTTGCGCCACATTCCCCTGCGGCACGTTCCCCCGCGGCCGGATTCGCCCCCCTCCCCTCCCCCCGAAAAGAGCACATCCTCCAGCCTGCCCGACGCCTTGCCCGCCGCCGCGGCCGCCTGGGGCGCCCGGCCGCCGTTCCCTTCCACGGCCCCTGACGGTTTCTGTTGAAGACGCCTTCCAAGCGCGATAGGAGTGTCCAACCGGCCATCCGCCGAGCGGGCCGCAATTTGACCTAGGTCAAGCGCGGGCCGCGCAATTCGGATAGGGATGGCTGGTGCGAATCCGCGATGGGGCCGGCCGTACGACGACCCGCCGGTCGGGATTCGCGCGGGAAATGGCCGCAGCGGGCGGTACTCCGCCGTCTGCCGCGCGGCAAATCAGGAACCAGCACCGGGGCCTGCCCGATGACTCTTGCCGCCACGACCACCGCCCCGGGCACCGCGCCGCCCGTGCTCGGCGCCGAGCACATGACCCTGCGCTTTGGCGGGGTCACGGCGCTGCACGACGTGAGCCTGGACGTGCGTGCGGACGAGACGCTGGCCGTGATCGGGCCCAACGGGGCCGGCAAGACCTCGCTGCTCAACGTGTTCAGCGGATTCTACCATCCGCAGCAGGGGCGCTGCTTTTTCACGGGCACGGAGATCACCGGCAAGCCCACGCACGAGATTGCGCAGATGGGCGTCGCGCGCACTTTCCAGGGCACGCACATCTTCGCCGGCATGACCGTGCTGGACAACATCCTGGTCGGCCGGCACTTCCACATGCGCACCACCATTCCCCAGTCGTTCCTGTACTTCCCCTGGGCGCACCGCGAGGAGCTGCGCCACCGCGAGGTGGTGGAGGACATCATCGACCTGCTGGAGATCGAGTCCATCCGTTCGGCGCTGGTGGGCGCCCTGGGCTACGGGCTGCGCAAGCGGGTCGATCTGGCCCGGGCGCTGGCCATGGAGCCGCGCGTGCTGCTGATGGACGAGCCCATGGCCGGCATGAACACCGAGGAGAAGGAAGACCTGGCGCGCTTCATCCTGGACATCCGCGAGGCCCGGCACATCCCCGTGGTGCTGGTGGAGCACGACATGTCCGTGGTGATGGACCTCGCCGACCGCGTGGCCGTGTTCGACTTCGGACGCAAGATCGCCGAGGGCACGCCGCAGCAGATCCAACGGAATCCGGCCGTGATCAACGCCTACCTGGGCGCCTCCGCCTGAGCCACGCACCGCACCACCGGGACGAACACCCTATGCACCAGCCCCACACCCTTCCGCAGCTCCTGCTGGCCCGGGCCGGGCAGCAGCCCCAGAGCATCTGCCAGCGGCACAAGGACCGCGGCATCTGGCAGACCTATACCTTCGGCCAGGTGCAGGCCATCGTGCGCGAGCTGGCGCTGGGCTTCGCGGCCATGGGCCTGCGCCGGGGGGAATCGGTGATCCTGGTGGGCGAGAACGAGCCGGAGATTTTCTGGGGCGAATTCGCCGTGCTGGCCCTGGGCGCCAAGTGCATCGCGCTGTATCCCGACCTCACCGTCGACGAGCTGCACTACATGGGCGAGGACAGCGAGGCGGTGTTCATCGTCGCCCACGACCAGGAGCAGGTGGACAAGGCCCTGGCCGCGCTGGAGCGCCTGCCGAAGATCCGCGCCGTGGTGTACTGGGACGAGAAGGGCCTGTGGTCCTACACCCATCCCCTGCTGCACACGTTTGCCCAGGTGCGTGCGCTGGGCCGCGAGCATGCCCAAGCGCATCCCGGGCTGTTCGAGCGCGAGGTGGCCGCGGGCCGGGACGATGAGATCGCCATCCTCACCTATACCTCCGGCACCACCGGGCGCCCCAAGGGCGTGGTGACCACCCACCGCAATCTGTTCGACAGCGCCTACCGCTTCCTGGACGCGGTGCCGGTGCGCCCGCACGCCGAGTACCTGTCCTACATTCCCCTGGCCTGGGCCACGGAGCAGTACTACGGCATCGCCATCGGCCTGCTGGCCCCGCTGGTGGTCAACTTCCCGGAAAAGCCCGAGGAAGTGCTGAACAACATCCGCGAGCTGGCGGTGGAGGTGCTGGTCTTCGGCCCGCGGCAGTGGGAAAGCCTGGCCGCCACGGTGCAGGCACGCATGCTGGATGCCGGGCGCCTGCGCCAGGCGCTCTATCGCTTTGGCGTGCGCATCGGCCATGCCGTCCACGTGGCACGCCTGGAGGGCCGCCGCCCCGGCTGGCTGGCGCGCCTGCTGTTTCCCCTGGCCGATGCCCTGGTGCTGCATCCCCTGCGCGACAAGCTGGGGCTGGTGCGGGCCAAGGTGGTGGTCTCCGGCGGCTCGGCCATGGCCCCGGACGTGTTCCGCCTGTTCCACGCCATGGGCGTCCCCCTGCGCAACATCTACGGGGCCAGCGAGATCGGCCTGCTCACCGCCCACCGGGGCACGCAGTACAACCTGGAAACGGTGGGCCATTGGATGACGGTGCGCCCGGAATTCGGCGCGGCGCTGGAGTGGAAGATCGGCCCCGACGGGGGGCTGCTGGTGCGCGGCGGCTCGGGCTTCAACGGCTACTACAACAAGGCCGAAAAATCCGCGGAGAAGATCAAGGACGGCTGGTTCGATACTGGCGATGCCGTGTCCGTCACGGAGTCCAACGAGCTGGTGTTCCTGGAGCGCGTGGACGACATGCGCACCCTGGCCAGCAACGAGAAGTACCCGCCGCAATTCATCGAGACCCGGCTGCGCTTCAGCCCCTTCATCAAGGACGTGATGACCGTCGGCGACCGGCGCCACCCCTTTGTCACGGCCCTGGTGAACATCGATCCGGAGGTCGTGGGCCGCTGGGCCGAGGAGCGGCGCATCGGCTTTTCCACCTACCAGGACCTCTCCCAGAACGCCGAGGTGCGCGCCATGATCCAGCGCGAAATCGCGCGCATCAACGACCTGCTGCCCCCCCACGCGCGCGTGGTGCGCTTCGCCAACTTCCCCAAGGAGCTGGACCCCGACGAGGGCGAACTCACGCGAACGCGCAAGCTGCGCCGCGAGTTCCTGGAAGCGCGTTACCGGCCGCTCATCGACGGCCTCTACGGCGGGGAGCGGCACGTGGACGCCGTGATTCCCGTCACCTACCAGGACGGCCGCAAGGGCGAGCTGCGCGCCCGGGTGATCATCAACGACCTGGCTCCGGCTCCGGTGGAAGCCGGCGCGCCGGGTGCCGGCGGCGCCGCGCGGGCGGCGCGTCTGCAGGTGCAGGAGGTGGCGCCGTGACCGACTTTCTCATCTATCTCATCGAGGGGGCGCTGATCGGCCAGGTCTATGCGCTGATCGCCATGGGCTTCGTGGTCATCTACCGCGCCAGCAAGGTGTTCAACTTCGCCCAGGGCGAGCTGGTGGTGCTGGGCGGCTACCTGGTGTGGTGGATGGTGCTGGGCAGCGGGCTGCCGGCCTGGGTGGGCATTCCCCTGGCCTTCGCCCTGGCCGCGCTGACCGGCATCGTCATCGAGCGCATCTTCTTCTCCAGGCTGGTGGGCGAATCGCTGTTCTCCATGGTCATGGTCACGGTGGGGCTGCTGGTGCTGCTGCGGGGCGTGTTCCTGGTGATCTGGGGGGCGCACGTGCGCCCATTCCCCATGATCGTGCCCATGCGCCCGCTGATCCTGGGCGAGCTGTTCATCAGCCGCTCCCTGCTCATCGGCGGGGCGGTCACCGTGGTGGCGGCGGTGGGGCTGTCGTGGTTCTTCAACCGCACCACCGCCGGGCTGCGCATGACGGCCGTGGCGGAGGACCACCAGATCGCCATGTCCCTGGGCATCTCGGTGAAGCGCTCGGTGGCCTTCGCCTGGATGCTGGGCGCCGTGCTCTCCACGGTGGGGGCCATCGTGTTCCTCAACGGCAAGTCGCTGAGCTTCCTGGCTTCGGACATCGGGTTCGCGGCGCTGCCCGTGGCCATGCTGGCCGGGCTGGAATCCATCGGCGGGCTGATCCTGGCCGGGCTGGTGGTGGGCATTGCCCAGGGCATGGCGGCGGCCTACCTGGATCCGCTGCTGGGCGGTGGCGTGAGCACGGTGCTGCCCTTCGTCGTAATGATCCTCATCCTCTTCTTCCGTCCGAACGGGCTGTTCGGCTGGAAGCTGATCGAACGGGTGTAAGCCATGGCCATGCTGCCTTCGGGCGTCTTTGCGGTCCGCTATGCGCAGGACCGCGCGCTGCTGCGCACCCGGCCGCAATGGGTCTCGCTGGCGCTGTTCATGCTGCTGCTCGCGCTGCTGCCGCACCTGGTCACGCCGCGGCTGCTGGCCATCGCCAACCTGATGCTGGTCACGGCCATCGTCGTGGTGGGGTTGCAGATCACGCTGGGCTACGCGGGCCAGGTGAACCTGGGCCAGTCGGCGTTCATGGGCGTGGGCGCCTATGCCGCGGGCGTGCTTTCCACCAAGTGGTCCCTGCCGTTCCTGGTGACGATCCCGCTGGGCGGCGTCGCGGCAGCCCTGTTCGGCTTCGTGTTCGGTCTCTCCGCGGTGCGCATCAAGGGCTTCTACCTGGCGCTGACCACGATCGCCGCGCAATTCATCTTCCATTTCGCCGTGCTCAACCTGCCCGTCTCGTGGCTGGGCGGCTCCAACGGGATTTCCATGCACCCGGCCCGCCTGGGCGGCATCGAGTTCAGCACGGACGTGAGCATCTACTACCTGTTCCTGGTGTCCTGCACGCTCATGGTGGCCGGGGCCTTCGGCATGATGCGCAGCCGCACGGGCCGGGCGTTCATCGCCGTGCGGGACGACGACGTGGCTGCCGGCATGACGGGCATTCCGGTCGTGCGCACCAAGGCCATGGCCTTCCTGGTGGGGGCCTTCTATGCGGGCATCGGCGGCGGGCTGTATGCGTATTACATCCGCTTCATCTCGGTGGACCAGTTCAATCTGTTCAATTCCGTGTGGTACCTGGGCATGATCATCGTGGGCGGCACCGGCTCCATCGTGGGCGCCCTGCTGGGCACCTTTCTCATCCGCGCCTTCCAGGAGGTGGTCACGTCCATCGGCCCCCTGCTGGCCGAGCTGGTGCCGTGGCTGGGCGGAGACATCGTGTTTGCCAGCATGAACATCCTGCTGGGCGGATTGATCGCGTTCTTTGTGATTGTCGAACCGGACGGCCTCATGCACCGCTGGAACATCCTCAAGGCCAGCTACCGCCTGTGGCCCTTCCGCTATTAGGCGCGGCGCGGTCCGCCGCACCGCTGCGGGCAGAAGCACCGCGACCTGGGGGCCGCGGTCAGACGAACTGGGGGGTGCAGAGCGTTGGGGCGGCGCCGTGCGCTGCGGTGGCCCTTGGGGGCCCCGGCGCGGCGCTTCACGTGGCACCACTTCGATAGGGAGACGCAAAATGAAGAGCTTTGGACGTACCGTGTTGGCGGTCCTGCTGGCGGGGGCCGCGGTGTTCGCGTGGGCGCTGCCGGCATCGCTGCGGGCCGCGCCGGTGGAATACAACGTGGCCGGGTTGGCCGACTATTCCGGTCCTTATGCCGATGTGATGCCCCTCATTTCCGACGGCCGCAAGGCGGTGTTCACCTGGTGGAACAAGGAAGTGGGTGCCAAGCTGGGCGTGCAGCTCAACTTCAAGGAATTCGACACGCGCTACGACACGGCCCAGACCGCCAGCCTGTGGCCCGGCGTGCTGGCCGACCTCAAGCCCATCATGATCATGGGCCTGGGTGGCCCGGACGTGGCGGCCCTGCGCCAGCGCCTGCCCGACGACAAGGTGCCGCTGTTGATGAGCACCGCCGCCTATGGCTTTGCGTGGCAGCCGGAGACGTGGTTCTTCAACCCGCGGCCCACCTACGCGCACGAGGCCGTGGCCTTCGCGGAGTGGTATCGCGGGCAGAAGGGCGCCAAGACCCTCAAGGTGGCCGTGATCAGCTCCGAGGCGTCGCCGGCCTATATCGACATCGCGAAAGGCATCGAGAAGTACGCCTCCATGAACCCGACGGTGGAAGTGGTGGAAACGGTGTACACGGCCGTGCAGCCCACCGACCTCTCCAGCCAGATCCGCCGCGTCGTGCGCAAGGGCGCCGAGGCGCTGCTGATCCAGACCAACACCGCCGTGGTGGTGGCCTCCAAGCGCGGCCTGGAAGCCGCGGGGCAGGGCGGCATTCCCCTCATGATGAGCTCCCACAACGGCCTGGCGGCTTCGGGCAAGGCCCTGGGCGGCCTGGAGCAGCTTGAAGGCTCCTTCGAGGTCTACGGCATCGCCAGCCCGGCCGACACCTCGGGCTCGGCCTACAAGTTCTACGAGATGCTGCGCAACGACTTTGGGGTGAAGGCGCCCTGGAACATCCTGGCCATCCAGGGCACGGAACAAGCCCTGTATTCGGTGCGGGCCGTGGAACAGGCCGTGAAGAAGGTGGGCGCGGCCAATCTCACCGGCTCCGCGGTGCGCGAGGGGCTGTATGCGGGCAAGATCCCCAGCGAGGCAACCTTCGGCTTCCTGCCGGATCTGACGTTCACGCGCGAGGGGCCGTTCCCGGTGCGCGGGCTGACGGCCAACATCACCACCGTGAAGGGCGGCAAGTACACCCTGGCCGCGGCCAACGTGCCCGTGCCGGTCGTGGAAAAATGGTAGGCCCACGGCGCCCCGGCGTGCCGTCTCCGCGGCGCGCCGGGGTCTCCGGCGCGGCCCCGCGCCCTGGCCCCGCCCCATCGCAAGGAATCTCCCGTGCTTGAGCTCAACAACGTCGAGGCCATCTACAGCGAGGTGATCCTGGTGCTCAAAGGGATCAGCCTGCACGTCCCCGAGGGCGGCTGCGTGGCCCTGCTGGGCAGCAACGGCGCCGGCAAGAGCACGACGCTCAAGTGCATCTCCGGGCTGATCCGCCCGGAGGACGGCGCCGTCACCGGCGGCAACATCACCTTCCTGGGCAAGCGCATCGACGCGCTGCCCGCCGAGGCGGTGGTGCGCCGGGGTCTGGTGCACGTCATGGAAGGGCGCAAGGTGCTGGAGCACATGACCACCCAGCAGAACCTGATGGTCGGCGGGCACATGCACCGCGACGCGGCCCGGCGGCGCCAGAACCTGGAGCGCGTCTACGCCCTCATGCCGCCCCTGGCCAACCTGCGCCAGCGCACGGCGGGCTACCTGTCCGGCGGCGAGCAGCAGATGCTGGTCATCGGGCGCGCGCTGATGGCCGAGCCCACCATGATGCTCATCGACGAGCCGTCGCTGGGCCTGGCCCCCATGCTGGTCGAGGAAATCTACGCCATCCTGGCCGAGCTGCGGGCCCACGGGCTGACCTTGCTGCTCGTGGAGCAGAACACCCGCGCGGCGCTGGAGATCGCCGACCACGGCTACGTGATGGAAAACGGCCGCATCGTCATGGAAGGCAGCGCCGCGCAGCTCAAGAGCAACGAGGACATTCGCGAATTCTACCTGGGTCTGGACCAGTCGGGCGAGCGCAAGAGCTACCGCGACATCAAGCACTACAAGCGGCGCAAGCGCTGGCTGGGCTGACCCTCACCCGCCTCTGGAGGACCTGCCATGAGACCCGTCGTGATAGCCGGCGCGGGCATGACCCCGTTCGGAAAATTCCTGGAACGCAACGTGCGCGACCTGGCCGAGCAGGCCACCCGCGCGGCCCTGGACGATGCCCACCTGACCCCCGCGGAGGTGGGCATGGTGGCCTTCGGCAACTCCAGTTCCGGGCTCATCACCGGGCAGGAGAACATCCGCGGCCAGGCGGCCCTGCGCAACACGGGCCTGCTGGGTTGCCCCGTGGTCAACGTGGAAAATGCCTGCGCCTCCGGCTCCAGCGCCTTTCACCTGGCTTGGCTCTACGTGGCCTCGGGGATGTGCGACGTGGCGCTGGCCGTGGGGGCGGAAAAGCTGGCCCACCGGGACAAGGCCGTGCCCTTCGCGGCCATGGAGGCGGCCCTGGACCTGGAGGAGCGCGAGCAGCTCAAGGCGTCGCTGCACCAGAGCGCCGGCGCCGGCGCCACGCAGTCCATCTTCATGGACGTCTACGCCAACCTGACCCGGCAATACATGCGGCAATCCGGGGCCACGGCCGAGAACTTCGCCGACGTGGCCGTCAAGAGCCACTTCGCCGGCGCGCGCAATCCGCGCGCGCAGTTCCGCGAGGAGGTGAGCCGCGAGGCCGTGCTGGCCAGCCGCATGATCTCCGAGCCGCTGACCCTGATGATGTGCTCGCCCATCGGCGACGGAGCGGCGGCCCTGGTGCTGTGCAGCGAGGAGGCGGCCCGCCGCGGGGGCGCCGACGCCGTGAGCGTGCGCGCCTCGGTGCTGGTTTCCGGCAGCGCCCGCGGCGAGCTGGAGCCCCCGCCCACGCGCGCCTCGCGCCAGGCCTACGCGCTGGCCGGCATCGGCCCTGAGGACGTGGACGTGGTGGAGCTGCACGACGCGGCCGCGCCCGCAGAGCTGATGCTCTACGAGGAGCTGGGCCTGGCCGGCCGGGGCGAAGGGCCGGCGCTGCTGGCCTCGGGCAGGACCCGCGTCGGCGGCAAGATGCCGGTCAATCCCAGCGGCGGTCTGCTGAGCAAGGGGCATCCGGTGGGTGCCACGGGCTGCGCGCAGCTCTTCGAGCTCACCGAGCAGTTGCGCGGGCGGGCCGGAGCGCGCCAGCGCGAGGGGGCCCGGGTGGCCCTGGCCGAAAACGGCGGGGGCTTCCTCAACCCCGACCCGGCGGCCTGCACCATCACCATTCTCGCCCGCTAGGCTTTGTTCGAGAATAGTTGCCATACCCTTCGAGACGCCGCGCATGGCGCGGCTCCTCAGGGATGCGGCTTTGAAATCACGAGTGAAACTGAATACCGCGTGGCTGAGGAGTGCCCGCAGGGCGCGTCTCGAAGCCCGCTTTTTTTCTCAAACAGAGCCTAGGCCCGCGGGCCACGCGGCGACAGCAGGAGCAACCCATGAACGCACCGTTGGCCGGCCTGCGCGTGCTGAGCCTGGCCGAGCAATACCCCGGCCCCTACGCCACGCTGATCCTGTCCGACCTGGGCGCCGACGTGGTGCTGGTGGAACGGCCGGGGGGCGATCCGGCGCGCATCTATCCCCAGTTCTTCGAGGCGCTCAACCGCAACAAGCGCAGCGCCACGCTGAACTTCAAGCTGCCCGCCGGCCGCGAAGCGTTCAAGCGCCTGGTGCGGGGGGCCGATGTGCTGCTGGAAGGCTACCGACCCGGCACCATGGCGCGCCTGGGGCTGGATTACGAGACGCTGAGCGCCATCAATCCGCGCCTGGTCTATGCCTCCATCTCGGGCTATGGCCAGGACGGGCCCTATCGCGACCGCACGGGGCACGACATTTCCTATGCGTCCACGGCGGGGCTGTTCTTCCCCCAGGCGCGGGACCCGGCCATCCCCGTTTCGCCCGTGGCGGTGGGCGACCTCTCCTCGGGCATGTTCGCCGTGATCGGCGTGCAGACCGCCCTGCTGGCGCGCGAGCGCACGGACCGCGGCACGTACATCGACGTCTCCATGTTCGACGGGCTGGTGTCCTGGATGAGCGTGTTCGTGGTGCCGCCCATGAACGGCGATCCGCCGCCGCCCCTGGGCAGCGACCCGGGCTACGGCATCTACGCCTGCAAGGACGGCAAGGCCATCAGCCTCAGCGTGGCCCACGAGGACTGGTTCTGGCAGCCGCTCTGCGAGCGCATGGGCCTGACCGACCTGGCCGCCATTCCCCGCGACGAGCGCGCCGCGCGCGAAACCGAGCTGCGCGGGCGCCTGGGCCAGGCGTTCGCCACGCGCGAACGCGCCCACTGGGAGCAACTCTTCCAGGGCAGCGAGGTGCCCTTCGGCCCGGTGCACGACCTGGGCGACGTGGGGCACGATCCGCACGTCAAGGCGCGCGGACTGTTCACACGCGTGCCCACGCCCGCCGGCGAACGCTGGTTCACGCGCCAGCCCCTGGGCCTGCGCGGCTACGAGACGGCGCCCACGCGCGGCTGCCCGGCGCTGGGCGAGCACACGCGCGAGGTGCTGCGCGAGGGCGGCTTCACCCCCGCCGAGGTGGACGCCCTGTTGGCCGACGGCGCGGCCAGCGGAGCCGCCCCGGCCTGAGACGCGCCGGCCCGACCGACCGGCGCATCGCGGGGGCACTTTCTGCCGCCCGCGCGGTCTGAGCCGGCACCTGCTTCCCGCCGCTCGCTGTCCGCGTTGCCGTGCTGCCTTGCGTCGGGGCGCCGCGGCAATTCCTCACTCCCTGTTCTCTCATGTCACTCGCTGGAGGTCGCGCATGGATAATCTTTTGGATCTGAAAGGCCGCATCGGGCTGGTCACCGGCGCCGGCCAGGGCGTGGGGCGCCAGATCGCCCTGCACTTCGCCGCGCACCGCGCGGGCGGCGTGGTGGTCAACGACTTCTACCGCGAGCGCGCCGAAGCCGTGGTGCGCGAGGTGCAGGCCGCCGGCGTCAAGGCGCTGGCGGTGGTGGGCGACATTTCCGATTACCAGGCCGTGCAGCAGATGGCGCGGCAGGCCGAGCAGACCTTCGGGCGCGTGGACATCCTGGTCAACAACGCGGGCAATGCCGGCCCGGTCACCGACATTTCCAGCATCCCGCCCTTCCTGGAAAGCGACCCGGCATCCTGGCAGACCTGGTTCGGCACGAACCTCTTCGGCGTGCTCAACCTGTCGCGGGCGCTGGTGGGGGGCATGGTGCAGCGGGGCTACGGGCGGGTGATCACCGTCATTTCCGATGCCGGGCGCGTGGGCGAGCCGCACCTGGCGGTGTACTCGGCCGCCAAGGCGGGTGCCGCCGGGTTCATGCGGGCCCTGGCCAAGGGCGTGGGCCGCGCCAACGTCACGGTCAACTGCGTGGCGCCCGGCACCATCCAGACCCCCGCCACGGCCGGCCTGCTGGAGGATCAGGAAACCCTGAGGAAGATCCTGCGCCTGTACATGATCCGCCGCCTGGGCGAGCCCAGCGACATCGCCAACATGGTGCTGTTCCTGGCCTCCGACGCGGCCGGCTGGGTCACCGGACAGACGTTTCCCGTCAACGGCGGCTATTCGGTGTCGGTCTAGGCCGCGGGCCTCTACTTCTGACCTGCCGCCGCCGCGCGCGGCGCCTCGCCGAAGGCGGACAGGCCCCCCAGCAGATTGCGCGCGATGACCAGCTTCTGGATCTGGCTCGTGCCGTCCGGGATGGTCATCATGCGCGCGTCGCGGAACAGGCCCTCCAGCGGATATTCCTGGCTCAGCCCGTAGGCCCCGTGAATCTGGATGGCGCGCGAGGTGATGCGCACGGCGGCCTCGGTGGCGTAGTACTTGGCCATGGAGGTCTGCGTGTCGCAGCGCGCGCCCTTGTCCACCAGCGACATGGCGCGGTAGGTCAGCAGGCGCGCGCAGTCCAGCTCGGTGGCCATGTCGGCGATCATGTCCTGGATGAGCTGGTGCTGCCCGATGCGCTTGCCCCACTGCTCCCGCTCCTGGGCATAGGCCAGGGAATGATCCAGCGCCGACTGCGCGATGCCCACCGAGGTGATGGCCACGAAGCAGCGCGCCCACTCGAACAGTTGCAGCGTGCGCTTGAGCCCCGTGCCCCATGCGCCCACCTGGGCCGAGGCCGGCACGCGGGCGTTGTCGAAGAACACCTCGGCCGTGGACCAGGCGTTGAGCCCCAGCTTGTGCAGCTCCCGCGTGGTGTAGCCGTGCGGCTCGCGGTCCACCACGAAGCGGTTCAGCCCCTTGGCCGCATCCTCGTGCCGCACCACGACGATGCACGCGTCCGAGATGCCGCCATTGGAGATCCAGTTCTTCTGCCCGTTGATCACGTAGCCGTCGCCCGCCGGCGTGGCCTTGGTGCTGACGTTGCGCACGTTGGAGCCCACGTTGGGCTCGGTGATCGCCGAGCAGCCGATCAGGTCGCCCGACATCAGCCCGGGCAGGTAGCGCGCGCGTTGCTCCGGCGTGCCGTCGTGATACAGCGTGAGCAGGAAGCCCTCGTTGATGAACGCCGTGCCCGCCAGCCCCGGAAACACGCGGAACAACTGCTCGTACAGCAGCCCCGAGGTCAGCACGGGCAGGCCCATGCCCCCGTCCCGTTCCGGAATGCTGCCTACGATGTAGCCGAAGGGGACGATCTTGCGCAGCAGCTCGTGCATCACGGGCTTGGGCACGACGGTGTCGCGGTATTGTTCGGCATAGGGACGAATGTCCTGCTCCAGGAAGCGCCGGGCCGCATCGACGGCCAAGCGCTGCTCTTCGCTCAAGTCGAAATCCACGGTCTTTCTCCACGCTGAGATGGAAGGTTCGGGTGCCTGGTGCGGCGGATGCCCCACGCGGGGGGCGTGCGCGGTCCGGGCCTGAAGCCCAGGCATTGTACGAGGGTGCGCCAGGCGCGGATGTGCCTTATGTCACTATTCCGGTGTCACTGTTCCAGTGTCACGTTCCGGCCCGCGCCGTTCCGGTCAGCGCCGGGCATCCCGGCAGGGCCGTGGTCGCCGCGACCCACTTGCGCCCGGAGATGATGTTTGTCATAGGAGAGCCGGCCACGAATCGCTAGTCTGAGCGAACCCAGGCGCAACCCGGACGTGGCGCGGCGCCGTTGCGCCGCCCCGCCGCTTGCGCCGAGCTGGGCCCCGGCGCCGGCCCGCCGCATGGCGCGGACCCCCGGCGCCCGCCACTTCCGCCGTCCCCACCCGTGGGCCGCCCATGATCGCGTTCGAGCAGATCGATCCCTTCGTGAAGTTCTGGCAGGAAGACCGCACCTATCACCTGGACGTGCGCGAGCTGCTGGACAACGGCGGCGAGCCCTACGAGGTGATCATGTCCTGCGTGCTGCAGATCGACGCGGACGATCGGCTGGTGCTGCACGCCCCCTTCGAGCCCAAACCCCTCATCCGCCAGTTGCGCGGCATGGGCCTGCAGGCCCACAGCGCGCGGGTGGACGTGGATCATTGGACATTGGCCGTCAGTCGCGACTAGGCATTGTGTTGGAATGGCGGATCGCGTGAATCCGGCCGCGTTTGTCATTCCGAGGCCCGCAGTTTGGGCCGAGGAATCTCATTGCTATAGCACGATGAGATTCCTCGCTGTGCTCGGAATGACAACAGGCGGGTAATTTTGAAGTTGCCATCGCATTGCCGAACAGAACCTAGTCCCGCGTCCAAAGCAGGGCGCGCAGCCTGGGGTGGCGCAGCGCCAGCCCGACCCACAACAGCGCCGCCACGTAGCACGGAAACAGCGTGTGGCTGAACAGCGGGCTGCCGATGCGCACGTGCGTGGCCACCGCACCCCCGAGATAGCCCGTCAGCCAGATCGAGCCGTAGAGCGCCGTCCACGGGATGACATAGAGCACCAGGCCCGCCAGCAGGAGTGCGCCGATGACCGGCACCGCGCCGGGCGGATAGCCGAGCTGGACGGTCCACTGGACGACGGCTTCCATGCGCAGCGCATGGGTCACTCCGTCGAAGAGGAGAAAAGCCACCGCGAGGCCGCTGAGCACGCGGCCGCTCCAGAGCTGTTTTCGTGTCACCTGATTCATTGGCGTCGACCTCCCGTCCAGTCGGTTGGGCTGCGTGATGCGCTTGAACATCCCGTGGGTGCCGCGGGCGTCGCCCGGGATGCCGCAGGTCCATCCCCTTGCCGCCCGATGCGGCAAGGCCCGCGAATCCGCGCGCCACGGCGGGATCAGGGTGAAGAGTCCTGGGACATCAGCTCCCGCAGCGCGTCCAGGTCGGGAATGAGAAATCCCTCCGGCGCCGAGTGCACCACGTTGTCCTTGTTCCAGCGGCTCATGATGCGGATCACGGTTTCCACCCGGGCGCCCACCATGCCGGCCACTTCGTTGCGGCTCAGGTGCACCGGCACCAGCACCCCGCCGTCCTGCTCCCGCCCCATCTCCCGCGCGTAGGTGAGCAGCAACTGGGCGATGCGCGACTGCACGCCGGCCTCCCCCAGCACCTCCAGCCGATGCCGCAGCGAGCGCACGCGCAGGTTGAGGTCGCGGATGATGGAGCGCGAAACCTCGGGAAAGCGCTCCAGCAGCTCCAGGTACTCCTTGCGCGCCAGCAGCATCACGCCGGCGTCCGTGCGGGCCACGGCATTGGCCGGGAAATCGTCGCCATTGATCAGCGCCACTTCGCCGAACGCTTCGCCGGGGCGGATGATGTCCATGATCATCTCACGCCCGGATTCCAGCGCCTTGAACACGGTCACCTCGCCCCTGAGCACGAAATAGAAATGCGTGCACGGATCGCCCTCGAAGAAGATCGCCTCGCCCTTGCGGTATTCGCGCAGGCTGCTCTGCTGGTGCAGCAGGGCGCGTGCCTTCTCGGAAATCCCTGAAAAGCGGGCGATTTTCTGGATGATGGCGGGGTCGATCAAGAGCGATCCTGATGCGGGGGCGGTCCCGGGCGCGGCGGGCGCTGGCGCAGGCGCCGTCCTACCCGCTACCATATGACCGATGTCATAGTCGCGGCAACATGGCTATGGCAGAATAGAATACCGATCAGAATTCAAATCCGCTGCCCCTGCCCGGGAGCCGCCTTCGCTTGAGCACGGAGTTTCGTCTTGCAGACGCCCCACACCTATTTCCCCACACGCCCGCCGGCCGCACGGCTGGTGGAGCGGATTTTCAATCCGCTGGACACGCTGTGCAACCGTCTCTACGGCTCGCGCTACAATCCGCTCTACCAGAGCGGCACCATCGCCGTGCTGAGCCTGCTGGTGCTGCTGGTGACGGGGCTCTACCTGCTGTGGTTCTACAAGATCGGAGCCCCCTACGAGTCCGTGACCAACATCGAAGCGCAGTGGTGGGGCGGCCGTTTGATCCGCGCGGTGCACGTGTATGCCGGTGACGTCATGATGGTCGCCGTGGCGGTGCACGCGCTGCGCATGGCCCTGCGCGGGCGCACCTGGGGACCGCGGGTGCTGGCCTGGATCAGCGGCGTGGTGCTGGTGTCCATCGTCATGATGAGCAGCATCACGGGCATGGTGCTGGTGTGGGATGTGCAGGGCCAGTTGCTGGCCATCGAGGGCGCGCGCATGGCGGACACGCTGCCCATCTTCTCCGAGCCCATCCAGCGCACGTTCATCAGCAGCCAGGGGGTGCCGGCCTCGTTCTTCTTCCTCAACCTGATCCTGCACATGGTGTTTCCCTTCGCCATCCTGATCGGGCTGTGGGTGCACACGCTGCGCGTGTCGCGGCCGGCGCTGCTGCCGCCGCGCAAGCTGTCGGCGTGGCTGCTGGTGGCCCTGTTGGGGGTGTCGCTGGCCTATCCGGCGGGCATGCTGCCGCCTGCGGACTACCTGACCATCCTGGGCCGGGTGCCCGTGGACTGGATCAACACGTTCTGGCTGCTCGTCTCGCGCAACGTGCCGCCGCCGGTGACGCTGCTCAGCGGGCTGGCGCTGTTCCTGTTCCTGGTGAGCGTGCCCTGGTGGTGGAAGCCGCGCCTGGCGGCGCACCCGGAGCCCGCGCGGGCCAACCCCAACCTGTGTACGGGCTGCACCCAGTGCTACAAGGACTGCCCCTACGGGGCCATCAGCATGGTGCCGGCGCCGCCCAGCAACCATGCCACGGACATCGTGGCGCTGATCAATCCGGCGCTGTGCGTGAGCTGCGGCATCTGCGCCGGGTCCTGCGGCCCCATGGTCGTGGGTCCGCCGGGGCGCGTGGGGCGCGACCACCTGCTGGCGGCCCAGCGCCTGATGACCGCCGCGGCCCCCGGCGCCGAGGACATCGTGCTCATGGCCTGCGAGCAGGGGCTGGGGCTGGAGCCGGTGCTGGCCGGGCTGCCGCACGTGACCGTGCACCGCCTGCACTGCGCCGCCGCCGTGCACACCTCGGCCATGGAATACCTGCTGCGGCGCGGCTGCGGCGGGGTGTACGTGCTGGCCTGTCCGGAGCGCGACTGCGCCTATCGCGAAGGCCCCAGGTGGCTCCGTGAGCGGCTCTACGAGGACCGCGAGGCCGAGCTGCAGCCGCGCGTGGACAAGCGCCGCGTGAAGATGGGCGGTTTCGGCC
The DNA here is from genome assembly GCA_016199125.1 of Candidatus Lambdaproteobacteria bacterium. Lineage (GTDB taxonomy): Bacteria > SAR324 > SAR324 > SAR324 > JACQKK01 > JACQHH01. Next base: position 37,569 of record JACQHH010000181.1, read on the forward strand.
CGGCCGACCTGCCCCAGGCCCTGGCCGACATCGGCGCGTTCCAGGCGGACATCGCCGCCCTGGCCCACGAGGCCCGTGACGAAGGGGACGTGCAGCTCGAACCCGATTGCGAGCCCATGCCGCTGGCGGAGGTGGCCCATGGTTAGGCGCGCGGGACTGTGGGTGCTGCGCTTCGCGGTGCCCGTGCTGGCGCTGCTGGCGCTGGTCTGGGTGGCGCGGCTGCCCATGGGCAGCGATCCGCGGGATGGCCTGCTGCGCCTGGCCTGGCGCACCGTGGGCGCGCGCATCAAGGTGTGCCGCGACTACACGCCCGCAGAGCTGCAACGCGTTCCCGCGCACATGCGCGCCCAGCGCATCTGCGCGCAATCGCTGCTGCCCTATCGCGTGCGCGCCAGCGTGGACGGCGTGCCCGTGGTGGATCAGCTCGTGCAACCGGCCGGCGTGCGCGGCGACAGGCCGCTGTTCGTGCATCGCGACCTGACCCTGGCGCCGGGCACCCATCGGCTGGCGTTGCACTGGGACCCGGAGCCGGCCGAGGGCATCGAGGACGCCGCCTTGCGCGACGCCACCCGCGACGCCACCGCCGACGCGTCCCGCTACGCCCTGGAGCGCGAGGTGCGCATCGCCGCGGGGCGCATCGTCATGATCGAGCTGGACGAAGCGGCGCGCGGATTCCGCGTGATCGGCGAGGGCCAGACCGCCTCCCGCGGCAACCAGGCTCTGTCCGGGAAAGACGAATCGTCGATTCTTCGGGCCCTGGTGTCATTCTGAGGCCCGCCCCGCGGGCCGAAGCATCTGTCGATCGCAGGCACATTGGATTCCCCGCTGTGCCCGGAATGACATCCCTTCGCCGGCGTTCGGAACTTCCCCCGCATTCCCAGACACAGCCGGGCCCCCCAGGGGGAGCCGGGCAGCCTTGCCCGGCGTGGGCTGCATCCTGACCCCCCCAAGGTTCTATCCGGGAATGGTTGCCGTACCCTTCGAGACGCCGCGCCTGGCGCGGCTCCTCGGGGATACGGCTTTGAAATCACGAGTGAAACTGAACACCGCGTGGCTGAGGAGAGCCCGCAGGGCGCGTCTCGAAGCCCGCATTTCACATTCTCGGACAGAGCTTAGCTGCCGGCGCCGTCCGCGCGGCGCACCGCCTCCACGATCCAGGAGACTGGCGGATTGTTGAGCGCGTAGACGATCCGCAGGTCGCGGTCCAGCACGAAGACCAGCGGCACGTGGTCGATGACGCCCGTCCGCTCGTCTCGCCGACGCGCCACGCCGAACTGGTCCAGCACGCGGTTCACCCGCTCCACGTCTCCCGAAAGCATGAGCGTGCGCTCCGGCAGCTCCCAGTTCCGGCGCAGACCTTCCAACGCCGAGGGCGTGTCGCGCCAGGGATCCATGGTGATCACCACCAGCGCCGGGTTGACCGTGGCGGCCAGCTCCTTGGCACTGCGCGCCACCGTGCGCAGCACCAGCGGGCACACCGTTTCGCAGTGCCCGAAGCCGAAGGAGACGATCGCCGGGCGCCCGCGCAGGTGCGCCAGGGACAGCTTGGCCCCGTGCTGATCCACCAGCACAAAGTCCGGGGCCGGACGCTCCAACCGGGGATATCCCGCCGGCAGGGGCGCGATGGACTGGTTCACCTGCGGACCGCCGGCGCCCAACAGTCCCTGCCCCAGGCGCATGGCCACCCAGCCCGTTTCCAGCACCAGGGCCAGGGCCACCAGCCACATCAGCCCCATGCCCAGCGGCCGGCGGCCCAGTGCCCGCAGCCCGGCCAGCAGCTCCTGGGTCCAGCCCAGCCACAGCAGCGCCAGCATGCCCAGCGGGCCGGCGATCAGCGCGCCCCATCCGTATGGCGCGGGCAGGCCATTGGCCTGGGTGCCGAAGCACACGCTCTGCAGCCGGGCCAGCCACACCGGCGCGGTACCTCCCTGCGGGGCGAAGGCCAGCCCCCACCAGCTCATGGTCGCGGCCAGCCACAACAGCAGCATCAGCAGCGACAGGTTCGCCCCTGGTGAACTTTTGGCCAAACTAGCGTTCAATTCTTACTCGCGGTATGGATGAGCAGCCGAGGCGGCGTGAGGGCGCGGTGGCGACAACGGGTCGCACGGCCACGGTTCCATCGTTCCACATCTGCATTACGAATGGTGCGCGCCCAGGGGTACATGACAATTGTCATGGCGCCCCCCCTGGCCGCACCGCATGATGCACCTGACCGCTGTGCCGCGCCAGGCGGCAGGTGTTCGACAATGTCAACCCGCGAATCAAAGGGATAGCCATGAGCGCAAGCCCTGACTCCAGAAACGAGCGAGTGCCGTTCATGCAGCAACTGTTCGACAGCCCGTTCCTGCTGCTCATTGCCGGGCTGGTGGTGATGTTCATCTTCTTTACGGGCTGGGGATTGGTGGAAATCTTCTCCCTGCCGCCCGCCACATTGCCCTGACCGTAAACTAGGAGGCACCAATGCCGATGCATTCGGGTATCGTCTCACCCCAGGGCGTCTGGTGGAAGCCCGTGGGCAAGCAGGAAAAAATCTGGGTCACCGTGGCCTTCATCTGGTGCATGGTGCTCTTTGCCATGATGCCCTTCTGGCACTTCAAGGGCGGCCAGAACCCCTCCGGCACCCGCAGCCGCGTGGAGCCGGCAGCCTATTTCGAGCGCGTCAACCGCTTCGTCGAAGACTACAAGGTCGGCGAGGAGAATGGCGTGCCCATCGTGGAACCGCCGCCGGGCAGCGAGGTGTACCTGTTGGCGCGCATGTGGCAATGGTATCCCATCCTCAAGCTCAAGCAGGGAGCCACCTACACGTTGCACCTCTCGTCGCTGGACCTGAACCACGGCTTCAGCCTGTACCCGGTCAACATCAACTTCCAGGTCATCCCGGGCTACGACTATGGGCTGCAGATGACACCCAACCGTTCAGGTGATTTTCGCATCGTCTGCAACGAATTCTGTGGGATTGGCCACCACTTGATGGTGGGCAAAGTCCTCGTCGAACCGTAGTCAACCCTTGCTCCGCAACGGAGCCCCCATTTCAGGAGGCATTCGATGAGCGTTGCCCAAAGCGCAGCCGCACCAGGCCTGTTCCGCACATGCCCGGTGACGACGCTCAAGATTCACCGCAGCGCCGAAACGCTGATCAAGGTCAATGCGGTGGTGGCAGTGGTCGCGTTTCTGATCGGCGTCTCTGCCGCCATTCTGCTCGTTTTGACCCGCTGGCAGGTCGTGCACCTGCTGCCGGCCGACTGGTATTACCGCATCTTGACGGCCCACGGCCTCAACATGCTGATTTTCTTCATCCTGTTCTTCGAGATGGCGGTGCTCTACTTTGCCGGGCCCGTCCTGCTCAACAGCCGTCTGCCCGCGCCCTGGGCCGGCTGGCTGGCCTTCGGGCTGATGGTGGTGGGGGCCGCGATGGTGGAGGTGATGGTCTTCACCGGGCGCGCCGACGTGCTGTTCACCTCATACGTGCCGTTGAAGGCCCATCCCAACTACTACCTGGGGATCATCCTCTTCGCCGTGGGCGCGCTGATCGTCACGATCCTGTTCCTGGCCACGCTGGTCGTGGCCAAGCGCGAGAAAACCTACACGGGCTCCATGCCGCTGGTGACCTTCGGCGCTCTCACGGCCGATATCATCGCGATCGTCACGCTGCTGCACGGCGCGGCCATCTACATCCCCACCTGGCTGTGGTCCATGGGGCTGATGAACGTGGACCCGGAGGTCTACCGCATGGTGTGGTGGGCCCTGGGTCACGCCTCGCAGCAGATCAACGTGGCCGCCATGGTCTCCATCTGGTACCTCATGGCCGGGTTCACGGTGGGCGGCGTGGTGCTCAA
>JACQHH010000187.1 GCA_016199125.1 Candidatus Lambdaproteobacteria bacterium
CGTCGGTGCCGCGCAGGCCCATGGCAATGCCCACGTCCGCCGCTTTGAGCGCCGGCGCGTCGTTGACCCCGTCGCCCGTCATGCCCACCACCAGCCCCTTGCGCTTGAGGGCCAGCACGATCTTCATCTTCTGCTCGGGCGTGGTGCGGGCGAACACGCGCGCGCCCGCGTCGATGTGCGCGATCAGCTCCGACTCGCGCAGGGTCTCCAGCTCCGCTCCGGTGAGCGTGCGCGGGGCGGCGGCGCCCGGCCCGGGCTCGGGCAGGATGCCCGTGCGCCGGGCCACGGCCTCGGCCGTGTCCGGATGGTCGCCGGTGATCAGGAACACCGCGATGCCTGCGCCGCGGCAACGGGCCACGGCCGCGGGCACCTCGGGCCGGATGGGGTCTTCCAGGCCCAGGAAGCCCTTGAGGATCAGCTCGTGCTCGATGCTGGCCTCGCTGACCTCGGGCTGGGGCGCCTGGGCAAAGGGACGCCAGGCCAGCGCAATCACCCGCAGGCCGCTGGAGGCCAGCCGGTACACCAGGGCATCGGCGTCCGCCAGGCGTTGGGCATCGGCCGGCACGCGGGCCCCGCCCGGCTCCTCGATGCGCGTGACCAGCGGGCGCAGGGCCTCCCACGCCCCCTTGACCGCGAACACGGCGTCGCCGCCGTGCTCCAGCACCCCGGCCTCGCGCCGCCGGCGCACGTCGAAGGCGAAGCGGCGATGCGTCTGCCCGATCACGCGCGCGGCATCGCCCCCCAGCGCCTCGTAGCGCTCGGCCACGGCCACGTCCAGCGGATCGCCGCTGTAGGCCCCGGGCTGCCCGCGCACCTGGGAGGCGATCAGCGCCAGGCGCAGGAATTCGCGCTGGGCATCCTCGTCGGGCGCGGCGCCTGGGGCGGGGTACACCAGGTGTGTGATGGAGAGCGTGTTCAGGGTCAGGGTGCCGGTCTTGTCCGTGCAGATCGCGTGCACGGCGCCCAGGGCCTCCACGGCGTTGAGGCCCTTGACCAGCACGTTCTTGGACGCCATGCGCAGGCTGCCCATGGCCAGCGACAGCGTGAAGGTGGGCAGCAGGCCCTCGGGCACGTTGGCCACGATGATGCCCAGCATGAACACCAGGTTCACCCACAGCGGCCGCTCCACCGCCACGCCGTAGGCGAAGAAGGCCAGCCCCATGCTCACCGCGATCGCCGTGAGCACCTGCACCATGCGCGTGGTCTCGCGCTCGAGGGGCGAGGCGGTGCGACGAATTCCCTGGGACAGCGCGGCGATCTTGCCGAACTCGGTGCGCATGCCCGTGGCCATCACCACGCCCACCGCGCGCCCCTTGAGCACCGAGCAGCCGGCGAAGGCGATGTTGGTGGACTCGATCAGGCGTGCCTGTACGGCGTCGGCGGTCATGCTCACTGGGCGCGCCTCGCCGGTCAGAGGGGCGCTGTTCACCACCAGCTCCTCGCACTCCACCAGCCGCGCATCGGCGGGAATGCGCTGGCCCTCCTCCAGCAGCAGCACGTCGCCGGGCACCACGCCGTCGGCGGGAATCCGGGCCTCGCCCCCGGCGCGGCGCACCCGCACCATGGGCGGCAGGAAGCGCCGCAGGGCCTGCATGGCACGCTCGGCACGATACTCCTGCAGGAAGGAGAACAGCGCGTTGAGCACCGACACGCCCAGCAGCGTCCAGCCCAGCACCCGCATGCCCTCGCCCGGCTGCACCGCATCGGCCACGAAGGACATGGCCGCAGCCAGGTCCAGCAGCAGGCTGAAGAAGTTGAGCACCTGCCGCAGCAGGCTGCGGGCCCACGGGAAGCGCACCAGGATTTCCAGGGCATTGGGCCCCACCTGCGCCAGGCGTTCGGCCACCTCGCGCGGCGACAGGCCGCCGGAGCGCGTGTGCAGCGCGTCGTAGACGGCCTCGGGCGGAAGGCTCTGCAGGGCGCCGCTCATGCCGGCCCCCGGTAGATGCCCACGTCGCAGGGCGCCTGCGCCAGCACACGCTCCAGCGGATTGCCGCGCCACAGGCGTTCCAGCAGGTGCCGCCGCGAGGCGCCCATGAGGATCAGCCGCGAGCGCGTGCGGTTGGCCGCCACGGCGATCTCGCGGGACACGTCGTCGGAGAGCACCACGTGGCCGTCGACCCGCGCGCGCGCCAGCCCCAGCCGCGCGCAGAGGGCCGGCTCGACCTGGTGCAGGTAGGCCCGCCCCTCCTCCAGCAGGTGTTGGACGCGCTCGTGGGACAAGCGCCGGAAGCGGCCACCGCGCACGACGCGCACGTGGAGCAGGTTGACGAGCTCCAGGTCCCGGCCGAACAGCCGCAGGATGACGCTGACCGCATCCAGGGTCCAGGGCGCGCCGGAGAGAGGCAGCAGCAGCCGGCCCGGCACGCCCAGCAGCCCGGGATGCACCACGCGCACCGCCAGCACGTGCCGGCGGCCCGCATCCAGCAACCGTTCCGCCACGGTGCCGGTGAGCAGGCCGCGCCCGCGGCCCCGCGCGCGGGTGCCGCAGAGCAGCACATGCTCCGCGCCGGACGGCACGCACGCCTCCAGCGTGGCCGTCACGCCGCCCCGCGCCGCCGGCACCTCCAGGGTCACGGCCAGGCCCGCGTCCTCGGCGCGCCGCAGCAGGCGCAGCAGGCGCTCGTCCAGCTCGGCGTCGCTGAGGGTGCCGTCGCGCACGTGAACGATGTGCAGGGAGCGCTCGGCCTGGGACTGGGCGAAGCGCACGGCGTAATGGGAAACCCAGTCGCCGTTGATGGATGCGTCGTAGGCAAAATACAGCATGGCGGCATGTCCTGTGGGCTGCCACCCCCACTACACTATCATTATGCCCCATTGCGGCGCGGAGGCGCACCTGGCCGGCGTGCACGCCGGGCGGGCGGCCGTTGACCTGCGGGGCGGATTCGCGGTACACGAGCGATAATACCAATCAGGCCCAGCGGGAGGGGAGGGGGATGCGCTACGACTATGCGGCGCTGGTGCAGGACGGTCGCGTCCACGGCAGCCTCTACGTCGATCCGGGCGTGTTCCACGAGGAGATGGAGCGCATCTTCCGGCGCGGGTGGGTGTTCGTGGGCCACGAGTCGGAGCTGCCCGCGCCCGGCGACTGGGTCACCCGCCGTGTGGGACTGCAACCCTACCTGCTCACCCGCGACTTGGACGGTGGCCTGCACCTGCTGGCCAATCGCTGCGCCCACCGCGGCACGGCGCTGTGCCGCGAGGAACGGGGCAACGCCCGCCACTTCCAGTGCATCTTCCACGGCTGGACCTTCGGTCTGGACGGCACGCTGCTGGGGGTCACCTATCCGGGCGGCTTGGAGCGCAGCAAGGAGGCCCTGGCGCTGGACCGCGCCGGGCAGATCGACACCTACCGCGGCTTCATCTTCGCCAACCCGGCCGGCGGGGCGGGACCCCTGGCCGAGCATCTGGGGCCCGGCGGCCGCTACCTGATCGACCGCATGTGCAACCTTGCGCCCAGCGGGCGTATCCGGTTGGGGCCCAATTGGATCGGGCAGCGGGTGGATTCCAACTGGAAGCTGTGGCCGGAGAGCGACAACGACGGCTATCACCTCAACTTCCTGCACGTCTCGCTGTTCCGCGCCAACCGGGAGAGCCAGTACAACGAGACCATGCTGGCGGGGGAGACAGGGCACTCGTCCAAGGCCGTGGATCACGGGCGGGGGCACTTCGAGCTGGATCTCAAGGACAGCTATCCCCACGAGCTGGCCTGGTGCAACGCGACGCCGGAGCGGCTGCCGGACTATCGCCGGGCCATGGTGGCCGCCCACGGCGAGGCGCGCGCGCACCAACTGCTGCTGGACGGCCCGCCCCACGGCATGATCTTTCCCAACCTGTTCCTGGGCGAGATCAACGTGGCCATGGTGGAGCCCATCGCGCCGGGCGTCTGCGCCCAGTATCACACGGCCATGCAACTGGAAGGCGCCGGGGAGGCCGTCAACCGCCGGTTGCTGCGGCTCTCCGAGGCGGCCATGGGCCCGGCCAGCTTCCTGCTGGCCGACGATGCGGCCGCGGCCGAGCGGCAGCAATACGGCTTTGGCGCCAGCCGCGCGGACCTGTCGGACGGCGGCGCGGCGCACACCTGGGTCGACCTCAGCCGCGGGCAGCGGCGCGAGCAGGTCGCCGCCGACGGCGTGCGCGTGAGCCTGCTCTCCGACGAGACCACCAACCGCGGCTTCTGGCGGCACTACCGCAGCGTGATGGAGGCCGGCGCATGAGCGGCGCAAAGCAGGGCTCGCAGGTGGGCCAAGCCCCGCCGCCGGCGGCCGTACAGGTCTCCGAGACACTGCGCCGCGAGCTGGAGGCCTTCCTGTTCCTGGAGGCGCGCCTGGCCGACGAATCGCGCTACGCGGAGTGGGAGGCGCTGGTCACCGACGACATGCACTACTGGGTGCCGCGCGGGCCGGCCGACCACGACCCCGCCGAACGGCTGGCCTACATCAACGACAACCGCGCCCGGCTGGCCACGCGCATCCGCCAACTGTCCACCGGTCACCGCTGGGCCCAGACGCCGCCTTCGCCCATGCGCCGCATCCTGGGCAACATCGAGGTGCTGGAGGCCCGCGACGAGGCCGGGCCCTACACCGTGGCGGCGAACTTCGTGCTCTTCGAGGTGGCGGCCCAGTCCACCGGCGAGCTGCGCACCTGGCCCGGCCGCGCGACCTATCGCCTGCGGCGCAGCGACGGCCGCCTGCGCATGGCGCAGAAGATCGTCGAGCTGGTCACTTCCCAGTTGCCCCAATCCAGCATGGCCTTCCTGCTCTAGCCTGGTGTCCCTCGGGACACAGCACCGCTTCGCGGCGACTTGTTCCGCCGCCTGCCGCGTGTTGATCCACAGCCTGCCGGCGTCGGCGGACGCGCCGAGCCGCGGACCGGCACGGCCCGCGGATGGACTTTTTGCCCCATGGTGATAGGTCCTGCGCAGAGGCGGGAACGGAATTGGGGGCCGGGGTTGGGGGCCGACAGCGAAGCAGGTGGACTGACCGAGGAGGATGGCCCAGATGGATGCGACCGCCGCGCGACCGCGCCCGCAAAACCAGGTGCCCGAGGCCGAATACCGGGCCATGTGCCGCGACTTTACCGCGCGCGAGGTGGCCCCGCGCTGGGCCGAGGCCGACCGCAAGGCCGAGTTTCCCGTGGCCTACTACCACGCGGCCGCCGCCGCCGGGCTGGTGGGCATCACCGCCCCGGAGGACCTGGGCGGCTCGGCCCTGGGCGCCACGGAAGAGATGATCTGCCTGGAGGAGACCTGCAAGGTCAACCCCAACTTGTCGGTCGCGCTGATCGTGCAGAACATCGCCGGCTCCCTGCTGCACGATTACGGCGCGGCGCAGCACCGGGAAATCGCCGCGCGCAACATCGCCGGGGAGTGCCTGCTGGGCATCGCCGTGACCGAGCCCGAGGCGGGCAACGACGTGCAGAACGTGCGCACGCGGGCCGTGCGCGAAGGCGATACGTGGGTGCTCAACGGCTCCAAGGCCTTCATCACCCTGGGCGGCATCGCCGACGTGCTGGTGCTGCTGGCGCAGACCGACCCGGCCCAGGGGCGCCGCGGCATGCGCTTCTTCGCCGTGGACCGCGACAGCCCGGGGCTGGTGCCCAAGAAGATGCCCATGTATGCCAACCGTCCCTCGCCCACCTACGAGCTGTCGCTGACGGACGTGGCCGTGCCCGAGTCGCGCCGCATCGACGCCGGGTTCAGCGAGATCATGGCGGGCTTCAACCGCGAGCGGCTGATGGTCTGCGGGCGCTGGCTGGGGCACATGCAGCACGCGCTGGCCTGGGGCGTGGAATATGCCCAGACGCGCCACACCTTCGGGCGGCCCATCGGCGCCAACCAGTCCATCGCCTTCCAGCTCGCCCAGTGCCACCTGGACGTGGAGGCGGCCAGGCGGCTGTCCTATCATGCCGCGGCGCAGTGGGACAGCGGGCGACCCCTGCGCGAGATCATCATGGACGTCTCCACGGCCAAGCTCTACGTGACCCAGGCCGTCGTGCGCGTGACCCAGACGGCGCTGCACGTCGGTGGCGGCTGGGCCCTCAGCGAAGAGCTGCCGGCCATGCGCAGGGCCATCGACTCGCTGGTCGCGCCGGTGACCGTGGGCAGCACGGAAATCCAGTTGCGCATCATCGCCCGCCAGATGGGGCTGCCCTGCGACTGACCCGTGCGGGGGACTGACGCCAGGCGCCATTTTGGTGCGCCAGCGCCCGGTACGCGACGTCGCCGTGCCCCCGCGCACCACCATCAGCCCTCAGCGGCATCGCGGCGCAGGCACTTGACCCGGCGGGCGTGGCCGTGTCACCTATGGCCGGAAATTTCCCACCTCAAGCGGACAACGACAGACCCACACGGTGCACCGTCATGCGCTACGGCATCCTGATGTTTCAGGCGGACTTCGCCATGCATCCGGCCGAGCTGGCCCGGGAAGTGGAAGCGCGGGGCTTCGAATCGCTGTTCTTCCCCGAGCACACCCACATCCCCAGCAAGCGGCTCTCGCCCTGGAGCCCCCGCAACGATCCCCTGCCGGAGATGTATGCGCACATGCACGACGTGTTCGTCGCCATGACGGCCGCGGCGATGGTCACGCAGAAACTGATCGTCGCCAGCGGCATCTGCCTGGTGGTCGAGCGCGACCCCATCATCACCGCCAAGGAGGTGGCCAGTCTGGACCAGCTCTCCGGCGGACGCTTTGAGTTTGGCATCGGCGGCGGCTGGAACCGCGAGGAGATGGAAAACCACGGCACCGAGTTCGGCACGCGCTGGAAGCTGATGCGCGAACGGATCGAGGCCATGAAGGCCATCTGGAGCGAGGAGCGGGCCACCTACCACGGGGAGTTCGTCAACTTCGACGAGATCTGGAGCTGGCCCAAGCCGCTGCAGAAGCCGCACCCGCCGATCCTGGTGGCGGGCAATGGGGCGCGCACCCTGCAGCGGGTGGCGCGCTACGGCGACGGCTGGCTGCCCCTGCCCCAGGGCCTGGACAGCTTCACGGACAAGCTCAAGGAGCTGGAAGACCTGTGCGCGGCCGCGGGACGGCCCATGGTGCCCGTGAGCCTGTTCTATGCCCCCACCAGCAAGCCGGCCAAGCTGGCGCAGTTCCGCGCCGAGGGCGTGTCCCGCTTTGTGTGGAGCGTGCCCTCCGCGGGGCGCGACGTGGTGCTGCCCAAGCTGGACGAGCTGGCGCGGCTCAAGGAGCAGTTGGGCGCCTGAGCGCCGGCCGGCCCCACCGCTCCGCCCCGCCCGCACGCCATGACATACGGCAGACCCGCGCCCTCCGCGGGCTGCACGGCGCCCGCGGCCGCCACGCGCCCCTGGCCAATGCCAAACGATGCGGACGGCTGCGCACCGGTTGGGGGCGCCCGGCGCCGCATCCCCGCGCACGATAATCCCCAGGGCTTCGCCGCCGCCTTGCACGCGGGCGCTGAAAAATGCTTGACACACCGCCTGGGCGTCTGTAATTTACCCATCAGCTAATTAACTCCATGGAAAAATACAGATGCGCGCCGATCCGTTGAGCATCACGTTTGCCACCCTGGCCGATCCGACGCGGCGGGCGATCCTGTCGCGCCTGTCCTCTGGTCAGGCCACGGTGAACGAGCTGGCGCAGCCCTTTGCGCTGAGCCTGCCGGCCATCTCCAAGCACCTGAAGGTGCTGGAGCGAGCGGGTCTGATTTCGCGCGGACGCAACGCGCAGTGGCGGCCCTGCCGGCTCAAGGCCAGCCCGCTCAAGGCGGTCGCCGACTGGGTGGAGGAATACCGGCGCTTCTGGGAAGCGAGCTTCGATCGCCTGGACGAGTACCTGCGCGAGTTGCAGTCCCCCGAGAAGACGCAGGCGGCGCCCAAAGGCGGGCCACCCCGGCGCAGACACAGAATCGCCGCACCGGCGCGCACCCGGCCGCGCCGTGCGTGACGCCGCCCCGCGGAAAAGAAACGCCACGGAAAGGATACGGACATGAACGCAAGCATGGGGGCCGTGGAACGGTACACGCTGACGTTGCCCTCGCCCCTGGAGATCGTGCTCACGCGGAATTTCGCAGCCCCGCGCGCGCTGGTGTTCCAGGCGCACACCCAACCCGCGCACCTGGTGCACTGGTGGGGCCGCACCGGCTCCACGCTGCCGGTGTGCGAGATCGACCTCCGCCCGGGCGGAGCCTGGCGCTTCGTCGAACGCCAATCCGACGGACGCGAGTATGGATTTCGCGGGACGTACCGGGAGATCGTGCCGCCGCAGCGGCTGGTCTACACGTTTGAATTCGAGGGCACGCCGGGCCATGTGGTGCTGGTGAGCGCCACCTTCGACGAGGTCGACGGCATGACGCGGCTGACGAGCCGGTCGCGCTTTCACACGGCGGAGGATCGCAACGGCATGCTCCAGTCCGGGATGGAAGCGGGAGCGGCCGAAAGCTGCAACCGCCTGGAGGAATACCTCGCAGCGCTGTCGTGAGCGTGGCCGCGGCACGGCGGCGCACGTGACTCGTGCCGCATGCCGTTGCAGTGTTGCGGCCCATGAACGTAGTGGCCTGTGGCCGCGGCAATCAACTCCATCCGCTCCCACCGCACAGCGTTTTCCCGCCCACGCAAGCGGATCTATCTTGAAAGGCACAGCATGGCAGCAAGAGCATCCCGCCCCGCCGAGGACACCTCGGCGCGGGAAATCGTCATCACGCGCGTGTTCGATGCGCCGCGCGAGTTGGTGTTCGAGGCGTGGAGCGAACAGCGGCACGTGGAGCAGTGGTGGGGCCCCACAGGATTCAGTTGCACCTTCGAGAGGTTCGAGCTGCGCCGGGGCGGCGAGTGGGTATTCGTGATGCACGGGCCGGACGGGCGCGACTATCCCAATTACCACCGCTTTGAGGAAGTGGTCAGACCGGAGCGACTGGTCTATTCCCATGGCGGCGGCAGGAAAGGTGACAACAGCGACTTCGTGTCCACAGTGACCTTCGAGGCACAGGGGAACAAGACCAGGGTCACCATGCGCGCGCTGTTTTCTTCGGCCGCGGAGCGCGACCGGGTGGTCGAGGAGTACGGTGCCATCGAGGGCGGCAAGCAGCACCTGGAGCGCCTGGGCGAGTATCTGGCGCGCATGAGCCGACAGTAACCATTCACGCACAGCAAGCACGGGGAGCATCGGTATGGCGGCGGACACCAATTTGGCAGGGCAGACGTCAGCAAGCGAAATTGTCATCACGCGCGTCTTCGACGCGCCGCGCGCGCTGGTCTTCAAGGCGTGGACGGAGCCCGCGCATCTCAAGCGCTGGTGGGCGCCGGAGGGCTTCACGACGCCCCACTACACCGTCGATCTGCGCCCGGGAGGCCGCATGCACTACTGCATGCGCTCGCCCGAGGGAAGCGATTATTGGGGCCTGGGTACGTTTCGCGAGATTGTCGTCCCGGAGCGGCTGGTCTACATCGACAGCTTTGCCGACGCGCAGGGCAACCCGGTGCCCCCCGCGCACTATGGCATCAGCGCGAGTCATCCGGCCGAAACCCTGGTCACGGTGACCTTCACCGAGCGGGCGGGCCGCACCACACTGACCCTGCGCTACGCCGTTCCGGCGACCGTGCCCGAACGTGACATGGCCGCACAGGGCTGGAACCAGATGCTGGACAAGCTGGCCGGCTTGCTGGCGCGGGCCTGAGCCGGCGCGCAGGAAGCGGCGCGCCAAGCGGGCCTTGAATCGGCGCAGTCGGCGCCACGGTGCGGCGTCCACCGCCGCGCAGCGTTGCACGTGTCACATGAGGGGGAAGCCATGAACGCAGGAGTGACGTTGCTGATCGGCACCCGCAAGGGGGCCTGGATGGCGCGCTCGGACCGCGCGCGCAAGAAATGGACCCTGGACGGGCCCAAACAACTCGGATCGATGGTGCATCACCTGGTGCGCGGCACAGATGTTGACAATCCGCCGGATGCCACAACTCATCACCGCGTCATCAGCGCGAACACACCCCAACCTAGGTATTCACG
>JACQHH010000183.1 GCA_016199125.1 Candidatus Lambdaproteobacteria bacterium
CGGGATCGCCAACTCGATTCTCATCAAGCTCAACCAGATCGGCACGTTGACCGAAACGTTGCAGACGATCGACATGGCGAAGCGTGCCGGCTACACGACGGTGATCTCGCACCGTTCGGGAGAGACGGAGGACGCCACCATCGCCGACCTGGCGGTGGCGGTGAACGCCGGCCAGATCAAGACGGGTAGCGCCTCGCGCGGCGAGCGTACGGCCAAGTACAACCAGTTGCTGCGCATCGAGGAGGAGCTGGGCCCGGCGGCGCGATTCCCGGGCCGCAGTGCCTTCAACCCGCGCAGGTAGGCGCCCATGGCCCTGGCCTCCCGTTCTCCCCTCCGCCGCTGGTGGCGCCAGCGGCTGGGCCCGCCGCTGGCGCGCGCGCGGGCCTGGCTGGCCACCGATGCCTCGGGCACGGGCCTGGGGCTGCCGCGGGCCTTCATGGCGTTCCTGGTGATCTTCGGGGTGGGCATGATCCTGGTCTCGCTGGTGGGGGACCAGGGTTGGATCGCCTACTTGCGCCTGCAAGGCGAGCGTGGGCAACTGCGGCAACGCATCGAGGAAACCCGCGCGCGGGAAGCGCAGCTTCGGCGCGAGATCCACGCCTTGCAGGACGATCCGGCCTACCTCGAACAGGTGGCGCGCAAGCTGCTGGGCCTGGTCAAGCCGGGGGATGTGGTGATCGAGATGAGGCCCAAGCGCAAGAGCCACCCATGAACGCCGGCACGACACGACAACGTGGGGCAGGCCGCGGCGCGCTGGGTCATGCCCGGCAGACCCGGCTGGCGACGGCCCTGCTGCTGGGCCTCGCCCTGACGCCCGGCGTGGGCGCGGCCCAGGGCCTGCGCGGTCCTACCGCCGGCAGCACGCCGGGGCCGCTGCTGGGCGGCCCGCAGGCGGCCGCTCCGGCGCCGGAGGGGGTGGCGGATGCTTCGGCCTGGGGCGGCATGTCGCTGGCACAGGGGCTGCTGTCCACCTATCGCAACGTCGTCTCGCCGGTGGACGGAGACCGCTGCGACATGGCCCCGTCCTGCTCGCTCTACAGCCGCCAAGCCTTGCGCCGGCACGGGGTATTGCTGGGGGTGCTGTTGACGGCCGACCGCCTGTTGCACGAGGCGGACGAGCAGGTGCGCGTCGCGCCCGTGCGCATCGGCGGCGAGCTGGCCTATCCCGATCCGCTTGAACACAACACCTACTGGCTGCCGGGCTGGCTGGGCGGCCCCGCCGTGCCACCCCCGGCGGAGGGAGTCGACCCGGGTGCGGCGCCGACGGCCCCGTCAGACCAGGTGCGTGCTGAATTGCCGCGGGCGGGTGAGCGCGTCGTGCCGGAGCGAGCTGGGAAATGACCGGTTGGAGGCGGCGGAAGCAGAAGTCGTGTTGCTGGACAGGGTTTAGCGGACGTCGAAAGGCGCGAAGCGGTTGACCCAGGTGTCGATGAGCGCCGTGCGGTCGTCGAAGTTGTCCAGGAACACCACGCGGCTGGTAAAGACGCCGCCACGCGGCAGGCACTGCTTGACCTGGCCCCGCAGGCGGAACACCGTCGGGTCGCCGGGCAGCGTGAACTCGATGTCCAAGTTGTTGGGGGGATTGACGGCTTTGTTGGAGCTGAAGCGGCAGCCGCCGCGGCTGATGTCCACCATCACGCCGTCCAGGTTGGCGCCGCCCAGGTCGGGGACGCCCAGCAGGCGGATGGGCATGAACACCTTCAAGCGCCGGTGCTTGCGCAGGTCCACGCCCTTGGCGTCCTTGGGGTAGGCCACGTACATCAGCGGTACCGGGGAGCTGGCCAGCTCCACCACGGACGAGTCGAACTGGAAGACCTTGCCCTCCAGCAGCGTGCGCACCACGATGCGCTCGCCCTTGGCGAAGCGCGTCCCGTCGAAACCGCCTAGCACCAGCAGCTCCTCGCGCACGTTGCCCACGATGATCCCGGAATGCTCGCCGCCGGACTTGGCGGTGGCCTTTTCCACGGTCACCAGGACATTGCGGTTCAGGGGCGGTGCGCTCTGCTGGGCCATGGTCTGCCGTGCGGGAGGAACGCGTCGGACGTACGGCGCGGCACCGGGCTGCGCCGCGCGCGCAAGCGCCATCTTATGCCATCCGCGGCCAAAAGTGTACCGCGGCCGCATCCCGGGCGGCGCCGGGCGCCACCACCGCGGCGCCACGCCGACATGGAACGACAGGGTTGCGCGGGGCCCGCGCCTGCCCTAGCATGGCGTCCAGCGCCGGTGCGGCCCGTGCTTTGGTGCGCGGGCCACCGGCCGTCTCGATTTTCCGGGAGAGCCCATGAGCGCAGAAGGTCGCAGCAGCGCCGACACCTGGCCGGACCGCGCGCGCATCGCCGTGTCCCTGGTCGTCAACTTCGAGGAGGGGTCGGAGCAGAGTCCCAAGGAAGGCGACCGCTACGCCGAGCCGACGGACGAATTCGGCGTGACCATGAAGCAGGGCGTGCGCAACGTGGCCAACGAGTCCGCGTTTCAGTACGGGCTGAAGGCGGGGGCGCCCCGCATCCTGAATCTGCTGGAGGAGCACGGGCTCAAGGCCACGTTCACCTCGGCCGCTCTGGCCCTGGAACGGGCCCCCGAGCTGACCGCGCGCATCGTGGCCGGCGGGCACGAGTTCTGCGGGCACGGCTACCGCTGGATGCACCAGTTCAAGATGGACGAGCAGGCCGAACGCGAGTTCATCCGCAAGGCCGCGGAGTCCATCGCGCGCAGCACGGGCACGCGCCCGGTGGGCTGGCTCTCGCGCTACATGTGCTCGCCCAACACGCGGCGGCTGCTGGTGGAGCAGGGCTTCACCTACCACATGGACGACTACAGCGACGACCTGCCCTGGTGGGACGCGGTGGACGGCAAGCCGATCCTGGTCAGCCCCTCGGCGCTGGACACCAACGATTTCAAGTTCTGGCTCAACCCGGCCTTTGGCCCGGAGGCGTGGCTGCGCTATCTCACCGACAGCTTCGATCAGCTTTACGAGGAGGGCGCCACGGCGCCCAGGATGCTCTCCGTGGGGCTGCACCAGCGCATGATCGGCAGACCCGGACGCTTCCGCAACCTGCAACGCTTCGTGCGGCACATGCTGGGACATCCGGGCGTGTGGGTGGCCACGCGGCGGGAGATCGCCGAGTGGTGGGCTCAACGCCATCCGTACCAGGCCGGCGCGGCCCGCGCCGGGCGCCAGGCGTAGACTTGGCCCTTTGTCACCGTCAGCGCGATCCGCCGGTCCGTGGGCATGTCGGGCGCCACATCCTCTGTTTCGCGTGGTTCACGCTTTGGCGGCAAGGTTCCGCGCGCGTTGGCGCAGCCAGTCGTACCAGGCGGGCAGCCCCTCGCCCGTCGTGGCCGACAAGGGCAGCACTTGCACACCCGGGTTGATGTGTCCGGCCATGGCCATGAACTCGGCCATGTCGAAGCGCACGTAGGGCAGCAGATCGATCTTGTTGAGCAGCACCAGCTCGGCCGCGCGGAACATGTAGGGATATTTGGCCGGCTTGTCCTGACCTTCCGGCACGCTGGCCACCACCACCTTGCCCGCCTCGCCCAGATCGAACAGGGACGGACAGACCAGATTGCCCACGTTCTCGATCATCAGCACCCCGTGCGGGCGCAGGGGAATATGCCCCATGGCGTTCTGCACCATCTGCGCGTCCAGGTGGCATACCTGGCCCGTGGTGACCTGGGTCACGGGCACGCCCGTGGCGGCGATGCGCCGCGCGTCGTTGTCGGTCTGCTGATCGCCCTCGATCACGCAGAAGTGCAGCTCGCCTCCCAGGTCGCGCAGGGTGCGTTCGAGCAGCGTGGTCTTGCCTGCGCCGGGGGAGCTGACCAGGTTCAACGCCAGCACGCGCGCATCGGCCAGCCGGGCGCGGTTATGCGCGGCGATGTGGTTGTTCTTGGCCAGAATGTCGGCCTCCAGGGACACGGTGCGTGTGTCCGGGTGCGCATGGGAATGGGTGTTCCCGTGGTCGTGTGCGTGGCCAGCCCCGTGCGTATGGTCGTGGTCATGAGCATGCTCGCGATCGTGCGCGTGGACGTGTTCATGTTCGTGCCCATGCCCGTGCCCGTGCTCGTGATCGTGCTCGTGCACGTGGCCCGCCGGAGCGTCCGGTTGACCGCAGCCGCAGAATCCACACATGTCCTGGCTCCTTCAATGCGTTGCAGCGATGCGCATCAGCAGATGCGCGGCAGCGGATCGCCGGCGAGCATGTCCACGATGCGCGTGCCGCCGAAGTCCGTCTCCGCGATGACGTAGTGCCTCGGGTCTTCCACCGCCTGGCCGACGATGGCCGCCTCCCGCCCCAGCGGATGACCGCGCACGGCCGCCAGTACAGCCTGGGCGGCGCCGGCCTCGACGAAGGCGACCAGCTTGCCCTCGTTGGCCACGTAAAGCGGATCGATGCCCAGGATTTCGCAGGCCCCGCGCACGGCCTCGCGCACCGGCACGGCGCGTTCCTGGAGGCGCATGCCCAGTCCCGCGCGCGCGGCGATCTCGTTGAGCGTGGTGGCCAAGCCGCCGCGGGTGGGGTCGCGCATCGCATGCACGGCGCCCGGCGCCGCGGCCAGCATGACCTCCACCAGGGGCCACAGGGACGCCGTATCGCTGGCAATGGGCGCCTGGAACGTGAAGCCCTCGCGCTGGGACATGATGGCCATGCCGTGGTCGCCGATGGTGCCGCTGAGCAGAATCGCATCGCCCGGCTGCACGCGCCGCTCGTCGATGTGAGCCCCGTCGGCCACCAGGCCCACGCCGGAGGTGTTGATGAACAGCTTGTCGGCGCCATGGCGGCCCACCACCTTGGTGTCGCCCGTGACGATGTGCACGCCCGTGACGTCGGCCGCGGCGCGCACCGAAGCCAGCACGCGCTCCAGGTCGGCCATGGGGAAGCCTTCTTCCAGGATCAGCGCCAGGCTCAAGGCCACCGGCCGGGCGCCGCCCATGGCCAGGTCGTTGATCGTGCCGTGCACCGCCAGCGCCCCGATGTCGCCTCCGGGGAAGAACAGCGGCGAGACCACGTAGGAATCGGTGGTGAAGGCCACGCGCGCCCCACCCAGCTCGAAGATGGCCTGGTCGCCCAGACGCGCCAGCAGCGGGTTGTCGAGTTGCGGGACGATCAGCCCTTCGACGAGCTGGTGCATGGCGCGGCCGCCGCTGCCGTGGGCCAGCAGAATCTCGCGTTCCCGCGGGCGGCGCATGGGAGGTCGTGGCGCATTCATGACGTCGCCCGCTGCTGGTGCCGCCCATAGTTATAGTACGCCGCGCAGGCGCCCTCGGAAGAGACCATGCACGAGCCGATGGGATTCTCCGGGGTGCAGCCCTTGCCGAACACGCGGCAGTCCCAAGGCGACTTGGCGCCACGCAGGATCTGTCCGCATTCGCAGGCCTTGGGATCGGCCAGCTCGGGCGGCTCGCCCAGGGCGAAGCGGCGCTCGGCGTCGAAGTCGGCGAATTCCGGGCGCAGGCGCAGCCCGCTGCCTGGAATGATGCCCAGGCCCCGCCAACGGAAATCGCAGGGCAGCATCACGCGTTCGATCACGGCCTGGGCCTTGCGGTTGCCCGCGGCGCTGACGGCTCGCGTGTACTGGTTTTCCACTGCCGCGCGGCCCGCCCGGCGTTGGCGCAGGATCATGGCCACGGATTGCAGGATGTCCAGCGGCTCGAAGCCGGAGACCGCCACCTGCTTGCCATACTCGCGGGCCATGAAGCCGTAGACGTCGCTGCCGGTGACCAGGCTCACGTGGCCCGGGGCGATGAAGGCGTCGAGCTGCACGTCCGGCGCATCCAGGATGGCCCGCACCGCCGGCGGCACGGTGACATGGTTGGAGAACACGCTGAAGTTGCGCAGGCCCTGCTGCTGTGCGAGCAGCACGGCCATGGCGTTGGTGGGCGCCGTGGTCTCGAAGCCGATGGCGAAGAACACCACCTCGCGCTCCGGGTGCGCGCGGGCGAGCTGGAGCGCGTCCAGCGAGGAGTAGACCATGCGGATGTCCGCCCCGCGGGCCGCCTCCTGCTGCAGCGACGAGCGCGAGCCCGGCACACGGATCATGTCCGCGAAGGTGGCCAACATCACGTTGTCCAGGCGCGCCAGCTCGATGGCCTGGTCCACGCGCTCCAGCGGCGTGACGCAAACTGGGCAGCCGGGGCCGTGGATCAGCTCGATGGCCGGTGGCATGACCTTGTCCAGTCCGTACTTGAAGATCACGTGGGTGTGCCCGCCGCAGATTTCCATGATGCGCACGCGCCCCGTGGCGAGCCCGGCTATCTCGCGCAGCAGCTTGCGGGCCAGGCGTCCATCGCGGAATTCATCCATGTATTTCATCGTGTTCCGTTCTTCGTGGCGTGCGTGCCAGGGCGCGCGCGGTCAGCCCAGCGCTCCGATCTCCAACTCGCCCATCTGCTCCAGCAGGCGCAGCGTTTCCCGCGCCTCGGCCTCGTCCAGCTTGCTGAGGGCAAAACCGGCATGGATGATCAGGTAGTCGCCCACGCTCACGCCGTCCAGCAGGTGGATCGATGCGCGCTTGGTGACGCCGGCCACCTCGACGGTGGCCATGGCGCCGTCCAGGGCCGCCACGCGGGCGGGAATGGCTAGGCACATATCCGGTTAGCTCCGATGACCGCCTGCCCCAACGACAATCCACCGTCGTTGGCGGGCACTTGGTGGTGGGTGAACCATTCCAGCTCGGCTTGCTCCAGCGCCGTCACGGTGCGCTCCAGCAGGCGCATGTTCTGGAACACGCCGCCGCTCAGCACCACGCGGCGCACCCCGTAGCGAGCCGCCAGGCGCATGCACACCTCGGCGGCGGCGCGGGCCAGGGTCTCGTGAAACTGCGCGGCGAGCACCTCGGGCGCGGTGCCGTCGAGCAGACCGCGCAACACGGCCTCGAACAGCGCCACGCTGGAGAGCTGCGGCTCGTCGCCGATCTGCCCGATCTCCCAGGGCAGCGGCTCGTGCATGCCGGGCGCGGCGAGTTGTTCCAGGGCCATGGCCGCCTGCCCTTCGTAACTGGCGCGGGCGTGGCCCGTGAGCAGCGCCGAGACGGCGTCGAACAGCCGCCCCACGCCGCTGCTCAGGGGACTGTTCACGCGCCGCTCGATCATGCGCGCCAGGGTGGGCCCGTGCTCGGCCGCCAGATGAGCCCAGCCGGGCAGGGGCAGGTCGTAGGCCGCCTCGCCGCGCGCTGCCAGCAGCAGGCCCCAGGCGATGCGCCAGGGCTCGCGGATGGCCTGTTCTCCGCCGGGCAGCGGAAAATAGCCAAAATGCGCGGCGCGATGGAAATCGTGCAGGTCGGCGATGAGGAATTCGCCGCCCCACAGGTTGCCGTCGGTGCCGAAGCCCGTGCCATCGAAGGCCACGCCGATGACCGGATCGGCAATGCCGTTGTCGGCCATGCACGCGGCGACGTGCGCGTGGTGATGCTGCACCGTCATGCGCGGCACGTCGCGGGGGTAGTCCAGCGCGTATTGGGTGGAGAGGTAGTCCGGGTGCAGGTCGTGCACCACCAGCCGGGGCTCGATCTGGAACAGCCGCTGGAAGTGCGCGATCCCCGCCTCGAATGCCCGCAGCGTCTCCACGTTCTGCAGATCGCCGATGTGGTGGCTGAGAAACGCCTGGCGCCCGCGCAGCAGGCAGAAGGTATTTTTCAACTCCGCCCCCACGGCCAGCACGGGGTCGCGGAACGAGTACGCCAGGGTGATGGGGCCGGGCACATAGCCGCGCGAGCGCCGCAGCGGCACCGCCAGGCCGCGCCACACGCGCGCCACCGAGTCGTCGCAGCGCACGTGGATCTCCCGGTCGTGCAGCAAGAACGCGTCGGCCAGGGGCGACAGACGCCGCAGCGCTTCCTCGTCAAGGAAGGAAATGGGCTCGTCGGACTGGTTGCCGCTGGTCAGCACCAGCGCCGCGCCCGAGCGCTCCAGCAGCAGCACGTGCAGGGGCGTGTAGGGCAGCATCAGCCCCAGCTCGTGGAAGCCGGGCGCCACGCCTTCGGCCGCCGGACACAGGGTGTGCTTGCGCAGCAGCACGATGGGATGGGCCGGGGAGGTGAGCAGCGCCTGCTCGGCCGGGCTCACGCGGCAGAAGCGCCGCGCGGCCTGCACGTCGGCCACCGCCATGGCAAAGGGCTTGTGGTCGCGGTGCTTGCGGCGGCGCAGCTCATCCACGGCGCGCGGGTTCTGTGCGTCGCAGGCCAGGTGAAATCCGCCCAGGCCCTTCACCGCCAGAATCCCGCCCGCGCGCAGCAGCTCCGCCGCGCCCAGCAGCGCATCGCCGGCCACGGGCGCGCCCTCGGCGGCGATCAGGCGCAGCCGCGGGCCGCAGCGGGGGCAGGCGATGGGCTCGGCATGGAAGCGCCTGTCGCGCGGATCGGCGTATTCCCGGGCGCAGTCCGGGCACATGGCAAAGGGCGCCATGGTGGTGTTGCCCCGGTCATAGGGAATGTCCCGGATCACCGTGAAGCGCGGCCCGCAATTCGTACAGTTGATGAACGCGTGGCCGTGGCGGCGGTCGCGCGGGTCGCGCAGCTCCCGCTCGCAAGCGGGGCAGAGCGCGATGTCCGGCGAGATCAGCGTGAAGCGCTGGGCCGCCCGGCGGCTGAGCTCGATGCGGAAATCCCGCTCCCCCTGCACGGGAATTTCGCGGTACTCCAGGGATTCCACCTGGGCCAGCGGAGGCAGTTGGGCGTGAAATTCCTTCATGAAGGCCGGCAGCTCGCGGTCGGGTCCCTCCAGCTCCAGCACCACGCCGTCCGGCTCGTTGCGCACGTAACCGCTCAGGCCGTGCGCCAGGGCCA
>JACQHH010000192.1 GCA_016199125.1 Candidatus Lambdaproteobacteria bacterium
ACATGCGGCAGGCCGTGGAGCTGGTGGCCGGCTGGATGCGCGGCCAGGGCCTGGCCGGCTGCGCGGTGGAGATCGTGCAGGACGGGGGGCGCACGCCGCTGATCCTGGCGGAGATCGCCGCCCACGGCGGAGGCACGGCCGATACCGTGCTCATGTACGGGCACCTGGACAAGCAGCCGCCCATGACCGGCTGGCGCGAGGGACTGGGGCCCTGGGACCCTGTGCTGGACGAGGCGGGGCGACTCTACGGCCGGGGCGGGGCGGACGACGGCTACGCGGCCTTCGCGGCCATCGCCGCGGTCAAGGCGCTGCAGGCCCTGGGCCGCGCCCATGCGCGCATCGTGCTGCTGGTGGAATGTTCCGAGGAGAGCGGCTCGCCCGACCTGCCCCACTACCTGGCCGCCCACGCGGCGCGCATCGGCACGCCCAGTCTGGTGGTGTGCCTGGATTCGGGCTGCGGCAACTACGAGCAACTGTGGAGCACCACCTCCCTGCGCGGCATGGTCAGCGCCAAGCTGCGCGTGGAGGTGCTCAGCGAGGGCGTGCACTCGGGCCTGGCGGGGGGCATCGTGCCCTCGCCGTTCCAGGTGGTGCGCCTGCTGCTGGAGCGGCTGGAGGATGCGGCCACGGGCGACATTCTGCCCGCGGCGCTGCGCGTGGAGATTCCCCCGGCCCGCGTGGAGCAGGCCCGCGAGGCCGCGGCGGAGCTGGGCGCGGCCATCGCCGGGGACTATCCCTTCCTGGACGGCGTGCGCCCGCTGACAGGCGACCCCCTGGAGCAGTTGCTCAACACCACCTGGCGCGCGGCCCTGGCCGTGACGGGTCAGCAGGGCATCCCGGACGTGGAGCGCGCGGGCAACGTGCTGCTGCCCGGCGTGATCCTCAGCATGGCCCTGCGCATCCCGCCCACGCTGAATCCGGCCGAGGCTTCCGCGGCCCTGCGCAAGCTGCTGGAAACCGACCCGCCGCACGGAGCCCGCGTCAGCGTGAGCGCCGGGGGCATGCCCGGCTGGGACGCCCCGGCGCTGGCCCCCTGGCTGCACGAGGCCACCGAGGAAGCCTCCCAGGCGGTCTTCGGCAAACCCGCGCGCTACATGGGCGTGGGCGGCTCCATCCCCTTCATGCACATGATCGGGCAGCAGTTTCCCCAGGCGCAGTTCCTCATCACCGGCGTGCTGGGGCCCCATTCCAACGCCCACGGCCCCAACGAGTTCCTGCACGTCCCCTACGCCAAGCGGCTCACCGCCGCCCTGGCCCGCATCCTGGCCGCCCACCGCGAGCGGTGAGGGGCGCGCTGCATTGCCGTGGCGATCAGCCCCGGACGGGGATGCGCTCCAGCTCGCCGCGCAGGCGGGGCTCGGCGTGCCACAGGTCGTAGGCCTGCTGCATGCGCAGCCACAGCGCCGGCCCGTTGCCACAGAAGCGCCCAAGGCGCAGGGCCATCTCCACGGTGACCGGCTGCCGGCCCGCCATGATGCGATGCAGGCTCTGCCGGGAGACGCCCAGCTCGCGCGCCGCCTCGCTGACGGAGAGACCCAGCGCGGGCAGCACATCCTCGCGCAGCAATTCTCCGGGGTGCACCGGCGGCAGCCGGGGCGCCCTGCGTACCAATGTCTCTCTCTGCTGGGTCACGGAGTCGTGCTCAATGGTATTGTTCGAGGTCCACGCGCCAAGCATCGCCGTCGATCCACTCGAAGGTGATGCACCAGGGGCCGTTCACGTGGATGGTGTAGCGCAGCGGCTTCCCGCGCAGCTTGTGGAAATCGAAGCCGGGCAGGTGGAGGTCCTCCAGCCATTTGGCCAGATGGAGCACGCCGAGACGTCTGCGGATGCGCTCCACCAGGTCCGGCCGCAACCGGCTGGGGTCGTTTTCCATGAACAACCGCGCCAGGCCGCGATGCCGCAAGCTCCTGATCATGGCCAGAAGTGTAACACGAAGCGTGACAGTGTCAAGCGTCGTGTTACAGTCACCGTCGGCTTCCCTCCGACAACCCGCTCAACGCGAAACTGCGCCACATGAGAATTGGCCACGGGAAATGCGTGGTGGGGTTTGCCCATGGTAAGGAAGTAATGCTAGCATTACCGAGGCAGAGGAGGACTCACGATGCGTACGGCGACCAGCAAGCTCACCCGGAAATACCAAGCCACCATCCCGCAGCCGGTGCGCGCGGTACTGCACCTGCAAGCAGGAGACACCGTCGCCTTCGAGATTGAAGACGACCGGATCCGGTTGCGCAAGGCGCGTCCCATCGATCTCGAATTCGCCAGGGCTCTCGAAGGCACGCTGGATGAATGGAGCGGCGAGGCCGATGAGGATGCCTATCGTGGCCTTTGACGCCTACGACGTGGTCGTCGTCCCCTTCCCGTTTACCGATCGCTCCGCCAGCAAACGCCGCCCGGCATTGGTGCTGTCTGACAGAGACGCCTTCAACGAGGCCGTCGGCCAGTCCGTGCTGGCCATGATCACCAGCCGGAACAACGCCCCCTGGCCGCTGGACATGCCCATCGCAGACCTGTCCACTGCCGGCCTGCCCGCCCCCTCCAAGGTGCGCATGAAGCTGTTCACCCTCGATCACCGTCTCATCCTGCGCAAGGCGGGCCGGCTCGGCCCAGAGGACGAGCGCAACGTGCGGGCCACGCTGGCCCGGCTGCTGGGGTTTGCGATCTCTCCAACGTAGCGTGGGGAGCACTGGACGTTCCCGGTCGCCTGCCGGGATATTCCATCCTTTGAGCGTGAAGCATCTGGATGCCTACTTGGATGAACTGGAATGGCGTTTCAACAACAGAGAAAATACTTGGCTGTTCAGAGATACCATTCAGAAACTACTAGCGAGCGGAATTTTGGAATATAAAACGCCAGTTGCCTAGCTGATAGATTTCATTTCAAGAGGCCCATATTTGGCAGCAGGGCGAATGGTAAATTGCCGTGCAATATGGGTATTTGTATCCGAATTAAATACGGTGATTTCTAATTCAAACTCGGGTAATCGCCCGCTGCCATTCGCATTCCATCGCGTGCCTGTAAATTCAATTGGCCCACTACCAGTCCATTCAAGAATATCAATTTGCCCCATTGAAATATCATGTTGTAATCGCCAAAACTTCCATCTGGCGACTAGCAAATCCTGTGCTTCTCCATTTTGCAAAGCAATTGTGCGTTCTGGCGTGGAACACCAAGCAAGATTGAAAGTTCCTGCTCGCAACATATTGACATCATTTCGGTTCGCTAATGTGCGGCAAGTCGCGTAAAACTTTCCCACGCCGCCATTATTCTTCACCGCTAGACGAAGTTCCTTCGCCGGTCCGGAAGATGGAGCCAGACCTATTTCGCTCCGTACTTCCGGAAACAGAAATTTCGGCTGTTCCTTCCGTACTTCAATCGCATATCTTTTTAAGTCACTTTTCGCAACTATGGTCTGACGGTTTGCAGCCGGCCTTGCACCGTTGGGCAACGGTGTTGTATCAACATGAAATAAAGCAGTTGGCTCCAAAATACCGGTATTCACAGCTTGTTTCAATTCAGAAAATATGGAATAGAACGGGGCAGGACCCCCAGGGTGATCTATATATGCGCTCGGCTCCAACTCTGCCCATAGGTGTGCTGCATTCCAGAGGTTGACAGTTTCGCCTTTGTCCCAGTCTTCATAATTTGGCAGATTTTGTTCAGCATCGGTTATTACCGACAC
Organism: Candidatus Lambdaproteobacteria bacterium; assembly: GCA_016199125.1. Lineage (GTDB taxonomy): Bacteria > SAR324 > SAR324 > SAR324 > JACQKK01 > JACQHH01. The sequence goes on from JACQHH010000192.1 coordinate 3,687, forward strand.
TTGTTGGCTGTTATGCGACACTTTTGAATTAGAGTGGTGCGTATTCGAAAATAATTTGTCCCATGGTATCAATAATAGTATGCCAACAACCAATAGGCCATAATGTAGCAAATTAATTTCAAGCAGCCTGTTGAGCCAGGGCTGTTGATGCATCCATTTTGATGCTGTATCGAGCCACTGACCCCAACTTTTGAGATCGTCGATCAAGCCAGGGATGCCGACAATTAGCATTATCGGCCCCACGAGCAATTTCCACCACTTGCGCATGGACGCACCTCCCAATTTTGGGAAGTGTAGCGCGATCATTCTTGTGCGTAAAATGCATAATTCCGAAAACTATCTTGCGAGCCTAGCGGGTGTGCCCTCCTACTCCTTTTCCTCGTGCCATAAATCCAGTTTTTGTTGCACGGTGCGGTCGGAGAAGCTGAAGAGCACGCTTTCCTCGTCGGCGTGGTGGGAGTGGCGGGCCCAGGAGGGCACGACGAAGGTGTCGCGGGGGCCCCAGGGCAGGGTCTTGTCGCCCACCCTGGTTTCGCCGTGGCCCTCGATGACGCTGTAGACGGTGCCGTCGGAGGAGCGGTAGGGGCGGCTCTGGAAGCCGCCGGGCAGGAGCTGGATGAAGGTGGAGATGGTGGGCATGGCCGCGGCGCCGGTGAGCGGGTTGACGAATTCCATTTTCAGCCCATGGTGGCGGTCCAGCGCGTCGTGCTTGCGCATGGTGTGCAGCGCCTCGCGGCTGCGGGCGTAGGGGTAGTGGTTCACGGGCGAGGCCGCGGCGGTGTGGTCGTCGTCAGCTGGCTTCATGTTGGCGCCGTGGCGCGCCAGCCCGTAGCCGTGGGGAAAGCGCCGGGGCTGACTCTCCGCGGCGTGGGCCTCGAAGAAGCTGGCGTCCAGCAGTTGCACCAGGGGCACGTCCAGCCCGTCCAGCCAGGTCACCGGCTCGGCGGAGGGGTTGGCGTGCTCGTGCCAGGCCCAGGAGGGGGTGATGATGAAGTCGCCGGGCTGCATGGGAATGTGCTCGCCCTCCACCCCCGTGTAGCCCCCGCGCCCTTCCAGCACCACGCGCAGGGCCGACTGGTTGTGCCGGTGGCAGGGGGCCACCTCGCCCGGCAGCACGAGCTGGATGCCGGCGTAGAGGCTGCGCGTGACGCACGAGGCGCCGCGCATGCCCGGATTCTCCAGCACCAGCACGCGGCGCTCGGCCTCCTTGGCGCTGATCAGCTCGCCGGATTCCATGAGGAAAGGCCGCACCGCGTCGTAGGCCCACACGTGGGGCAGGCAGGGCGAGCGCGGCTCGGGCGTGATCAACTCGCGGAAGACCTCCCACAGCGGGGCCAGCTCGTGCTTGTCGATGCGCTCGTAGAAGGCCTGGCGGTCCATGAGTCGGGCTTGCTGGGCCATGCATCACCTCCGCGTGCAAGGGAGTTGCAGCCAGGGGGGCGGCGCCAGTTTCGTGCCGGCCTGGTGTGGTGTGCCGCAAGAAACTACAACGACCCGGGGGAACAGCGGTTCCCCCGAACCCCCAGTTGTTGCGGCTATGGCTGGCAAGCCAAACGCAGCCGCAATCATGGGGTCAGGGCCATTGGTCCCGCTGGGCTGGTCAGGGGCAAACCCCCTGACACATCGCTGCGCGGCTATTTTGCCATCGGTTTTGCGGTACACAACTCTAGTGGCTTTGGCGGGCGGACGCAATTGGCGCAACGCCGCGCCGGGAACGGCCTCAGATGCCCAGGTAGGCGCTGCGGATGGCCTCGTCGCCCAGCAGCTCCGCGGCCGGGCCCGCGTGGGCCAGGTGCCCGTGCTCCAGCACGTAGCCCCGGTGGGCCAGGGTCAGCGCCTGCACCGCGTTCTGCTCGATGAGCAGGATGGCCACCTGGTTGCGGCTGATCTCGGCGATCACGCCGAACACCTCGCGCACCAGCAGCGGCGCCAGGCCGATGGACGGCTCGTCCAGGATCAGCAGCCTGGGGAAGGACATCAGCCCGCGTCCGATGGCCACCATCTGCTGCTCGCCGCCGGACATGGTGGCCACCGACTGGCCCTGCCGCTCGCGCAGGCGCGGGAACAGCTCGAACACCCAGTCCATGCGCTCGCGCAGGCGCCGCCGCGAGGCCCGCGGATAGGCCCCCATCTTCAGGTTCTCGCGCACGGTGAGGCCCGGATAGAGCAGGCGCCCCTCCGGCACCTGCACCAGCCCCTCGGCCACCAGCCGGTGGGGCGCCAGGGCGGCGGTGGAAACGCCCCGGTAGCGGATCTCGCCGCTGCGCGGGCGCAGCACGCCGCTGATGGCGTTGACCGTGGTGGTCTTGCCCGCGCCGTTGGAGCCGATGAGCGTGACGATCTCCCCCTCGCCCACGTGCAGGGACAGGTCGAAGATCACCTGGATGTCCCCGTAGAACACGGCGATGCGGTCAACGTCGAGCACGGTGCTCTCCCATGGGATGGGACCCCGGTCAGCGGCGCAGGCCGGCGCTCAGGTCGGCCTGCCCCAGGTAGGCGCTGATCACGGCGGGATCCTGGGACACCTGGGCCGGATCGCCCTGGGCGATCTTCTCGCCGTGGTGCAGCACGATCACCTCGCTGGAGAGACCCATCACGGCCTTCATCACGTGCTCGATGAGCAGCACCGTGATGCCCCGGGCGTTGATGGCGCGGATGGTCTCCATCATGGAGAGGATCTCCGTGGGCGTGAGCCCGGCGATGACCTCGTCCAGCAGCACCAGCCGCGGACCCGTGGCCAGGGCGCGGGCCAGCTCCAGCCGCTTGCGCTCCAGGGGGATCAGCTCCTCGGCGCGCTTGTCGGCGATGGCGCGCAACTGCATGAAGTCCAGGATGGCGAACATCTCGCGCTCCTGCTCGCCGCGGGTCAGGGCCTCGCGCCGCCCGTAGAGCAGCCCGATGCGCACGTTGTTCATCACCGAAAGCCCCAGGAAGGGCCGCACGCTCTGGTAGGTGCGCGAGATGCCCAGGCGGCAGATGCGGTTGGGCGCCAGCCCCGTGATGTCCCGCCGGTCAAAGATCACGCGCCCGGCCGTGGGCGGATAATCGCCCGTGATGGCGTTGAACAGGGTGGTCTTGCCCGCGCCGTTGGGGCCGATGATGCCGGTGATGGAGCCCCGGGCCACCTCGAAGCTCACGGCGTTCAGGGCGCGCAGGCCGGCAAAGTCGCGCACCAGGGCCCGGCCCTGCAGCAGCGGGTCGCTCATCGGTCGTCCTCCCGCCAGCCCAGGCGTCCCAGCAGCGCATCCAGGGGGCGCAGCCGCATCAGCCCGCCGGGCATGAACAGCCCCACCACCACGATCACCCCGCCCAGCATGGCCCCGTGCAGCTCATCGAACTGCGTCCAGATCACCTCTTCGGCCATGTACAGCACAATGGCCCCCACCACCGGCCCGATCACCAGGCCCGAACCGCCCAGCATGGCCATGGCCACGGGCGTGAGCGCGATCTTCAGCCCGAACACCTGCCCCGGATCGATGAAGTTGATGTACCACGTGTAGAACGCGCCCATCACCGCGGGGAAGATGCTGCTCACCACCAGCGCCTGGGTCTTCACCAGGCGCGTGGGCACGCCGAAGTCGCGGGCCACCTCCTCGTCCTCGCGGATGCTCTTCATGGCCAGCCCCAGGCGCGAGCGGCTGATGACCCACGAGGCCAGCAGCACGATCACCACCACCGCCAGCGAGACCAGATACATGGGCACGGTGCGGTTGGCCGGGTCGATCTTCAGGCCGTTCGAGCCGCCGGTGAGCCAGTTCAGGTTGATGGTCACATATTCCATCAGCTTGACCAGGCCAAAGGCGGCCAGGGCGAAATACGCCCCGCGCAGGCGGAAAAACGGGTAGCTGATCAGCGCCGCGAAGGCCATCACTGCCAGCACCGCCAGCGCCACCGCCGGCACGAACGGCACGCCCGCGTTGTAGAGAATCCCCAGGGCATAGGCCCCCAGGCCGAAAAAGGCGATGTGCCCCAGGTTGATGTAGCCCATCGTGCCGCCCACCATGTCGTAGCTCTGGGCCAGCACGATGTTCAGGAAGAGCAGCGTAAGCACCTGCAGCACGTAGTCGCGCGCATCGATGCGCAGCAGCGGCAGGGCCAGCAGCAGTGCCGTCGGCACGACAAATGGGAGAGTTCGCTTCATGCGCTCGCGCTATTTTCCCAGCAGCCCCTTGGGCCGTACGAGAAGGATGGCGACCAGCAGCAGGTAGGCCACGGTCTGGCCCCAGGCCGGGTTGTAGAAGCCCACCAGGGCCTCGCCCAGGCCGATGATGACCCCGCCCAGCGCCACGCCGGCAAAGCTGCCCAGGCCGCCCATGACGATGATGGAGAGATATTTGAGGGTCAGCGGCAGTCCGATGTCGGGCGCCACGGCGGAATGGATCACCTCGAAGCCGCCGGCCGCGGCGGCCATGAACGTGCCGATGCCGAAGGCGATGGCGTTGATGCGGAACGTGTTGACGCCGTTGAGCACCGCGCCGCGGCGGTTCTGCGTCACGGCCTGCACCGCCAGCCCGATATAGGTGTACTTGAGGAACAGGAACAATGCGGCGATCAGCGCCAGCACCACGGCGAAGATCACCAGCTTCAGCGACGGCAGGAACACCGTCCCCAGCACCAGCGTGGGCACGAAGATGTCCACGCTCTTCTCGAAGGAGCCGCCCAGCGAGGCGAAGGACGTGGCGTCCTCGACGATCAGCGCCACCCCCAGGGTGACCAGCGTGGCCGAGGCCAGGCGCACGTGCTCCTTGCGCAAGGCCAGCGGCCGGATGAGACCCATCTCGAACAGGTAGCCCACCACGAAAAAGCAGGGGGCCACCAGGGCGACCGCCAGGAACGGATTGAGCCCCAGGCGGTCATAGACCACGTAGACGAAGAACCCGGACAGCATGAGGAACTCTCCGTGGGCGAGGTTGAGCACGCCGCTGACCCCGAAGATCAGCGACAGCCCCACGGCCGCCATGGCATACACCCCGCCCAGAAGAATTCCATTGATGAGCAACTGCACCAGGATCGCGAGATCCATCACCACTTGCCCATCTTGTATTGGTGCGTCGCCGCGCCCTTCTCCAGCGGCCACAGGGACACGTGCTTCCCACCCTTGACCTGCGTGGGGTAGGGGTGGTCGGTGCCATAGCCCTCGTGGTCGTGCTTCATGGTCTCTTCGCCGAAGAGCGTCATGCCGGTGGTCCACATGGCGATGCGGATTTCGTCCGCGTCCAGGCTGCCGGCGCGCTCCAGGGCGTCCTCGATGCGGCGGTAGGCGCGGTAGCGGATGCCCGATTCCGAATACTGCCACGGCTCGAAGCCCGCGGCGGCGCAGAGCTTGGCGAAGCGCAGGTGGTCGGGCGTGTCGCCATCGAACATGTACAGGGACGAGACGATGTTCTCAGCCGATTCGCCCATGCCCTTGATCACCGGGATGGGCGTATGGCCCACCACGATGTCCTGGGGATTCAGGCCCAGTTCGCGCGCCTGCTTGAGAAAGCCGATGTTCCACGGCGGGGGCAACGCCTCGATCAGCACCACGTCGGGATTCTTGCCCTTCATGGCCAGGATGATGGAGGAGAAGTCCTTGATGTCCTTGGGCGCTTCCTCCTTGTAGACCACCGTGAAGCCCTGGCGCTTCACCTCGTCGGCGAAGCCCTGGGCCGCGCCGCGCTCGTGCAGATTGTCGCGGCTGAGCACGGCGAACGTGCTCGCGCCGCCCATGCGCTTGTACAGTTCGGCCACGCGCTTGTATTCCCACGCGGCCGGCGCCAGACCCGTGGCGCGCCAGTTGTTGTTCTCCTCGAACAGTACCGCGTCGTTGGCCTCGACCATGAAGAAGGGAATCTTGTGCTTGATGGAGGCCTGCATGGCGGCGTTGGTGACGAAACTGGAGAACGGGCCGATGAACAGGTGCACCTTGTCCACCGTCGCCAGCCGCTCGTACTGTTTGAGGGCCGTGGGGGGCTCGCTCTGGTCGTCGTAGAGGATCATGCGCACGGGCAGCTTCCTGCCCAGCTTGCTCAGGTAGATGCCGCCGCGGCTGTTGACGTCGTCCACCCAGGCCTGGCCCAGCGCCCCGAAAGGTTTGACGATGCCCTGCAACGACCCGGACTGGGCGATGGTGCCGCCAATGAGAATCTCGGTTTGCGCTTGCACGGGCGTGGCGATGGCCCACGCCAGCAGCGACGCCATCAGCGCCAGCGCCGCCACTCCCAGGCGGGACAGACTGCACGACTTGTTCAGCATAACGCCTCCGTAATGATCGGCGAACTCCTGCCGGGCCGCACATCCGCGGATCGGCCGGCGGGTCAGGTGCCCGGGGCTCCCCCGCGGGTGGACACCCGGGGACGCCAGCACCTCGGCTTGCATGGACTTGAGCGCTTGGTTTGCCGGCGGATCCCCAACCATCCGTCCGCTGCGGGTGAATCCCAAATTGTGCGGAGCATAGGGCAACAGGGGTGAAATTGCAATGAATCGCCCTCCGCGCGGAGGCAGGGGCGCGGAGGCGGCGGCCGGCGCCGGCGGCGATGCAAATGCTTCAAATTGATTCGGATTTCGTGTTACGGTGCCGAACGCCGCGACGCCCCGCGGCCGCCGCGCCCGGCTTGGGGGTGGCGCAATCGCGGCGTCAGCGGCTGGGCATGGCCAGGTCGCAACCTCGCGGGATCGCACATGGAATTCGGCATCAACTTCATGCGCATTTTCGCCCAGCACGTGTTTTCGCCCTTCCGCTACTCCGCGAACAAGGCCCGCACCTCGGCGGGAATCACCGCGGCGCGCAGGCGCTGGGGGTCGTCCGCATCCGCCGTGCCCATGAAGCGCAGCTCGTGGCCCACCAGCGCCACCTGGCCATCTGCCTTGTGCACCGTGTGCTCCACGCGGAAGAACTTGGCGCGCCATTCGCTGATGCGGCTCTCGAAGGTCAGCACGTCGCGGCAGCGGCAGGGCACGTGAAAGCGCGCCGAAACCTCGGCCGCCGGATAGACAATATAGTTGTAGCGCCGCTTCATCTCCTCCTCGTGCAGGCCCACGGCGTAGAAGATGCTCCAGGTGCAGATGTCGAAGTAGAAGAAGAAGCGCGGATAGTACACGATGCCCGCCCCGTCGCAGTCGCCCCAGGTGATCGTGAACGTCTTGGTGATCGCAGCCTTGCCTTGCATGCGGCAACATCCTTTCCCTGCCCGAAGTGAAGCCCTGCGCGCCGCGCGACGAGCCCGTTGCGGCGCCCGCCGGCGTGCAGATCGTTACGCGCCCGCGCGCGATTAGGCAAATGTTCCGCACCCGCGCGATCTGGCCAATGCTCCGCCCCCGCGCGCCATCCGGCCCAGGGCCCGCGGCGGCCGTCCGCGCGTCAATCCGGGAAGGAGAGCTTGCCGAAGCTCACGCCCGCACCGGCGCCAACCGCCCGCGGGTCGCCGCCCAGCGGTACGTCAAAGCCCTCGCCGGCCAGTGTCTCGTTGGCCAGCACGGCGAAGAGCACCGCCTCCTTGGCATCGCCCGGCACGCCGAACTCGGCCAGGTCGCGCCAGCGCGCCGCGGGCAGCACGGGTTCCAGTGTCTCGCGCAGCGCGGCCAGCAGCGTGCGGTTGTGCGTGCCGCCGCCGGAGGCCAGCACCTCGGCGCCCGGCGTGACGGGCAGCTCGGCGCGCAGGGTGTCGGCCACAGTCTCGGCGGTCAGCCGCACCAGCGTGGCCAGCAGATCGGCGGGGGACACATGGTCCGCGCCGGCGGCCGCCTGGGCCGCGCGCAGATAGTCCGCGCCGAAGGTCTCCGGTCCGGTGGACTTGGGGCAGGGCTGCCGGAAGTAGGCATGGGCCTTCAGCGCGGCCAGCAGCCCCGCGTGCGTGCGGCCCCGGGCCGCCAGCGCCCCGTCGCGGTCGTAACCCTCGGCGTGCCGCGGCAGGCGCTCGCGCACCACGCGGTCCAGCAGCGTGTTGGCCGGCCCCGTGTCGCCGTAGCGCACGCGGGCCGTACCGCGCCCCGCGGACAGCCAGGTGAAGTTGGCGATACCCCCCAGATTGAGCAGCAGGCGCGGGATGGCCGTATCGCCAAAGAGCAGGGCGTCGGCGTAGGGCGCCAGGGGCGCGCCCTCGCCGCCGGCGGCCAGCTCCTTCTGGCGGAAATCGGAGACCACCGGCAGCCCCGTGCGCCGGGCCAGCCGGTCGCCGTCGCCGATCTGCAACGTGGCGCGCAGGCCGTGCGGCCCCCGCGGCGCATGGTAGACGGTCTGTCCGTGGGAGGCGATGCAGTCCACCCCGGCCACGTCCACGCCCCAGCGCGCCAGGGCCTCCAGCACCGCCTGGGCGTGCAGTTCGGCCAGCCAGGCATGGGCCAGGGTCAGCTCGGCCAGCGCCACCTGCTCCTGGGAGGCCAGGGCCCGCAGCCGCGCGCGCTGGGCCGCGTCGTAGGGCCGCGTGTCGTGGGCCAGCACCTGCACGCGCGTGGCGCGCCCGTGGCCGGTCACGTCGCACAGGGCCAGGTCCAGCCCGTCCAGCGAAGTGCCCGACATGAGCCCCAGGATGCGCCGCCGCGCCGCGGCGGCCATGGCGGCCAGGCGCGCGATGCGCCGCGGCAGGGCCTGCGGAACGGGCGGGGCGGAGGAGGCGCTCATGTGCGGTGCAGGTCCTTGGTTCTGTCTTCATGCAACTTTGCGCAAGGGGCACTGCCCCTTGCATCCCCGCTGGGGACGAAGGCCCCAGACCCCGATTCCTGGCCTGAAGCCCGCTCCAGGAGCGGGCTTCAGGCCCAAACAGGGTGCGGGGAGCCTGGCTCCCTGCTGGAGAGCGCGAGAGGCGAAGCCTCTCGCAATCCCGTGTTCAGACAGGCCCTACGCCGAGGGCCCTTGCAACCCAAATCTGCGGCGATGGCTGGCCTGCCAGCCACCGCCGCCAAAAGAGGGGGTGCGGGGGAACCACTGTTCCCCCGATGTGCTGTTGCGTTTTCCGGAACACACCCTATGCCGTGGCGGTGCCGGCCGCCGGCGTGTCGCCCACGGCGGCCAACAGGCGCTGGCGCAGGCGCGTGTGGCGCACTACGGGCCGCGCGTTGTGCACGGCCATGCGCACGGCCTTTTCCGTGCCGATGATCACGGCCAGGCGGCGCCCCCGCGTGAGGGCCGTGTAGAGCAGGTTGCGTTGCAGCATGATCGCGTGCTGCGTGGTGAGCGGAATCACCACGGCCGGAAACTCGCTGCCCTGGGCCTTGTGCACGGTGATGGCATAGGCCAGGGCCAGGTCGTCCAGCTCCTTGCGCTCGTAGACCACCGGCCGCTCGTCGAAGACGATCACGGCCGTTTCGCTGTCGGCGTCGTAGGCCCTGATGGCGCCCACGTCGCCGTTGAACACGTCCTTGTCGTAGTCGTTGCGGATCTGCATCACGCGGTCGCCCACGCGGAAGCGCGCCTCGCCCTGCTCCGCCGGCGCCGGCCCACGCGCTCCGCCCTGCTCCGCCGGCGCCGGTCCGCGCGCCCGGCGCAGCTCCGCGCCATGGGCGTTGAGCGTCTGCTGCAGCACCCGGTTCAGGTGCAGGGCGCCGGTGAGGCCCTTGTGCATGGGCGTCAGCACCTGCACGTCGTTCATGGGGTCCAGGCCGAAGCGCTGCGGGATGCGCTCGGTGACCAGGGTCACGATCTTCTCCACGATGCGCGCCGGGTCGGGCTCGGGCATGAAGTAGAAATCGGCCAGGTCCTCGCCGGGCGGCAACGCCAGGTCGGGCGCCTCCCCCTTGCGGATGCGGTGGGCGTTGGCGGTGATGCGGCTGCGCTCGGACTGGCGGAAGATGCGCTCCAGGCGCACCACGGGAATGCGCCCCGAGGCGATGAGGTCGTGCAGCACCATGCCCGCGCCCACCGAGGGGAGCTGATCGATGTCGCCCACCAGCACCAGCCGCGCATGGTCGGGCAGCGCCGCCAGCAGCGCCGCCATGAGCAGCGTGTCGATCATGGAGCTCTCGTCCACGATCAGCAGCTCGGCCGTCAGGCGCCGGTCGGCGTCGCGGTTGAAGCCCCCCTGGCCCGCCTCCAGCAGGCGGTGGATGGTGCTGGCCGGGCGCCCGCAGGCGTCGGCCAGGCGCCGCGCGGCCTTGCCCGTGGGCGCCGCCAGGGCCATGTCGGGAATCGTATCGGCCGCCAGCCCCAGGATGAAGCGCAGGATGGTGGTCTTGCCCGTGCCCGGGCCGCCGGTGATGATCAGCACCTTGTCGTTCAGGGCGGCGTGCACGGCCGCGCGCTGCTCGTCGGCCAGGTACAGCCCGGAGGCCTTTTCCAGGGCGTCCAGGCGCGCGGCCACGTCGCGGAAGGTGCTGAAGGCGGCGCCGCGCTGGATGCGCAGCAGGTGCTTGACGATGCTCGCCTCGGCCCGCTCGTAACGCGGACGGAACAGGCAGGGCGGCTCGCCCCCGGCGTCCTCGTAGAGCCGCAGCAGCCCGTCGCCCAGCAGGGTCTGCACCGCGCCCTGCACGATGCGCGGGTCGATCTCCAGCACCTGCGCGGCCTGCGCCACCAACTCCTCCCGGGGCATGCCCACGTGGCCCTGGCCGATCATCTCGTCCAGCACGTGCAGCAGCCCCGCCTCGGCGCGCTGCGGGGCGTCCAGGGGCATGCCCATGCGCCGCGCGATCAGGTCGGCCGTGCGGAAGCCGATGCGCTCGATGTCCATGGCCAGCCGGTAGGGATTCTCGCGGATCACCTCCACCGCCGAAAAGCCGTAGGTCTTGAAGATCTTGTCCGCGAAATGCGGCGAGATGCCCTGGCCGTACAGGAAGGGCATGATGTCCCGCAGCGCCTTGTGCTCGGCCCAGGCGGCCTTGAGCGACGCCAGCATGGCGCCGCTGACCTTGGGCACTTCCCGCAGCCTGTCCGGCGTGGCGTCGATCACCTGAAACGTCTCGGCCCCGAAGGCCTTGACGATGCGCTCGGCGGTCTTCTCCCCGATGCCCTTGACCATCGAGGACAGGAAACGCTGCATGCCCTCCAGGCTGGTGGGCTCGATGACCAGGAATTCCTTCACGTCGAATTGCAGCCCGTAGTCGCGGTGCTCCTCCCAGCGTCCCCAGACCTTGACGGTCTGCCCCTCGCGCACGTTGAACATGGCGCCGCGCACCGTGACGGTCTGCCGGGCTCCCTCGGGTTGCAGGCGCCCCACCAGGAACCCGCTCTCGGGATTCTGGTAGGTGATGTGCTCCAGGATGCCTTCCAGGGTCTCGGTGCCGGCGGTCGGGGCGGTCATGGCGGGCTGCGGTTGAGGGCGTGACGGGGCGGGGCGGCGCGCGCCCGAGCTGCGCTGCGGACACCGGACGCCCGGGCCGCGTGGGCGGTGCGGCGCCCAGGAGCAGCCGGCGGTGCGGAATGGACGGTCGGTTCCAGGGATGGTCACCCGTTGCCCGCACCTTGTCAATCGAGCGCCGCCTGCCCGCAAGCGTGCCCGCAATCCGGCCGGGGGCCCCCCGGAATCCGCGCATACATACGCACGGCGACTACCGCCTTTTCCGGAAGCACTTCAGTTTCAATTTCTCCGATGGAACAAGTCCGGCGAGACCTCTCACTATGCTCGGTGTGACATTGGGATGTCATTTCGAGCCCCGCGAGAATTCCGCAGTTGATTTCGAAATAGGTCAGCGCTGCCCTTCTGCTGTCAGCGTTGAGGCGCGCGAAAATTGCCGATTTCAAGTAGGGCGAACTGCGCTACACTCGCGGCGTTACCACGATGTCTCGTGGGCCTCCGCCGTGCAGGCTATCGGAGGGCGGGGCTACACGACTCTTGGCACCTTGAGGGATTGCTTGAACCTGATTCAACGCCACACCTCAGAAGTGTTGGCGCAGGTTTCAAAAAGGATGTTCGGGTGAATCGCCAATGACACAATCAACGTGCAAAGCGAAGGTACCTGACACCGCGTTATTCAAAGGCGAGTGTCCGCATGAACCCCTGCCGGGAGAAGATTATTGCGTGTATCATCGTCCTGTAGAATTGTGGCGCAAAGTAAATAGCCTTGTGGAATTGGAAGCCGCAGGTACAGCTTTCAAGAAGATCATCCAGGAAGCCATCAAAATGCAGCGACTTGCGGAACTCGATTGTCGTGGTTGGGTATTTCCAGACAAGTCGTGCCCACATCTCATACATGAAAGCAATGTAAGATTTTCAAAAGTTGATTTCTCCCAAGCATCGTTTCTTGGTCAGGTGCGCCCAAAATTGAAAGTTGAGCGAAATCCGATTCTCTTTACGGACGTTAGCTTCCATCAATCAGTGTCATTTGCACAGGTGAAAGAACCCCGAGGATTTTTTGTCGATTTTTCCGGTGCAACATTTCATATGTCTGCTGATTTCAGTAGCGTAAATTATTCAACTGTATCTGGTTTTGCATTAAAGGATGCGAAATTCAATTCCGAAGCAAAATTTCATAATTCACAATTTAGAGCCTCTAACAAAACCTGGAATGAAGCGCCTTTGAGCAGATCATTGCACAGCCGAGCGTCATGAAGGCCTCGTGGATGTCGGCGCGTTTTTCAT
>JACQHH010000184.1 GCA_016199125.1 Candidatus Lambdaproteobacteria bacterium
CAGGTACGGCATTGCCGTGGAGCGGATGCGGCCTGCATGCGTCGCGAGGGTTCATGCGGGACTTCCGCGCGGCCGTGGGCGCTGGTGGAGGCCCGGCGGCCGGCAGGCGCAAGCGGGTTCTGCTAATTAATGCACCTGGCGCGCTTCACCCTGCCAGTATTTTGTGCGCAGTTGCTTGAGGTCCGCCTTGCCCAAGGCCGTCACGGGGAGCGACTCGGCAAAGTCGACGGACTTCGGCGTATAGACGGCACCCTTTTTCTCGCACACCAGCCTGATGAGCTCCTCGGCCGTGACCCGCGCCTCGGGCCGCAGCACGACGATGGCCTTGACCTGCTCCTCCCATTTCTCATCCGGCACGCCGATCGCCGTGGACATCGATACGGCCGGATGCTGGGCCAGGACGTCCTCCATTTCGCGAGGGAACACATTGAACGCGCCGGAGATGATCATGTCCTTGGCGCGGTCCACGATGTAGATGCATCCCTCCTCGTCGCGGCGCGCCATGTACCCGGTGTGCAGCCAGCCGCCGCGGAAGGCGTCGGCGGTTTCCTGGGGCTGCTTCCAGTATCCGTCCATCACCTGCGGACTGCGGATGCAGATCTCGCCGATTTCCCCTGTGGGGGCCTCATAGAGCTGGTCATCCAGAATCTTCACGCAGCCGCCCGCCACCGGCCGGCCACACGAGCCCAGCCGTGCCATGTGCGCCGTGTCGTGATCCTGCTTGCGCAGCACGATAAAGATACAGGGCGATTCGGTCTGGCCGTATCCCTGCATGAACACCTGGGCGAAGATGTCCAGCGCCTCCGCGATGCGCGCCGGCGACATGGGCGCCGCCGCATAGAGCACGGTCTCCAGACCGGAAAGATCGATGCGCCTGATTTGTGGGTGGACCAGCAGCGTGCAGATCATCGTCGGCACCAGGAACGCCGTGTCGATCCGCTGCCGCTCGATGGCCCGCATGAAGCCCTCGGAATCGAATCCGGCCTCCAGATACACCGTGCCGCCCAGCAGGAACACGGGGGTGATGAAACCGCCGGACGCATGGCTGATCGGCGTCGCCACCAGGAAACGCGGCGGGTGGGGCACTCCACGTCGGTGAGCATCGCCAGCCGTGCCGCCACATGCACGCGGTTGGGCAGGATCACGCCCTTGGGACGTCCCGTCGTGCCGCCAGTGTAGTTGAGGGTGCAGATGTCCTGCGCTGGCGGTGTCGGCTTGGCGCCTTCCTGCCTGGCCGCGTCAGCGCGGCTCGGTCGTGCCCGGCGCAGCGTGTGCGTTTACGGACTTCGGCGGTGCGGGCGGCATGGTCCAGGCCCGCTGGAAATACGTTCTCGCAGCGATGTAGAGAAAAAGCCCGCCACCGGCGATGGCGAACATGCCGCCAATTCCCATCACGCCCAGGCCAATGGTCTGCTCGACGGAACGAATGGCCTGTTCCGGGCCGTAGGCCTTGCGTTCGAGCCCGTGCAGGCCCGCCCCGGCAAACCCCAGCGCGAATGCGAGCTGTCCGCCGCCGTAGATCGTAGGCTGCCACGCGGCAAGCCGCTTCAGGCGCGGCGTCGGGATCGCCAGCCCCAGCCGTTCCAGCAGCAGATAGGTGGCGGCCATGAACGCCACGGTCACCGATCCGATCGTCGCATGATAGTGCGCCGGGATGAGCGTGGTCGATTGGCCGATCAGCGCTCCCAACGCAAATCCCAGCAGGATCAGCACGGCACTCCAGAAGAAGCCCCCGAACGCGGCGCTGTAGAGCCGCCGCGGCGCCAGCCGCCCAGACCCGATGGCGCCGAACAGGGCACGCCCCGCGACGATCAGCAACAGCGCAATCGCTGGCCATGTTGCCCAGCGCATGAGCAGCATGAAACCCGGATAATAGGCCGCGCCCTGCGTCCCGCCGGCCGTGAGCGCGACGGCCGCCAGCGCGGGGAGCAGCAGCATGGCGCATATCAGCCAGGCGACAGGCTGCCCCGGCACCGGCGCGCCCATTACCTCATCCAGCAGGATCACCCACACCGCGAGCATCGCGGCGATGTTCACGAACTGGAATACATGCCCTCCCCCCCAGAAGATGAACTCGAAATAGATGGGGGCGGCCATCTCCCTGGATGTGTGCGCGATGGCAAGCGCGAATACGACCAACCCGAGCAGATAGATGGCGCCTGCCGTCTTGAGCAGCAGTTGCGCTTCCCGAGGCAATGGCAACGCGGATCGTTCAGGTGATTGCCGGACGGGGAGCAGTCGCCTGTCGAGCAAAGTCAGCGCGACACTCGCGTAGAACAAGGCGATGCCCGTGAAAAACAAGGGGTGATTCAATACGGGGATGTAATTCGAGAGGATCGGCTCCGCTCCGGGAAGGAACCCGCTGGCCACGAACAGCACAACCCCCAGGCCGGCCAGCAGCAGCGTCTTGCTTCCAGCCCGCGCGCCAGGCAGCGACAGGAACAGGGCCCCGAAAAAGCCCAGGATCCATACCTCCAGGGTGAGATTGACGTGAATGACGAGAATCCTCTTCACAAACTGCGGATCGTCGAAAACGCGGCTGAGGTACGGGGCACGTCCGGAGACGAGAAACAGGGATAGGAGTCCACCGAGCAGCAGCGCACCCAGGGCAAGTCCCAACCAGTTCTTGGCGGCCGTCGCTTTCAAAGCTCACCCCTGAGAAGTCTGTCCGCGTTGATCCATACCCAATGCATCCCCGGCACAGCGATCAAGCAGGCGTGCGCGCGACTGGGCCGCATGCGCCGCCTGCCGCCCTGCCCGCGGCCGGCCATGGCGGTGAGCATCGCCAGCCGTGCCGCCACGTGCACGCGGTTGGGCAGGATCACACCCTTGGGGCGGCCTGTCGTGCCGCCGGTGTAGTTGAGGGTGCAGATGTCCTCTGGCTGGGCTTCCACCCTCACGGGCCCCGGCCGGCACTTCGCCATTTCCGCGGACAGGTCGATGCCATCGTCGGCGGGGCCCACGGTGAACACCGAGGTCAGCGTCTTGATGCGCGCTTCCAGCGCGCGCCCACGGTCGGCAAAGGCGGCGGCATCCACGACCAGCGCGGCAATCTCCGCATCCTCAAGGATGAACGCCTGGTCGTCCTCCGAGCCCAAGGGGTGCAGCGGCGTGTGCCGCAGGCTCATGATGGCCGCCGCAAACCACACGAACAGGATTTCCGGGGCGTTGGACGAGAGCTGCGCGATTCCCTGGCCGCGTTGCAGGCCGTGGGCTTTCAGCACCTGAATGACCCGGCTGATCGCCTCGACGATCTGCCGGTAGGTGAACTGTCGCTCGCCGGCTACGATGCCCACGCGCTCCGGGAAGCGCAGCAGCCCCTGCAGCGTCAATTCGCCGAAGGTGCAGCCCAGATGGATCTGCTCATCAGTCGCGTCATGGTTGCTCCGTTCTGTAGGCAAGAGCCTCGTAGGTGTTTGAATCATAATCATTATTTGGCACTAAGCATTTGGCACTGAGAGCCCCTGACAAAACCCCAAATGCAGCGTGGTCGCACAAATCATGATGCACCCCAGCGTCATGAAGGCATCATGGAAATCGGCTCGTTTTTCATAGTGTGCGTGCAGGCGGATCAGGCCCGCGTACAAGCCCCTGTCGTCCATGTCGGCGTTTCCCGGCTGTGACCCCTTTCAGAGCTTCCGTGCCCGGACGACCTACCAGGAGCCGCCGGCGGTCAGCGCCGCACCGCCGGCGGCGGTCAGCAGCACGACCAGCCACGGCGGGACGCGCCAGAACATCAATAGCGTAAACGCAACCAGACCCAGGCCGAAATCCCCCGGGGACCCGATGGCGCTGGTCCACACCGGCGCGTACAGCGCCGCGAGCAGCAGCCCGACGACCGCGGCGTTCACGCCCATCAGCGCCGACTGCATCGCCCGCAGACGGCGCAGGTGCTCCCAGAACGGCAGCACGCCGATCACCAGCAGGAACGACGGCAGGAATACGGCAACCAGGCAGATCATCCCGCCCCACCACCCGTTGGGCGGTTGGCTCATCACGGTGCCCAGATAGGCGGCGAAGGTGAACAATGGCCCGGGAACAGCCTGCGCGGCGCCGTAGCCCGCCACGAAGGCATCTCGCGTCACCCAGCCGGTGAACACGGTTTCCGCTTGCAGCAGGGGCAGCACGACGTGTCCGCCGCCGAAGACCAGCGAGCCGGAGCGGTAGAAACTGTCCACCAGCGCCAGCGTGCGATCCTGCATGGCCGCGACCGCGATGGGCAAACCGACCAGGAGCACGGCAAACAGTCCCAGCATGGCCGCGCCCAGCGTGCGGCTGACGCGGATGCCCAGCGGAACGTGCTGGAGTTCCCCGCTGGGCCGCAACCGGACCAGGCCGAACAGCCCGCCCGCGGCAATGACCCCGACCTGGCCCAACGCGCTCGGCCACAGGAGCACGCCAAGGGCCGCGCCGACGGCGACGCTGACGCGCGTGGCATCGGGACACAGGTTTCTGGCCATGCTCCAGACGGCCTGGGCCACCACCGCGACCGCGACGACCTTCAATCCGTGCAGCCAGCCTTGATCGATCGCGGAAAGATACGTGGAGAACCCGTAGCCGAAGGCCGTCAGCGCCAGGGCCGACGGTATCGTGAAGCCGACCCAGGCCGCCAGGGCGCCCGGCAGGCCCCCGCGTGCCAGGCCGATCCCCATCCCCACTTGGCTGCTGGCCGGCCCTGGCAGGAACTGACACAGGGCGACCAGGTCCGCATAGGCCAGCTCGTCCAGCCATTTGCGGCGGACGACGAATTCGTCCCGGAAGTAACCCAGGTGGGCGATCGGCCCGCCGAAGGAGGTCAGCCCCAGCCGCAGGCTCACCAGCAACACTTCCAGCCAGGAGCCGGCGCCGACCCGCTCCGGCGCAGCGTTCGCGCCATCCCCCTGCGGTTCCATCGCGCGCGCTCCGCTGGCCCGGTGAGATGGGGCAGAGTTTTGATCCCGGTATCGGACAACGATATTCGATACAGCGCGCGCAATGTGGCGTCAATCGCGCACCGGCAGCCTGTTCCCGCGGGACGTTGCCAGGGAATTCCTCGACGGGGCCAGGGCGTTCGTCGTTGCCGGCCTCACGCGGAGCGCCGAGCTTGGACAGGGAAGGTTGCGGATGCCGGCGTACACCATGATGCTCCCGGCACGGCTGGTCTGAGATTCAGGCGGCCTCCGCACCCGCCCCGAGCTGTCCCAGCGCCTCGCGGAACACCCCCAGCGCCGAGTGCAGGAACACGCCCGCGATGAGCAGGCCGATGGCCACATCCGGCCACAGGCTCTGTGTGGCGGCGACCAGCCCCGCCGCAACCAGCACGCCCAGGTTGGCCAGCACGTCGGTGCGCGAGCAGAGCCAAGTGGAGCGCATGTTGATCTCGCCCGCGCGGAAGCGCAGCAGCAGCAACGCACAGGTCAGGTTGGCCGCCAAGGCCAGCAGCCCGAAGCCGCCCATCATCGGCGCGGACGGGGCAACGCCATGCGCGATCTTCAGCGTCACATCGCCGATGACAACCAGCCCGAAGGCCGCCATCAGCAAGCTCTTCGCAAGCGCCGCCCCGGCTTTCCAGCGTGCGCTCCTGTGCAGCGCGTAAAGGCTCAGCGCATAGATGCCCGCGTCGCCGAACATGTCCAACGAGTCGGCCATCAGGGCAGTTGAACGCGCCACCAGCCCGGCGCCGAACTCGGCCACGAACATGGCCGCATTGATGGCCAGCACGACCCACAGCACGCGCCCGAAGGCACCGTGGGCCTGCTCGATCTCCTGGGCCCGGGCTTGGCAGCAATCGTCCATCGGTGCGCTCGCAAATGAATTGTCAGGAGCTGTCGTGGCCTCCAGTGAACCACATGGCGCTGCGCCGTGCAAAACGGGCTTGACCCTGCGTCGATATTCAAGTATTCATTTGAATATGAGAGATCGCGATTTCAAAGACAACGTGTATGGCCAACTGGCGCGCATCGGTCAGGCGCTGGCCAGTCCCAGGCGGCTGGAGTTGCTGGACCTGCTCTGCCAGGGGCCGCGCACGGTGGAGCGGCTGGCCGGGCAGATCGGCATGAGCGTGGCCGCCACGTCCCATCATCTGCAGGCGTTGCGCGGAGCCCGGCTCGTGGAGGGTGCCAAGCAAGGCCAGTTCGTCGAATACCGCCTTGCCGGCGACGATGTGTGTGAATTTTTCGTCCGCCTGCGCGGATTGGGCGAGTCGCGCCTGGCGGAGATCGAGCAGGTGACGCGGCTGTACCTGGAGAGCCGCAACGCGCTGGAGCCGGTGGACCGTGCCGCCCTGCTGGCACGGGTGCGCAAGGGCGAGGTGACCGTGCTGGACGTGCGGCCGGCCGAGGAATACCGGGCCGGACACATCCCGGGCGCGCGCTCGGTGCCGCTGGCCGACCTGAAGCGCCGCCTGTCGGAATTGCCGCGCCAGGGCGAGGTCGTGGCGTACTGCCGAGGGCCGTACTGCGTGATGGCCGTGGAGGCGGTGGCCATGCTGCGCAAGGCTGGGTTCAAGGCGGTGCGCATGGAAGAGGGCGTGGCCGATTGGCGCGCCCGCGACTGGCCGCTGGAGCAGGGGGAGAGCAGCACATGACCGAATTCGTGATGACCTACGAGGCGGCCATCCGCCTGGGCTGCTTCCTCGGCGTGCTGAGCCTGATGGCCCTGTGGGAGCTGCTGGCGCCGCGGCGGGCGCTGTCGGTGTCCAGGGCGCTGCGCTGGACGAACAACCTGGGCATCGTCGTGCTCAACTCGCTGCTGCTGCGGCTGGCCTTTCCGCTGGCGGCCGTGGGCATGGCCGCGCTGGCGGCCGAGCGGGGCTGGGGGCTGCTCCACGCCATGGAAGTTCCCTTCGCCCTGGCCGTGGTCGTCGCCGTGGCGGCGCTGGACCTGGCCATCTATCTGCAGCACGTGCTGTTCCATGCCGTCCCGGCGCTGTGGCGGCTGCACCGCATGCACCATGCCGACCTGGACTTCGACGTGACCACCGGCGCGCGCTTCCATCCCCTGGAGATCCTGCTCTCCATGGGGATCAAGCTGGCGGTCGTGGCCGTGCTCGGGCCGCCAGTGGTGGCCGTGGTGGTCTTCGAGGTGCTGCTGAACGCCACGGCCATGTTCAACCACAGCAACGTGCGCCTGCCCCTGGGCCTGGATCACGTGCTGCGCTGGCTGGTGGTCACGCCGGACATGCACCGCGTACATCATTCCGTGCTGTCGCGCGAAGCCAACAGCAACTTCGGCTTCAACCTGCCGTGGTGGGACCGCCTGCTGGGCACCTACCGGGCGCAGCCGGAAGCCGGACACGAGGGCATGACCATCGGCATCGCGCAGTTCCGCGAACCGAAATACCTGCGCCTGGATTGGCTGCTCATCCAACCGTTTCTGGGCGACGCGCGCGTCTACCCGATCCAGGCGCGCCACGAGGAGCAGGGCCGCCGGGACAAATCCTCGGCGCAACCGAAAACCTGAGCTCACAACGGGATTCATCCGATGACGCGGCGAAATATGGTGCGCTGGACATTCGTGGGACTGGTCGGCCTGGGCCTGGTGCTGGGTCTGCGTTACCGCGAGTTCCTGGCCGGCGACGCCTTGCAGGCCCAGCTCGCGCAGCTCGGCGCTTGGGGCCCGCTGGGGCTCTTCGCCCTGTGGCTGGTGGCCCCGGTGTTGCTCGTGCCGGGCGCGCCGATCACCCTGGCGGCGGGGGCGCTGTTCGGCCCGCTGCTGGGCACGGTGTACTCGCTCATCGGCGCGACCGGCGGGGCCACGCTGGCCTTCCTGCTGGCCCGCTACGCCGGCGCCGACTGGGTGGAGCGCCGCGCGCGAGGCCGCCTGGCCCAACTCAAGTCGGGCGTGGAGGCCGAGGGCTGGCGCTTCGTGGCCTTCGTGAGGCTGGTGCCGCTGTTCCCGTTCAACCTGCTCAACTACGCCCTCGGCCTGACCCGCCTCCGGCTCGGCGAGTACGTGCTGGCGACCCTGCTGTGCATGCTTCCCGGCGCCGCGGGCTATGCCTGGCTGGGCCACGCCGGGCGCGCGGCGCTGACGGGAGCGCCAGGCTGGGCGCGCACGGGCGGCATCGCCCTGGGCGTGCTGGCCGCCTTGGTGCTGCTGCCCCTCATGCTGCGCCACTGGCGCGGTCATCGCAGGGTATCCCCGGCCGTGCTGGCCGGGTGGCTGGACGCGGGGCGCGCCGTACAGGTGCTGGACGTGCGCTCGGCGCAGGAATACCACGGCCCGGACGGCCGCATCGCGCCCTCCCTGCTCATGCCCATCGACGAGCTGGACGGCCGCCTGGGAGACCTGGAGCCCCATCGCCACAAGCCCATCGTGGTGGTGTGACGCACCGAGCGGCGTTCGCGCCGGGGCGTTCAGGTGCTGAACGCGGCAGGGTTTCCCAGGGTGTACTTGCTTTCCACCGGCCTGGAAGGCTGGAAGCAATCCGGGCTGCCGGTAGCCCGCGGGTGACCGGCAGCCGACCCACACACGCAAATCGGGAGGACGGGCCATGATGGGAAATTTCGGCGGCTGGGGCTGGGGCATGGGATTCGGTTGGCTCATCCCGCTGGTCATCATCGGGCTGGTCGTGTGGGCCGTGGTCACGGCGACCCGCTCCGGCCAATCCCATCGCGGCGACAGCGCCCTGGGCATTCTCAAGGAACGTTACGCCCGGGGCGAGATCGACCGGGAAACCTACCAGGCCATGCGGCGCGACCTGGAGTGATCCGCAGCCGGCTGGCGGCCGCGTCATTTCTCAATACAGAGGAGTTTCATGCCCAGCACATTGTTTATCCTGAACGATCCCCCCTATGGCACCGAGCGCAGCTACAACGCCCTGCGTCTGGCAGGAACGCTGGTCAAGCGCGACAGCGCGGAGGTGCGGGTGTTCCTCATCGGCGACGCGTCGAGCTGCGCCAAGGCGGGGCAGAAGACGCCCGAGGGCTGGTACAACCTCGAGCGCATGCTGCGCGTCGTGACCCTCAAGGGTGGCGAGGTCGGTGTGTGCGGCTCGTGCATGGACGCTCGCGGCATTACCGATGCCGAGCTGGCCCAGGGCTGCCATCGCAGCAGCATGGACGACCTCACCGACTGGACGCAGGCCGCCGGACGCGTGCTGGTGTTCTGAGGGGGCCCATGACCACGGAAACCGTGCGGCCGGAGGATTACCGGCAGTGGCGCGCCACCACCTTGGGGACTATCACCGAGGCTCTGGAGCAGGCGCTGGTGTTCCGGCTGGCCGGGCCATTGGCCGGCCTGCGCGTGCTGGACGTGGGGTGTGGCGACGGCGCCTATGCCCTCGCGGCGGCGCGGCAGGGCGCCCAAGTCGTCGGCGTGGACGTCTCGCCGAGCATGATCGAGGCCGCTCGGCGCCGCGCCGCGCAGGCGGGGCTGCCCGTGGAATTCCAGCAGGCCGATACGACGGCGCTGCCCTTCGAGGACGGCCGCTTCAACGTGGTGCTGGCCGTGACGGTGCTCTGTTTCATCCCCGGCGCCGCCGCCGCGCTGCGGGAGATGGCGCGGGCGCTCGCGCCCGGCGGAAGGCTCGTGCTGGGCGACCTCGGCCGCTGGAATGCCTGGGCCGCGTGGCGCCGTGTGCGGGGCTGGAGCGGCTCGCCCGTCTGGCGCGCGGCGACGTTCCGCTCCGCGGGCGAATTGAAGCGCCTCGTCGCCGAGACCGGCCTGGCGGCGGAACGCACCGCAGGCGCGGTGTTTTATCCGCCACTCGCTGGCGTGGCCCGCCTCATGGCGCCGCTCGATCCGCGGCTGGGTTCAATCACCACGTTGGGCGCGGCCTTCATCGCCGTGGCGGCCGTCAGGCGGCCGGTACGCCCGGAACCAACCACCAACAGTGGGGGCAGAGCATGACACACGCGCAAACCGTCCTGGTGCTCGGCGGCGGCGTGGGCGGGCTGGTCGCGGCCAATACGCTGCGCAGACTGCTGCCACGGCAACACCGCGTGGTGCTGGTGGAGCGGGAAGCGAACCACCTCTTCGCGCCGTCCCTCCTATGGTTGATGACCGGGCGGCGCAAAGCCGAACAGATCGCCCGGCCCTTGGAACGGCTGCGGCGCAAAGGCATCGAAGTACTGCGGGGCGAGATCGAGCGCATCGAGCCCGAGGCGCGGCGGATCACGGTAAACGGCAGGACGCTGGAAGGCGATCACCTGGTCATCTCGCTGGGGGCCGAGCTGGCCCCGCAGACCATCCCCGGCCTCGCCGAAGCGGGCCACAACTTCTACTCCCTGTCCGGCGCGGAGGGTCTGCGCGATGCCCTGCGCTCCTTCCGCTCGGGCCGGCTGGTGGTGCTCACGGCCACGCCGGCCTACAAGTGCCCGGCGGCGCCCTACGAGGCCGCGATGCTGTTGGAGTATGACTGCCGCCGGCGTGGCGTGCGGGGCCAGGTGCAGGTCGATCTCTACGCCGCGGAGCCCGGGCCGATGGGCGTGGCGGGACCTGTTGTGAGCGCAGGCGTGCGCGAAATGGTGGAGCGCAAAGGCATCGCCTACCACCCTGAGCACCAGGTCACGGGCGTCGATGCGGCGGCCCGCCGAATCGACTTCGCCAACGGCGCCTCCACGGCTTTCGACCTGCTCGCCTACGTTCCGCCCCACCGTGCCCCGGCCGTGGTACGCGAGGCGGGCCTGGTCGGCGAGAGCGGCTGGGTGCCCGTAGATCGCCACACGCTGGAGACGCGCTATCCTGGCGTGTACGCCATCGGCGACGTGACGGGCATTCCGCTCAAGCTGGGCAAGCCGCTGCCCAAGGCTGGGGTGTTCGCGCATTACCAGGGCGAGGTGGTGGCGCGGAATATCGCCCGCGCCATCACGGGGCGGGGCCAGCCGGCCCGCTTCGACGGCTCAGGGGAGTGCTTCATCGAGACCGGCGACGGACGAGCCGGCTTTGGCGGGGGCAACTTCTACGCCGAGCCGACCCCGCAGATCGCCCTCAAGCGCGTCGGCTACCGCTGGCACATCGGCAAGCTGCTGTTCGAGAGGAACTGGCTGCGCAAGTGGTTCTAGCATGGCATGCGCAGCGCCCCGGCGGGTACGCAAAGGTCGCGTCGCGCGGGAGTCGCGGAATTGCATCCGATCTCGGACCAACGCGCAATCTCCCCCGGCACAATGACGGCGCTCCCATAGAAAGCCCATCGCCGCCCCTGGCAGGGGTTCTGTCCGCCGAGCGCCCCAAGCCGTTCCGGCGCGGACCGCCCCGCATCGCCGCGCTCCGCATGCCAATAAGCGAGAAATTCAAGACAGTTGCTTGCGTCCCTGCCAACGCAGCGGAATCATGTGGGGTCTGCGGCCTCGTCCTGCGATGGGAGCACCTAGCCCAGCTTGTCGGACAAGTAGTCGATGAAGGCGGCCAACGTCGTCAAGCGGGGGTAGTCTGCCTCGGGAATGTCCACCTGCAGCTTCTCGTGCAGGCCGACGATAATATTGAGGAAGTCCATCGAGTCGATGTCCAGGTCGGCGCGCAGATCGATCTCCGGTATGAGCTCGTCCACGCTGATATCGGGCGCAATGGCGGTGATGACCTTCACGACCGCAGCGCGTATTTCAGCTTTGTCCATGACGACCCGTACCTTGGAAACGTGTTGCGGGCTCAGACGCCGCGCCCACGGGCTATCGCGCGCACGGCATCGATCACTGCCGCGGGCAGCGCTCCAGGGGCGTGCGTGCCCCTCCCCGGCCTCAGAGCGCCGCCGGCTGCTGCAACAGGCGGTCGATGGCGTTCAGGTATACCGCACCGCGATGACCGTCGCTGACCCGGTGATCCGCGGCCAGCGTGGCCGTGATCGTGCGCCGCGCCGAGATGCGCCCGAAACCCACCAGCGCCACCTGGGGCGGATAGATGATGCCATAGACCACGTCGACGCCCTGCTCGCCCAGGTTGGTCAGGGTGAGCGTGGCGTCGCTCAGTTCCGAGCTGCGCATGCGGCCGGCGCGCGCACGTGCCACCAGATCGCGCAGGGCCCGCATGATCTCACCCAGGGATTTATCTTGCACGTCCATCAGCGCCGGTGCGATCAGTCCGCCCTGACGCAGCGAGACGGCCATGCCCAGGTTTACGGCCGCGCTGGGCCGGAACCCCACATCCGTCCAGAAACCGTTGACCTCGGGCACCTTGGCCGCGGCCCTGGCCACCGCCTTGATCAACAGCGCGGAATAGAGCAGGCGCTCCGGCACCGGACGCCGCTCGTTTTCGGATTGGAGCCAATCCAGCGCCGCGCCCATGTCGATCTCCGTGGCCAGGTAGTAGTGGGGAATCTCCCGCTTGGAGCGGGTCATGGCTGCGGCGATGGCCCGCCGCATGAGCGCCGCGCGCGTTTCTGGCGCCACGGCTTCCGCCTCCGTCGCCGCTGGCGCCGCGGTTTCTCGCGCCTGCCGCGCGGCGCGCTCCACGTCGGCCGCCACAACGGCGCCCTCCGGACCCGACCCGGCGACGCCTTCCAGCGCCACGCCCAGCTCCTGTGCCAGCCGCCGGGCACGGGGAGACGCGCGCAAACGCCCTTTGCTGACGGTCGGCGCCACGCCCGGCCGGGCCGCGGCGCGCTCCACATCCTGGTGGGTGATGGCGCCACCCACGCCCGTGCCATGCACACCTGCCAGATCGATGCCCAGTTCCCGGGCCAGCTTGCGCGCCCAGGGCGTGACATGTTCCCGACCCGGCAGGGCCTGGGTCCTGCCGGGCGCATAGGCGGCCGCCGGCTGGGGCGCGGCCGACGCCGGGGCCGCCGCGACCGTGGGCACCGCGGCGGGAGCCGCCGTGGCCGGCTCGGCGGCGGGCACCCCTTCAACCTGCAGCAGGGCTAGCACGGCGCCCACCGGCACCCGCTCGCCCGCCTGCACCACGATCTGCCGCAGCACACCGCTTTGCCAGATTTCCATGTCGATCATGGCCTTGTCGGTATCCACGACGGCCACCACGTCGCCACGCTTCACGGCATCGCCGGGCTTGATGAGCCATTCCACCAGCGTACCGGCCTCCATGTCGGCGCCCAGCGAGGGCATGCGGAACTCATACATGGGAACCCACCACGTGGCGCGCGGCCGCGACAATTTGCGGGGTCTGCGGAATTGCAGCGTCTTCCAGGTGCTTGGCATAGGGAATGGGCACTTCCGCGCTGCACACCCGCTCGACGGGGGCGTCCAGTTCGTAGAAGGCCTGCTCCGCCAAGCGCGCCGCGATCTCGGCTGCCAGGCTGCCGCTGCGCCAGCCCTCGTCGACGATCACGGCGCGGTGGGTCTTGCGCACCGAGGCCAGCACGCTGGCATCGTCCAGGGGCCGCAAGGCCCGCAGATCGATCACCTCGGCCGAGATGTGCTCCTGGGCCAGCGCATCGGCGGCCGCAATGGTCTTGAAGAGCGTGCCGCCATAGGTGATCAAGCTCACGTCGCTGCCCTCGCGCCGCACGGCCGCTCCGCTGATGGGCACGGCGCCGGCCGCATCGTCCAGGTCGCCTTCCATGTTGTACAGGGTGGCGTGCTCGAACAGCAGCACCGGATCGGGATCTTCCAGGGCGCTCCACAGCATGCCCCGCGCATCTTCCAGGGTGGCGGGCGCGACGATCTTGATGCCGGGCACGTGGGCCAGCCAGCCTTCGAGGCTGTGGGAGTGCTGTGCGGCAAGCTGCCGGCCGGCACCGGTGGCCATGGTGATCACCAACGGCACGCTGAACTGCCCGCCCGACATGTGCCGCAGCGTGGCCGCAGTGTTGATGATCTGGTCCAGCGCCAGCAGCACGAAGTTGACGGTCATCACCTCCACAATGGGGCGCATGCCGCCCAGGGCGGCGCCGATGCCCGCCCCGACAAAGGTCGATTCCGACAACGGCGTGTCACGGATGCGCTCGGGCCCGAACTCCTCCAGGAAGCCCTTGCTCACGGCGTAGGCTCCGCCATAGCGGCCCACGTCCTCGCCCATGAGGAACACGCGCGGGTCGCGCTTGAGGGCCTCCTCCATGGCCAGGTGCAGGGCCTGGCGGTAGGTCACGCGGCGGGTGCTCATGGCGCCTCCCGACCGGCTGGAGTGTAGACGTCGCGGGTAAGCTGCTCGACGGGCTCCAGGGAGGCCGCCTCGGCAAACGCCACCGCATCGTCGATTTCTTCCTTCACGGCGTTCTCGAGCGCCGGCAGGTCCGCATCGTCGAGCAGCCCCGCGGCGCGCAGACGCGCGGCGTACCCGTCGATTGGGTCGCGCTTGCGCCAGCGCTCCACCTCGGCCTTATCGCGATAAAGCTCCGCGTCGTACATGGAGTGGGCGCGGAAGCGGTAGGTCTGGAACTCGATGAAGCAGGGCCCGCCACCCTCGCGCACGTAGTCGGCCGCCGTCTGCGTGGCCGCGCGCACGGCGAGCACGTCCATGCCGTCCACCGTCTCCGCCGGCATGGCATAGCTGCGCGCCTTGGCGGCCAGGTCGGGCTGGGACTCGTGCCGCTTGAGCGCCGTGCCCATGGCGTAGAAGTTGTTCTCGCAGAGGAAGAGCACCGGCAGATGCCACAGCGTGGCCAGGTTGGCCGACTCGTGAAACTCACCCTCGGCGACGGCCCCATCGCCAAAGATGCACGCGGTCACGCGTTCGCGCCCTTGCATCGCATCGGCCAAGGCCAGTCCCACGGCCATGGGCAGGCCGCCGGCCACGATGGCGTTGCCTCCGAAGAAGCGGCGCCGGGCATCGAACAGGTGCATGGACCCCCCGCGCCCGCCGCTACAGCCTTCCTGCTTGCCGTACATTTCCGCCATGATCGCCCGCGCACCGATGCCCCGCATCAGGGCGTGGCCGTGCTCGCGGTAGGTGGCCACCACCGCGTCGCCGTCGCGGAGGGCCCCCATGGCGCCCACGCCCACGGCCTCCTCGCCGATGTAGAGGTGCAGGAAGCCGCGGATCTTCGTGGCGCTGTAAAGCTCGATGGCGCGCTCTTCCAGGCGGCGGATGCGCAACATATTGTGCAGCAGCGACAGCGCCTCCTCGCGTGTCAGGCCGGCGTATGCGGACTGAGCGTCGCGGCCCG
>JACQHH010000185.1 GCA_016199125.1 Candidatus Lambdaproteobacteria bacterium
ACGTTGATCACGGCGTAGTCGGCCCCCTCGTGCGCTGCGTGCAGGCAGGTCAGATAGTCCACCACGGCTTCGTCCAGGGGCGTTTCGCGCTGCTTGCCCAGGTTCACCCCCACCACCCCCGCGCCACGGCGCAGGCGGCGCAGGCGCTCGCCCAGCGCATAGGCCCCCCGGTTGTTGAAGCCCATGCGGTTGATCAGCGCGCCGTCGGGCGGCAGGCGGAACAGCCGCGGCCGGGCATTGCCCGCCTGCGGCCGCGGGGTGACCGTGCCCACCTCCACCGCGCCGAAGCCCAGGCCCAGCAAGGGCCGCACCAGCAGCGCATCCTTGTCGAACCCCGCGGCCAGGCCCAGCGGATTGGGCAGGCTCAGCCCGCAGAACTCGGTCGCCAGCG
Source organism: Candidatus Lambdaproteobacteria bacterium (assembly GCA_016199125.1). Lineage (GTDB taxonomy): Bacteria > SAR324 > SAR324 > SAR324 > JACQKK01 > JACQHH01. The sequence continues at coordinate 392 of JACQHH010000185.1, forward strand.
CCGGATGGTCATAGTGCGACGCCGCTCGCACGGCGCCCACAAAGCCGGGCAGCAGCGCCAGCGTGCGCACGCTGTGCACCGTCAGCGCATGGGCGGTCTCCGCATCCAGGCGAAACAGCAGGCTTCTCACAATGGGGAAGATCAATCCGCCCGCAACGGTTGGAGTGTACCGCAGCGCGCCCGGGGAGGCGCGCTCCCGTCGGCCGCGGCCGGCGGCCGTCGGCGCATGATGTCTCACGTTCTACGGGATCGGCGCGCCGCACACAATGCGCGCGGCCGGTGGCGCCGCGTGGCACGCCGGGCGCGGGCGAAGCATCATGCGCGGGCTGGATGGCGGGCGGCACCCGGCAGCGAGCCGCGTGGGCCGGCCGGGCGCTCAGGCCTCCTGGGCCGCGGCCGCGGCGGGCCGGCGCTGTTCCACCAGCGCGATGTAGGCGCGCTGCAGGTGGGCGCGCTCCGCCTGGAAGTCCTCGTCGCTGAGCTTGCCGCTGCGAAAGGACAGGTCCAGTTCGCCCAACGCGTCCAGCAGTGCATCGGCCTGGGTGTAAGGTTCTGCAATCACCGCCTGCGGATTGTCGTAGGGCTCCAGCTTGCGCAGGAACAGCGGCAGGCTGAGCACCGCCGCCGCCGCGATCAACACCAGAATGCCCACCACCAGCGCGCCCATGGACTACACTCCCTCTTCAAAGCGGCCCAGATCGCGCTCGATGCGCTGCCTCTGCTCCGGCGTCAAATCGTCGGCTCCACCACCCGCGCGGGCCGTCCGTACATCGCGCGCCCGGCGCGCGGCGCGATTGAGGATCCACACGCCGAACCCCAGCACCGCCCCGCCCGGCAGCACCCACAGCACCAGTCCCAGTCCCTGCTTCTTGGGCGCGCGCAGGATCCATTCCCCATAGCGGCTGACAAAATAGTCCTTGATCTGCTCCTCGCTCTGGCCCTCCAGCAGCATGCGCCGCACCTTGTCCTTGATCTGCACGGAGAAGGCTGCCTCCGAGTCGTTGACCGAGATGGCCTGACAGGTGGGGCAGCGGAACATGTCGGCAATGCGGCGCACTTCGGCGTCCAGGGGGTCTTCCCTCACCACCACCTGCGCCGACAACGCCCCGCCGATGGCCAGCACGGCCACCAGCAGGCCCACGGCCCATAGCCGCCGTCCGCCCAGCGTTGCGCTCATCGGCTCTCCTTCATGGCGGTCATCTGGTTGATGTAGTTGTAGATTTCGTCACGCGTGACGGCACCCACCTTCTTGAAGCGGATCACGCCCTGCAGATCGATGAAAAAAGTCTCCGGCACGCCGTAAAGCCCGAAGTTGAGGGAGATCTCGCCGATCTTGTTGTCCAGAGCCAGGAAATACGTCTTGCCGTAGCGGGTGGCAAAGGCCTGAGCGGCCTCGGGCGTGTCCTGGATGGCGATGCCGATCACGCGCGCCTGCCCCTTGCCTTTGTCCAGGTCCAGATAGGCTTCCTGCAGAACCCTGGCTTCCTCCCGGCAAGCCACGCACCACGAGGCCCAGAAATTGAGCACCACCGACTTGCCGCGCAGGTCGGCCAGGCTCAGCGTCTCCGTGCCGTTGAGCCGGGTCACGGTAAACGTCGGCGCGGGCTGATCCAGCAGGGGCGACTTGACCAGCTTGGGATCGATCATGAGGCCATAGCTGAACATGGCCACCACCCCCAACACGCCCCCCAACGCCACCCAGAACTTCCAGGAACGCATCATGATACCAACCCCATGCTGCGCGAGAGGGCCGTGGCTTCCAGCCGCCGCGGGCGATAGAGCATGGCCAGGCCCGTGCCCAGCGTGATGAACGGCACCGCGATCCAGATCCACACCACCAGCGGATTGATGCGCACGCGCAAGGTGACCGTGCCGTCCGCGTTTTCGGAGGCCAGCACCACGTACAGGTCCTCGGCCACGGTGCGGTGAATGGCCACCTCGGTCAGCGGATCGGGCTGGGTGGGATAGAAGCTGCGTGCGGGCAGCAGATTGGCCACCAGCGTCTCGCCGCGAAAGATGTCCAGGTTGGCCGCGTGCAGCGTGGCGTTGCCTTCCTGGTATTGCCGCGGACCCTGGTAAAGCACCTTGTAGTCGCGCACGACAGCCGACTGCCCCGGCTGCAAGGTGACGTTGCTCTCGGAGTTGAAGAAGCTGCCGCCAAAGCCGATGAACAGCAGCACCACGCCCACGTGGATCAAGGCGCCGCCCCAGCGCTGCTGGTTGCGGTTGATGGTGGAGATCATGCCTTGCAGCAGGGGAATGTTGAGCTGGCTGCAGCGGGCGCGCACCGTGCGCGCGAAATCGTGCAGCAGCACCGTCATGGTGAAGGCGCACACCGTGAACAGCACCAGTCCGGGCACCTGCCGCATGCCCAGGGCCAGCAGCACGGCCACCGTCGCCACCGCCACGGCCACCGGCAAGCGGAAATGCCGCAGCAGGAACGAGAGCGACGTGTGGCGCCAGGCGATCATCGTGCACACCCCCGTCAGGGCCAGCAGGGCGATGCCCAGCGGCGCCGTGAGCGTCACGAAGAACGGCGCCTGGATGGAGAGCTTGGTGCCGCGGATGGCCTCGGCCAGCAGCGGAAACACCGTGCCCAGGAACACCGTAAAGGCGATGCCCACCAGCAGCAGGTTGTTCAGCAGAAACGTGGTTTCCTTGCTCAGCAGGCGCTCGGCGGTATGCCGCGATTCCAGCAGCTTCATGCGCCGGAACACGAGCACGAATGAGATGGCCAGGATCAGGCCCACGAAGCTCAGGAACGCCGGGCCGATCTCCGACTGGGCAAAGGCGTGCACGGAATTGAGCACGCCGGAGCGCACGATGAAGGTGCCCAGGATGCTCAGCGAGAACGTAATGATGATCAGCACCATGTTCCACACCTTCATCATGTTCTGCTTCTCCTGCAGCATGATGGAATGCAGGAACGCCGTGCCGGTCAGCCAGGGCATGAAGGCGGCGTTTTCCACGGGGTCCCAGCCCCAGTAGCCGCCCCAGCCCAGCTCCTCATAGGCCCACTGCCCGCCCAGGATCTGCCCCATGGCCAAGGTGTACCAGGCAAAGAGCGTCCAGCGCCGCGTGGCGATGATCCAGGAGTTGTCCAGGCGGCCGCGTACCAGCGAGGCGATGGCAAAGGCGAAGGGCACGCTGAAGCCGATGTAGCCCAGGTAGAGCAGCGGGGGATGGCCGGCCATGGCCGGATGCTGCAGCAGCGGGTTCAGCCCTCGGCCTTCCGTGGGCGTGCCGGCCTGCAGCGCCAGCGGGTTGGCATACGTGACCAGCATGAGCAGCAGGAACGTGTTGATCACGCTCATGGTAGTGATGATGTAGGGCAGGATCTCCCGGTGCGAGCGCTGGTACACGTAGGCTACGGTGGTCGTGAAGACCGCCATCACCAGTTCCCACAGCAGCAGGGAGCCGTTCATGCCGCCCCAGAACGCCGAGAACTTGTAGAGCACCGGCATGTCGCTGCTGGCGTTCTGCCAGACGAACAACACGCGGAAATCGTCGGTGAGAAAGGCTTGCCACAGCACCAGGCTGGCCAGCAGCACAAAGGCCAGGTTGAGCACGGTGGCGAACTGCGCCGAGGCGACGAGGTTCCAGTTGTTGCGCACGACACCAAGGTGCGGCGCCACCATGGCGAACACGGAGACGGCCAAGGCCGCGACCATGAACGCATACCCGATGTTGACCAGCATGCCAGCTTCTCCCGTGGCTGCGATGAACTGCTGACGTCGCGCTGAGGCGCTCCCTTGAAACCGACGCCGCTGGCGACTCACGGCCCGCGACCGGGCGCGGCTGCCGCAGGGGACCGACCGCAGTGCCGCGGTGTCGGCCAACCCTGCCGCGGCCGAGCCGATAGTCGTGCCGCGGACGTCCGTGGCTGCCGGCGGCGCCGGCGCGGCTTAGCGCTCCGTGGCGTTGACCAGGGTCTTGTACATGTTCTCCTTGTCCGCGTAACTCGACTTCTCGACGGAATATTCCTCGCTGTGCTTGACCAGCACCTGCGTAGCCTGGAACACCCCCTGGTCGTCCAGTTGACCTTCGACCACGACGCCCTGGCCCTCGCGGTACATGTCCGGCTTGACCCCGTTGAACACCACGGGGATGAACGTGCGCGAGTCCTCGGTCACCTTGAAGCGCAACTGTACCGCGGCCGGATCCCAGGCCGTGCTCTCGCGCTCCACCAGCGCGCCGATGCGGATGGTGCGGTTGCGGAACTGCTCGGGCGAGGCCAGGATCTCGTGCGGAGTGTGAAAGAAGACGGTCGATTGCACGCCCTGGTAGAGCACACCGATGAGGATGGCGGCGATGATCGCGCCGCCGATGGCGAACTGGATATAGCGTCGTTTCATGGCTCGATGACGATGCGAGAAGGTGTTGAGTGCCAATGGGGTGCGGGCCTGCCGTACACCGACCCCATTGATTCCGATGCGGCCCACGCGATTTTGGTTCGCCACGTCTGCCGCCCTCGCGACGGGGGCCGACCCGGCGCATCGTCGCGAGGCGCCATGCTTCCGGCCTGCGCGGGGCTATTCCTGGGCCAGCCGTTCCTCCAGCGCCACCTCGTCGGCGTCGATCTGCAGCCGCCACAGGAGGAAGAACACGTAGATCAGCGTCATCACCACCACGGCCACCAGCAACGGCCAGAGCAGCTCGGGGGGCATGGCCGGCTTGGGCTCGCCCGCGGCACCCACCTTGAACATGGTCGAAGGCTGGTGCAGCGTGCGCCACCACTGCACGGAGACGTGGATCAGCGGAATGTCCAGGAAGCCGATGATGCCGATCACCGCGGCCAGCCGCGCCTGGCGCTCCCCGGCGGTGGCGAAGGCGCGCAGCAGCACATAGCCCACGTAGATCAGGAACAGCAGCAGGGTGGTGGTCAGCCGAGCGTCCCAAACCCAGTACGTGCCCCAGGTGGGCCGGCCCCAGATGGCCCCGGTGATCAGCCCCAGGCCGCAGAACAGCACGCCGATTTCCGCCGACGATTTGGCCACCTGGTCAAAGCCCTCGGTACGCTTCCACAGGTAGCCCACGCTGCTGAAGAACACGATGAAAAAGGCCAGATAGGTGATCCAGATGGAGGGCACGTGGATGTACATGATCTTCTGCGTCACGCCCATCAGCGCGTCGTTGGGCGTGAAGAGGAACACCCACAGCCCCAGCAGCACGCTGCCCAGCAATGAGGCAAGACCAAATATGGCAATCAAATCAACCTCTTTTTGGTGATTTTTCAGGCGCCAGCAGCACGCTGCGGCCCCGCGGTGTGCGTTTGCAGCAGCTCCACGCAACGGGCCGCATCGGGACGATGCTCCTGTCCATGATACACCACGCGTCCCTGGTCGACGATCAAAATTCGATCGCAAAGCTGCACCCCGTTGGTGAACTGGTGGGTCACCAGCACCGTCGTGCCGCCCCGCGCTTTGAAGTCGCCCAGGAAACGGTCCATCATGGCGATCGACACCTGATCCAGGCCCGAATAGGGCTCGTCCAGCAGCAGCACCTGCGGCGCATAGAGCTGCAGGCGGGCCAGGGCCAGGCGCTTGATCATTCCGCTGCTGAAGGCGCGCACCGGCACGTCGATCACCGCCGCCAGATTGGTGGCGTCCAGGGCCGTCGCGATGCGCGGAGCCAGGTCGCGCACTCCATACAAGGTCCCGTAAACGCGCAGGTTCTCCCGCGCCGAGAGATCCTGGTAGAAGCGGCTCTCGTGGGAGATCATGCCCACCGCCGCGCGCACGGCTTCCGCGGAGCGCTGATAGGGCTGCCCGCGGAAATACAGCGTGCCCAGGCTGGGGCGCATGAGCGTGGACAGCAGCTTGAGCAGGGTGCTCTTGCCGGCGCCGTTGTTGCCCAGCAGCAGGGTCATTTCCCCGGCGTTGATGTCCGCGTCGATTTCCCGCAGCACGTAGCGGCGCCCAAAGCGTTTGCCCACGCTGCGTAACGCGATCACGGACGATTCGGTTTCCATTTTCCCGAAATCCCTCTACCTTTGATGTGATATGCGCCACGTGCGCTGCGCCGTGGGCCAGGCGCCAGACCGTCCGGCGCGGCGCCGGGCGGCAAACCCAGCCAATTTCGCACAATCCGCCGCGCGCGACCACCCATCGTGACCATCTGCCGTGACCGTTGAACCGTCGGCGCCCGCCGCCGCTACTGCCATTCCCGCGCCTGAGCACCTGCGCTCGGTGCACCTGCTGGGCATCTGCGGCACGGCCATGACCGCCCTGGCCGGTTGCCTGCAGGCCCGCGGCTACCGGGTCACCGGCAGCGACGAAAACGTATATCCGCCCATGAGCGAGCACCTGGCGGCGCTGGGCATCGCGCTGCGGCCCGGCTACTGCGCGGAGAACATTCCCGCCGACGTGGACCTGGTCGTGGTGGGCAACGTGATCCGGGCCAGCAATCCCGAGGCCGAGGCGATGCGCGCGCGGGGGCTGCCCTTCATGTCCATGGCCGAGGCCGTGCGGCGCTTTGCCATCGGAGAGCGCCGCTCGGTGGTGATTGCCGGCACGCACGGCAAGACCACCACCACCTCCCTCTGCGCTCACGTGCTGGTGGAGCTGGGCGCCGATCCAGGCTTTCTCATCGGGGGCATCGCGCGCAACTTCGGCACCAACTTCCGCCTGGGGGGCGGCGACGTGTTCGTCATCGAGGGCGACGAGTACGACACGGCCTACTTCGACAAGACGCCCAAGTTCTTCAAGTACCAGGCCCACTCGTTGCTGTTCACCAGCCTGGAATTCGACCACGCGGACATCTATCCCGACCTGGCCGCCATCACCACCCAGTTTGCGGCGCTGATCCGCGGGCTGCCTCGCGACGGGCTGCTGGTGGCCTGCGCCGACGACCCCAACGCGGCCGCGCTGACGTCCCTGGCGCCCTGCCCCGTGGTCACCTACGGCACGGCCGTGGAAGCCGACTGCCGCATCGAGAGCTGGCGCGCCGAGGGGCCCGGGGCCCGCTTCGAGACGCACTGGCAGGGCGTGAGGCACTCCTGGCACGTGCCGCTGGCGGGCGTCTACAACGCGCGCAACGCCGCGGCGGTGATCGTGCTGGCCCAGCGGCGGGGCGCCACGTCCCAGCGCATCCAGGCGGCGCTGGACGCCTTCCAGGGCGTCAAGCGGCGACAGGAAGTGCGCGGGGAAGCCGGCGGCGTGACCGTGGTCGATGACTTCGCCCACCATCCCACGGCCGTGCGCCTGACGATCGAGGCCATTCGCGCGCGCTACCCCGGACGGCGCCTATGGGCCGTGTTCGAGCCGCGCAGCTTCACCGCGCGCAGCGCCCATTTCCAGGCCGAGTTCCCGGCCGCGCTCGCCGGGGCGGAGCGCGTGCTGGTGGCCCCGGCGTTTCACGGCACGTCGGCCGCCGGAGCGGCGCTGGACACGCGGGCCGTGGCCGAGGCGCTGAACCGGGCCGGCACGCCGGCCCTGGCCGCCGGGGGCACGGACGAGATCCTGGACGTGCTCTCGGCCGAGGCGGTGCCGGGCGACGTGGTGCTGGTGATGTCCAACGGCGGCTTCGACAACATCCATGCGCGCCTGCTGCAACGTCTGGCCAGCGCGCCCGACCCTGCTGCGTCAGGTCGCGCCCCGGCGGAGCCCGCGCCATGAGCGATCCCGTCGTGCAACCGCAGCCCGCCCCGCCGGGCGAATCCGCGCCGCGCACCCACCTGCGCGTGCTGCACATCGGCGACAAGACCCTGCACCTGCTGGGGACGGCCCACATCTCGGCCCGCAGCGAACAGGAAGTGGACGAGCTGATCCGCGAGGTGCGGCCCGACACCGTGTGCGTGGAGCTGTGCCAGTCACGCTACGACGCGCTGGTCAATCCCACCAAGTGGCGCGAGATGGACATCGTGCAGGTGATCCGCCAGAAGCGCGCCACCATGCTGCTGGCGCACCTGATCCTCTCCGCCTTCCAGCGCAAGTTGGGCGACCGGGTGGGCATCAAGCCCGGCGCCGAGATGCTGCGCGCCATCGACGTGGCCGCCGAGACCGGCGCGGAGTTGGTGCTGGCCGACCGCGACATCCAGGTCACGCTGCGCCGCACCTGGCGCAACCTGGGCTGGTGGGACCGCGTCAAGCTGTTCGGCAACATGACGCTCTCGCTGGCCATGCAGGAGGAGCTGGGCGAGGAGGAGATCGAGTCGCTCAAGCGCGAGGACATGCTCACCCAGGTCATGAACGCCTTCGCCCAGGCCTTTCCGCGGGCCAAGGCCACGCTGATCGACGAGCGCGACGCCTATTTGGCGCATCGCATCCGTCAGGCGCCCGGGCGCACCGTCGTGGCGGTGGTGGGCGCGGGCCACCTGAGCGGGCTTGCGGCGCATCTGCGGGCGCCGACGGCCAATTCGGTCGCCGCGCTGGAGACCGTCCCGCCGCGAGGATGGGTCGCGCGGCTGCTGCCCTGGCTCATTCCCCTGCTGGTGCTGGGGCTGATCGCCTACGGCTTCTTCTCCGTCGATGCCACCGTGTCCTGGGAAATGGTGAAGGTGTGGGTGCTGGCCAACGGGCTGCTGGCGGCCCTGGGCGCGCTGCTGGCGTTGGCCCACCCGCTGACCATCGTGACGGCGTTCGTGGCCGCGCCGCTGACCTCTCTCAATCCCATGGTCGCCGCGGGCTGGGTGGCCGGCCTGTGCGAGGCCGTGCTGCGCCGGCCGCGCGTGGCCGATTTCGAGCGCCTGCCCGCCGATATCGTCTCCGTGCGTGGATTCTGGCGCAACGGCATCACGCGCATCCTGCTGGTCGTGGCGCTGGCCAACGTGGGCAGCACCGTCGGCACCTTCGTGGGCATTCCGCTCATGACGCGCCTGCTGGGCTGAGCCTCCGCGGCCCGCGGAGCAACGCCCCCCTGCGGGCGTCGCCCCGCACTGTGCGAAGGCCCTGCCGCAGTGGCCCGGCGCGGTTGCAATCCCGCGGGTGGCGTGGCATTGGTACATGTTAGCATCGCCAACGGCCACGGGCCGCGAGCGGGCGTCGGAGCCCGGCTCACGACACGCCGGCACGGGGCGATTTGGCGTCAACCCCAGCCACGACAAGCGCATTCATGGCCGAGCAACTGCACCTGGAAGTCATCACGGCGAACAAGCAACTGTTGGAAACCGATGCGGAATGGGTCACCCTCCCCGGCAGCGAAGGGGAGCTGGGTGTGCTGCCCGAGCACGTGCCGGTGGTGACCACGCTGGACACCGGCCTGCTGCGCTATTCGGCCGCGGGCAAGGAAACCGTCATCGCCGTACACTATGGCTATGCCCAGGTGGCCTCGAACCGGGTGACCGTGCTGCCGGACATGGCCGAGACCGGCGCGATGATCGACATTCCCCGCGCCAAGCGCGCCGAACAGCGCGCCCGCGAGGAACTCCAGCGCCTGCAGCGCGAACAGGACGAGTACAACCGGCTCAGGATTTACGAGTCCAAGCTCAAGCGCGCCATGGTGCGCCAATCCCTGGGCGAATGATCGTCAGGCTGGCCATCGCGCTTTCCAGCGTCTGCCCCGCGCCGGCGCTGCGCCAACCCCTCAACGCGGCGCAGGCTGCGGCAATTATCTCCCGATCAGCACCCCTGCTTTCCACCCTGCATGGCCGAACGTTCCGCCGCCGTGGTGGGACGAGGGGCCCGATCTGCGTCGGGTCGCTGCGCCGCCCGGACCCTCTGGCGGCCGGCGCTGAATCGGCCGAACAGGTGTTCGGCCGGAGTGCAACTCCCCGCCGCAACGTGCTAAGGAAAAGTCACCGCGGGGGCACCACTCGTGTGGAAAATAACCTTGCCCCTACCGCCGGCAGCGGCTGCTCGGACCCCCAACGGTCAGGCAGCGCGCAGGGCCGGCGCAGCGCATCCCACGCGCGATCGACCCGTCCTCGCCGTTTGCAGGAGGTGCAGTCATGGAAGGTCTGATGATGCATTACGAGCTGACGCTGCCCCAGATTCTGCAGCGCATGCGCTCGATATTTCCCGACAAGGAGATCGTGAGCCAGATCTCCGGGCGACGCCATCGCTACACCTACGGCGAGTTCTATGCCCGCGTGGTGCGGCTGGCCAACGTGCTGCGCACGCTGGGGGTGAAGCCTGGCGACCGGGTGGCCACCTTTGCCTGGAACTCCTACCGCCACATGGAGCTGTACTACGCCATCCCGGCGGTGGGTGCCGTGCTGCACACCCTGAACGTGCGCCTGTCCGCCGAGCAGTTGGGCTACATCGTCAACCACGCCCAGGACAGCCTGATTTTTGCGGATACCAGCCTGCTGGCGCCCCTGGAAAACCTGCGCAAAGAGCTGAAATCCGTGCGCGGCTACGTGCTCATGGACGATACCGGCGGTCTCCCCAAGACGTCCCTGTCGCCGACCCATGTGTACGAGCAGCTCATGGCCGCCGCGAGCGACGAGGAGCACTTCGCCACGCTGCACGAAGAGGACGCCTGCGGGTTGTGCTACACCTCGGGCACCACGGGCCATCCCAAGGG
>JACQHH010000186.1 GCA_016199125.1 Candidatus Lambdaproteobacteria bacterium
GCCGCGTCCGTGATGGCTGCGTCCGTACCCACCAGACCGCCGAAGACCCAGTCGCCCAGGGGTGTCCAGCCCACCAGTTGCATGGCCAGCAGCGGCGCCAGCATCAGCAGCCCGTTGAAGCGCACCAGCGCCCACACCGAGCGCCGGTCACGCAGGAACGAGAGCGCGATCAGCGGTGTGGTCACCGTGGGCGCGGCCAGCACCGAGAACAGCGCGTGCGTCGTGCTGAAGCCGGCCAGGGCGATCTTGGGCAACGCCCGCCGCGCCATGGTCGCGTGGATGATCGAATGCGAGACCATCATCAATTGCGCCGTGAAAATCAGCGGCGCGAAGAAGCGCAGGGCGTCGCGCTGGCGCAAAGGCTCGGACAAGGGATCGCTCCAGGATACTTAATTGTTGCACCACCATAACAAATATGCTCTCTGGGGCAAGGGATGATCCAACTTGCGGCTCCACTTGCCTCTCCGTGCTTGCAATTTCGAACTTCGCCTAATTGAATGCCCGTTGAATGGGAGATGATTTCAGATGGCAAAGATATTTGTCGTTGAACGAGAGTCTCGGGCAACCGTCAAAGCATTTGAAGTAGAACGCGAGAGTCAGGCGGACTTGGTGGCATTTGTAGTAGAGAGAGAGTCACAGGCGAAAGGCGATGCTCTTTGGGTTTACGTCGAGAGAGAGAGCCAAGCGACCACCAAGTTGTACTGGGTGGAGCGCGAGTCCCAAGCCGATTTGAAAGTATTTTGGGCGGAGCGCGAGTCGCAGGCCAAGTGGCACAAGGCGCACAAGCTCCAACATAGGCTCTAGCCCGACATGAGAGTCTGCATCCACCGTGGCACAAAACAGATCGGCGGGACCTGCATTGAAATCGAAGCCCAGGGAAAGAGGATCGTCTTAGATATCGGCTTGCCGTTGGATGCGGGCGAGCACGACGATCCTGCCGCACTGGTCCCTCCAGTGCCCGGCTTTCGCGAGCCCGATCCAAGCCTGCTGGGCGTGGTGATCTCTCATCCGCACCAGGATCACTACGGGCTCATTCAGCACATTCGATCCGACATTCCGGTACTGATTGGGGCGGCTGCAACACGCATCTTGGCGACTGCTGCGGACTTCATCCCTTCTAGCGTCAAGCTCTCCAACACGATCCCGCTGGCAGACAGGAACCCGATCACGCAAGGGCCATTTACGATCACGCCTTACCTGATGGATCACTCCGCCTACGACGCCTATGCGATGGTAATAGAGGCGGACGGGAAGCGGCTCTTCTACAGCGGCGATCTACGCGGTCACGGTCGGAAATCCACCTTCTTCGACGAACTCGTGCGAAACCCACCACCCCGGATCGACGCGCTGCTTCTCGAAGGGACGACCATCGGGAGGACCAATACCGACCGTGGCTTCGCGACCGAGAGCGATCTTGAGGAAGCGTTTCTGGCCGCCTTCGGAAGTACGCCCGGCCTGGCAATGGTGTGGGCATCGGGCCAGAACTTCGACCGGCTCGTCACGGTGTTCCGGGCGAGCAAGCGCGCGGGGCGGCGCTTCATCGTGGACCTGTACACCGCCGCAATGCTGGCCGCGACCGGAAACGAGCACGTTCCCCAATCGGACTGGCCCGAAGTCAGCGTCTTTGTCCCCAGGTGGCAGCGCGTCAAGATCAAGACTTCCGAGCGTTTCGACTTGTTGCGGCCCCACCACGCCCACCGCATCTATCCTGAGCAGTTCGCGGAATTGGCTTCATCCTATGTGCTGCTGTTCAGACCGGCCATGTCGCGCGAGCTTGAACAAGCCAACTGTCTGTCGGGCGCGCGGCTCCAGTATTCGATGTGGGAAGGCTACCTGGGCGAGGAACGGATGCAGCCGACGCTCGGCTGGTTGAAGACCAAGGAAATCTCCGTCGAGACAATCCACTCATCGGGTCACGCGTCCGTGGCGGATTTGAAGCGCCTCGCCCGGTCCATGCGGCCCAAAGCGCTGGTGCCGATCCATTCATTCCACACCGGCAGTTACCCCGAATTGTTCGAGAACGTCACGCCAAAGCAGGATGGCGTTTGGTGGGACGTGTAGGCTTCTTCAAACGGAGAGACTGGTATGGCATTCAGGCGTGGCATCGGCCAGGACTTCATCGACGCGCTGAATGCCGAGTACGAGAAGGGAGAAGCCAATTGGTGGCATCAGATGGTCGCCGATCCGGAATGTTTCACCGCGATTCGGGACGGGTATCTCAATGTGTACTACAGGGGTTGCAGTCTTGTGGAACTGCGGCACCAAGAGGGAAAACTGAAGGGTCTCACACACTACAAGTACCTACTCGCGCCAAGACGCGAACCGCTGTATCTGAAATTGACAGATGGGGAGCTAGGCTTCGATGGCCAGACAAATTTCAGCCACTATGCCCTTACCTCCTACGGCGACCTTAACGACCTGAAAGTTGCCGCATCTTCCTACGCGGGTTTCGAGAAAACGGGCGTGCATGAAATTCTCACGAGTAATGAGAATATTGTTGACGTGGAAGTGGCACTGACCCAAGAGCGGGCGGGCGGCGACCATTCCGATGGACTCGAAATCAACGCGTATGCGAGCAACGAGCAAGACCCATCCCAAGTCGTCCGAATCCGATTCACTCCACGAGTTGACTTCTGCGCGCTAGTCAGATCCGGGGATCAGATCCAACTTCGCTTCTACGAGGCCAAGCATTTCTCCAATTCGGAACTGCGCGCAACGGACAAGCCTGCGGTCATCGGTCAACTCGATGAGTATGCCGACGTGCTTCGCACAAGCGAAGCTCTCGTCACATACGCCTATCGCACCGTGTGCATCGAGCTCTGCGCATTGACCGGGAACAACGTTTCCGACGAGATCAAGAGCGTGGCGCGGGGTCAACCGTTCAGAGTGGAATTTGCACCAAAGCTCTTGGTGTTTGGCTTTGACCAGGATCAGAAGACCGGCAAAGTCTGGAACAAGCATCTGGATAAACTCCAGAAGACCGTCAAAGGCGGAGTGCTGACCAAAGGAAGCCCTAAAGGCTTCGTTTTGACATAGCAATCGTCCAACGCGGCGCTTTGCGGCGACTGGGCTCCCCCATCTCTCAAGGGAGCATCGAGCCCTAAAGCTTCCCCGCTGCATCCCGCTTCAGACTTCCACCCGAATTGCCGCCCCTTGACGGGCTGCCGCTGAACGCTTTTCTCCCCGCTCAATCAAGTCTCGCAGGGCATTGTCGGGCCGTTCCCTCAATCTGTCCGTCGGCTTGCATTGCCTGTAGTGCCAAGCGTCCCGCAACCTGGCATTCGCCTGCCTGACGGCACCGGTGTCATGCCGCTTGCCGGCGCAAGCCTCTCGCCAGCTTGAGGACGGCTCCGGGGCTCCGCTCCGTAGTCCGCACACTTCGGCCATCCAAGTGCTGTTGTCCTTCAGCCTGCATCGTCCTTCTTCGCTCTGCCCGCTGCGCCTGACCCGCCCCGGCACACACGCGGAGGCCTGACGCCGGCACGGCGCCCGCGCTGCCGCAGATCGGATGTGGGGCGCCCCGCGAGCGCACGACGGCGGGGTCCGTCTCAGTTGTATCCGGCGCGCATCGCCCTGACAACCGCCCTGACCACCGACCGGGCGGCCGGCCCGTGCGCGCGGACGGGCGGCAGGGCGCCGCGGCCCGGCCCTGGCGGAACGCCGTTCCGGCCGCAGGAGCTATTCTTGACAACCCGGCAGGCCAATCCCAAAATAATCTGTTTAACGGCGCCTGCGCGCCGCACTCCCCTGGAAACAGGGCCGACACGCTGTCAACCGGATACCCTGACATGAAATTAGGACTGCGAAGCCATCACTGCGGCGATTTGCGCGCCACCCATATCGGGTCGACCGTGGTGCTGATGGGCTGGGTCAACACCCGCCGCGACCACGGCGGCGTCATTTTTGTGGATTTGCGCGATCACACGGGGCTGGTGCAGGTGGTCTTCAAGCTGGACGTGGACCACACCGCCCATGCCGCGGCCGATGCCCTGCGCAGCGAATTCGTGATCGGCGTGCAGGGCCAGGTGGCCCACCGCGAGGCGGGCAACGTCAACCCCAAGCTGCAGACGGGTGAGGTGGAAATCCTCGTCTCGCGCCTGGAGATTCTCAATCCCTCGCGCCCGCCCGTGTTTTCCTGGGACGAGGAGGCCGACGAGCGCCTGCGCATGAAGTACCGCTACTTCGACCTGCGGCGGGCCGAGATGCAGCACAACCTGCGGCTGCGGGCGCGGGCGGCGCACATCGTGCGCAATTTCCTCACCGAGCGCAATTTCCTGGAGGTGGAGACCCCGGTGCTCACCCGCGGCACGCCCGAGGGCGCGCGGGACTACCTGGTGCCCTCCCGCGTGCAGCCCGGCTCGTTCTATGCCCTGCCGCAATCGCCCCAGCTCTTCAAGCAACTGCTGATGATCGGCGGCTGCGACCGCTACTACCAGATCGTGAAGTGCTTCCGCGACGAGGACCTCCGCGGCAACCGCCAGCCCGAATTCACCCAGATCGACATGGAGCTGGCCTTCACCACGCCGGACGAGATCTACGCCATCGTCGACGCGCTGCTGGAGCGCCTGTTCCGCGAGACCATCGGGGTCAAGGTGCCCGTGCCCGTGCCGCGCATGACCTATGCCGAGGCCATGCAGCGCTTCGGCAGCGATGCCCCCGACCTGCGCTACGAACTGCACCTGGTGGACCTCACCGACCTCGTGGCCGGCAGCGGATTCAAGGTCTTCGCCCAGGCCGTGGAACAGGGCGGGATCGTGAAGTGCATCCGCGTGCCCGGCGGCGCCCGCTTCTCGCGCAAGGAGCTGGACGAGATGACCGAGCTGGTGGCCATCTACGGGGCCCAGGGCATGGCCTGGGTCAAGCGCCAGGCCGACGGCTGGCAGTCGCCCATCGCCAAGTACTTCACGCCCGCGCAGCAGACGGCCCTGGAGGCGCGCATGCAACTGGCCCCGGGGGACCTGGCCGTGTTCTGCGCCGATCGCGCCAAAGTGGTGCACGATGCCCTGGGCAACCTGCGCCGCGACCTGGCCAACCGCCTGGGCCTGGCCCGGCCCGACGACTTCCGCTTCACCTGGGTCACCGACTTTCCGCTGCTGGAGTTCGACGAGCAGTCCCAGCGGCACCATGCCGTGCACCATCCCTTCACCTCGCCGGTGCGGGAGGATCTGGACGCGTACGCCGCCAGCGAGCCGGGCGCGATCCGCGCCCGCGCCTACGACATCGTGCTCAACGGCGTGGAGCTGGGCGGGGGCAGCATCCGCAACCACCGTCTGGACGTACAGTCGCGCGTGTTCGACCTGCTGGGCTTCACCGCGGAGGAGGCCAATGCCCAGTTCGGCTTCCTGCTGGAAGCCCTGGGCAACGGGGCCCCACCCCACGGGGGGCTGGCCCTTGGCTTCGACCGCATCATCATGTTCCTGGTGGGCACCGCCTCCATCCGCGACGTGATTGCCTTCCCCAAGACGCAGCGCGCCGCGGACCTTATGGTGGGCGCGCCGGCGCCCGTGGACGACCTGCAACTGCGGGAGCTGGGCATCCGCCTGCGCCGCCCCTGAGTCTTTTTTCGCTGGCTTCGACCCGCCGCCGGTCGGTACAATCGGGGAACCGACCCTCCGGCGGATGCGTCCGCGCGGGTGGCGCCCCCTTGCGTGTGCAGGGACGCCCGAGCCCCGGCCGCCGGGTCGCCACGCCGTGCCACGGCGCCCACGTTCGGCAGCGCCCCTGGCTCCGGGAGTCGCGCGATGCAAGCCTTTGTCTCCGGCAAGAACGCGCCCGTCGTGCGCCGCGCCCTGCAAGCGCTGATCGCGCCCTTGCAGGAATTCTGGGGCGATCCCGATACCTTCAAGATCGAGGCCGGCGCCGTGCTGGCGCGCGAGGCGGGCGATCTGCTGCCCAACAGCGCCGACGCCCAGGCGGCGGCCGCGCGCGCCTATGCCCAGACCAATCTCCTGCGCGCCAACTACATGCGCACGGTGAGCACCGTGGGCGAGCTGGACACGCTCTACAAGGCCCTGGAGCGCAATTTCGCCACCGTGCCCTTTGCCCTGGGCTGCCTGTGGCTGGCCTATCGCCTGCGCACGGCGGCCATCAACCACCTCAACACGCCCGAAGGCCACAAGGACGTGGCGGCCGTGCTGGCGGCCATCGACGCGGGCAAGAAAACGCTGTCCACGGCGCTGGAGGAGCTCAAGGAGCCGACCCTGGACGCGGTGGAGATGCTGCTGCTGCGCTTTGCCAAGGAGACCCTGGGCGGCGCCCAGGCGGCCTTCCGCGCCGGGGCCGTGGCCGCGCACCTCATCGAGCGCACGCGTCGCGCCGCGCGCACGCCCATGCAGGCCGACCTCATTCCGGCCGACATGACCGACGAGCGCGCGGAGATTCCCATGGTCTCCGTGTTGTCCGAGGTCGTGCGCCAGGCCGAGCTGCTGGAGGCGCGGCAGCGCTTCGCCCGTCTGAAAAATCCCGAGCGCACCAAGCGCTATGAGGTGTTCCGCAAGGTGCTCGTGCGCCTGATCGTCAAGGTGGCCAAGTTCGCCGTGGACGGCTTCGACAAGTTCTGCGTGGCCGTGGAGAACGAGATGTTCCCCTATCCGGCCAGCATCGAATGGGTGCGCCCGTTCCTCAAGCCCGTCTACAGCAATGCCGCCCAGAGCTCGGTGTTCGACGCCTGCGTGACCGAGCAGAGCGTGGATTCGCGCTACCAGAAGCTGCGCGAGGAGAAATCGGTCAACATCGTCATGCTGGAGCTGGGGCGCGCCCTGGCCCGATCCAAGTTCAAGGCCGCCCAGCAGGAGAACATCAAGAACTTTCTGCTGGAGCTGGACATGGCCAAGGAATTCGAGTGGCCCGCCTCCATGGACGAGTTCAAGCGCATCGTGGCCGAAAAGCAGCGCGCGGCCGCCGCCCTGCGCAACGCCTGAGCGATCCGCCGGCGCCGCGCCCGCCCGCGGTTGCACCGCCCGGGCGATGCGGGTAGAACTACCTCTCGACGCACCCGGAGCTCGACGCCGCATGCACGATGTCACCTACCACGCGCCCACCTCGCTGGCCGAGGCGCTGCGGCTGCTGGGAAACGATCCGGCGCATACGCGCCCCCTGGCGGGCGGCACCGACCTGCACCTGCAGATGGAGCGCGGCGGCAACGCCTGGCGGCACGTGGTGGACCTCAAACGCATCGCGGAGCTGGCGGGCATTGCCCGCAACCCGGACGGCGGCTACACCATCGGCGCCCTGACCCTGGCCGCGGAAGTGGAGTCCCACGTGGACCTGGCGGCGGACTACCCGGCGCTGGCCCAGGGCGCGGCCTGCATCGGCGGGCCGCCTATCCGCAACCGGGCCACCCTGGGCGGCAACGTGTGCAACGCCTCGCCCGCGGCGGATTCGTCGCCGCCACTGCTGGCGCTGGGCGCCCGCGCCGTGGTGGCCGGTGCAGAGGGCACGCGCGAGCTGCCTCTGGCGGACCTGTGGCGGGGACCGCGCCAGACCACGCTGGCGCCCGGCGAGTTGCTCACCGCGCTCAGGCTGCCCCCGCCGCCGGTGCGCGGCGGGTCGGCCTTCACCCGGCTCACGCGCAGCGCCATGGATATCGCCCTGGTCAATGCGGCGGCACAGGTGGCGCTGGACGCCCAGGGACACATTGCGCAGGCGGCGCTGGCGCTGGGGGCCGTGGCGCCCGTGGTGCTGCTGGTGCCTCAGGCGGCCGAGGCCGTTCGGGGTCGGGCCTGGTCCGCCGAGTTGGCCGCCGAGGTGGCGCGGCTGGCCTCCGCGGCCGCGCAACCCATCGACGACATCCGCGCCAGCGCCGACTACCGGCGCGAGATGGCCGGCGTGCTCGCCGCGCGCGCCATGGCCCAGGCCGTGGAGCGAGCCCGCGCCGCCGGGGGAGTTGCCACGGCGGGAACATCCGGCGCGGCCGGCAAGTCCGACAAGGCCGGCGCCACTGGCAAGGCCACGGCACGCCAGCGCCCGGGCCGGCGAGGAGCCCCATGAAGCAGCCCCTGCGTCTCACCGTCAACGGCCAGCCCACGGAGGCGCTCGTCAGCCCCGGCACCTCGCTGCTCACCTTCCTGCGCGAGACCTGCGGCCTCACGGGCCCCAAGCGCGGCTGCGAGGAAGGCGAATGCGGCTGCTGCGCCGTGCTGCTCGACGGCAAGCTGGTGGACAGTTGCCTGATCTTCGCGCTGGAGGCCGAAGGCGCCGAGGTGCTCACCGTGGAGGGCCTACGCGGCGATGCGGCCGGCCGGCCAGACCACCTGGCGCCCGTGCAGCAGGCCTTTGCCGAGGCGGGCGCATCGCAATGCGGCTTCTGCATGCCCGGCATGCTGCTGGCCACGGCCAGCCTGCTGGAGCGGAACCCGGCGCCCGGCGACGACGAGATCCGCCGGGCCATTTCCGGCAACCTGTGCCGCTGCACCGGCTACACGCCCATCGTCAAGGCCATCCGCCTGGCCGCGGCGCTGAAGCGCCAAGGCTAGGGCCGACGCCACAGCGCAGCCGCCGGGCGCCGGTGGGAGTCAACGGCCGCGGGGGCCTGAGCCGGGCCGGGGATGAACGCACGACGACACACCGCGCGGGAGGCGCCATGGCACCGACAACCTATCGCAGCGTGGGACATCCCGTGCCGCGCATCGACACGGTCTCCAAGCTCACCGGACAGGCCGTGTTCGCCGAGGATTTCCGGCTGCCCCAGGCGCCCCTGCACGGGGCGGTGCTGCGCTCGCCCCATCCCCATGCGCGCATCGTCGGCATCGACACGTCGCGGGCCGAGGCCCTGCCGGGCGTGCGCGCCGTGGTCACCGCCGCCGACCTGCCCCACCAGCGTTTCGGGCAGTACATCAAGGACGAGGAATATCTCTCCTGGGAGCGCGTGCGCTACGTGGGCGACCGCCTGGCCGCCGTGGCCGCGGACACGCCGGAGATCGCGCGGGCGGCCTGCGCGCTGATCCAGGTGCGCTACGAGGTGCTGCCCACGTTGGATTCGGCCCGCGCCGCGTTGGCCGAGGGCGCCCCGGCCATCCACCCGGAACTGGCCGGCTACACCGTGGTGGCCGCGGCCCAGCCCGCCGGCGGCAACGTGGCCTCGCTCAACGAGCTGTCGCGGGGCGATCCGGAGGCCGGCTTCGCCCAAGCGGCGCGGGTGTTCGAGGAGACTTACACCACGGAGATGGTGCACCAGGCCTACCTGGAGCCCCACGCCTGCCAGGCCGTGTACAATCCGGACCGCACGTTCACCGTCTGGTCCTCCACCCAGGGCCAGTATCCCCTGCGCAACATGATCGCCGAGGTGCTGGGCGTACCGCAGAACCACGTGCGCGTGGTGGCCACGGAAGTCGGCGGCGGCTTTGGCGGCAAGATCCATCTGCAGGACGAGGCCGTGGCCGCGGCGCTGGCGCGCAAGGCCGGGCGTCCCGTGCGCGTCGTCATGACCCGGGAGGAGGACTTTCTCTGCGGCAATCCGCGCTCGGCCTTCGAGATGCACATCAGGACCGGCGTCAGCGCCGACGGCAAGCTGCTGGCGCGCACCTTCGACATGGTGCTGGACAGCGGCGCCTACGGTCTGGGCGGCGTGCTGATGGCCTGGTCGCTGCCCCAGTTCGCCGAGGGGCCCTACGCCATTCCCCACATCCGCGTCACGGTGCGCTGCACCTACACCAACAAGCCGCCGTGCAGTTCGTTCCGGGCGCCCGGCGGGCCGCAGACCAACTTCGCCATCGAGTCGGAGATGGAGCGCATCGCCGAGGCCATGGGCTGGGACAGCGTGTGGTTCCGCCGCCGGAACCTGATGCCCGAAGGACACCAAAACCTGGCGGGCATGGCGCTGCACAACGTGATGGCGGCGGAGACCCTGGACGCCGTGCTGCGGCTCTCCGGCTACGATGCGGCCCACGTCTCGCGCGGGCCCCATGCGGCGGCGGGGCTGGCCCTGGGCAACTGGAACGTGGGCGGCATGCCCTCGGGCGCCGTGGTCAAGCTCAACAACGACGGCTCCGCCAGCCTGCTCTCCGGCGTCGTGGACCTCACGGGCGTGAACACGGCCCTGGCGCAGATCGTGGCCGAGGTGCTGGCCCTGCCGGTGGACCAGGTGACCGTGAGCACCCTGGACACCGAAAGTGCGCCTCACGCCACCAGCTCGGTGGGCAGCCAGGCCCTCAAGAGCATGGGCCTGGCCAGCCTGTACGCCGCGGAGCAGGCGCGCCGGCAACTGTTCGAGCTGGCCGTGGAGGACCTGGACGTGACGCCGGAGCGCATGGAGCTGGCCGAGGGCCATGTGCGCGACCGGGAGCGCCACGAGCACAAGGTGGCCGTCACCAGGCTTATCGCCCGGCACATGGGCAAGCGCGGGCCGGTGGTGGGCCAGGGCGGCACGGGCACCTTCACGCGCATGCCCTCCTTCGCCGCCAACGTGGCCGAGGTGGACGTGGACCCGGACACCGGGCAGGTGCGCCTGACGCGCTTCTGCGCCGCGCAGGACGTGGGGCAGGCCATCAATCCCATCGCCGTGGAGGGCCAGGTGCAGGGCGGCGTGGTGCAGGGCATCGGCATGGCCCTCAGCGAGGGCATGCTCTATCGCGCCGGGCGCGTGGCCAACGCCGGCTTCCTGGACTACAAGATTCCCAGCGCCGCCGACCTGCCGGACATCGAAACCGTGCTGGTGGAGGTGCCGGCCAGCGAGGGGCCCTTCGGCGCCAAGGGCATCGGCGAGCCGCCCGTGGTGGCCCCGCCCGCGGCCATCGCCAACGC